>JACMOI010000175.1 GCA_014378105.1 Pseudopedobacter sp.
GACAAGAATATACTTTAGAGCAAGCTGCTAATTTTCTAAAAGATTTAAATCGCAAGACTCGTCAAGATACTTGGGAAAGCATTACTGCAAGAAGACTAGAAGATAAAGACAAACTAGATGAGCTTTTCAATCATTTGAAGGCGTTAAGACATGAAGTTGCACAAAATGCTGGTTTCGATAATTTTAGAGATTACATGTTTCAAGCTTTAGGCCGATTTGATTATACCCCACAAGACTGCTTTGATTTTCATGACGCCATTGCGAAAGTGATTGTTCCGGTTTTAGCCGAACAAGCTGAAGAACGCAAAAATCTTTTAGGTTTAGTCACTTTAAAACCTTGGGATACCGAAGTAGATACTTCTGGAAAAGCAGCTTTGAAACCTTTCAATAATGGAGCAGAATTGATTGATAAATCTATCATTTGTTTCAATAAATTAAATCCTTATTTGGGTTCACGTTTAGCAATCATGAAAGAAAATGGACTTTTTGATGTAGAGAGCCGCAAAGGAAAAGCCCCTGGAGGTTACAACTATCCATTATCAGAAACTGGCGCTCCTTTTATTTTTATGAATTCGGCAAATTCATTTAGAGATTTAACCACCATGGTTCATGAAGGTGGTCATGCTGTACATACCTTTTTAACTGCCAATTTAGAATTAAACGATTTTAAGCATTGCCCGTCTGAAGTGGCAGAGTTAGCTTCTATGTCGATGGAATTGATTTCTATGGACCATTGGAACGTGTTTTTTAAAGATGAAGCTGAGCTGAAAAGAGCAAAACGTTATCAGTTAAGAGATGTTTTGAAGACTTTACCTTGGGTAGCAGTGGTAGATGCTTTTCAGCATTGGATTTATACCAACCCAAATCACACTAGCGAACAAAGAACCAAAGCATGGACTGAAATATTCAACAGATTTGGAGCAAATTTTGTGGATTGGAGTGAGCATCAAGAAGCTTTAGAAAATCTTTGGCAAAAGCAATTACATATTTTTGAAGTCCCGTTTTACTATATCGAATACGGAATTGCTCAATTAGGTGCCATTGCAGTTTGGAAAAATTACAAAGAAAATCCAGAGAAAGGATTAGCTAATTATATGGAGGCTTTAAAATTGGGTTACACTAAAGACATGAAGACCATTTACCAAACTGCAGGAATAGAATTTAACTTCAGCTCAGAATATATTCAGCAATTAATTGATTTTGTAAAAGAGGAATTACAGAAACTAGAAGATTAATTTCAATAAAAAGGTAAAAAACCGCTCATCATTTATATTTTTGTAGCTGTAATTAAAGACGATTAAAAAATTAAATATATATTTCTATTCATCATGATAAAATTTATTCAAAAAATCAATCTTAAAAGTGCTTTAGCTGTTGTAGTTTTCTTGTTTATCAGTATCAACACTTTTGGTCAAACAGCAAAGAAAGACTCACTTTACCAACCTGAAGTTTATGTATCTACAGCTCCAGTTAGTGAAATTTCTGGTCACGAACTTATTGAAAAACCTTGGTTTTGGATTTTAATTGCTGTTATTTTGATTGTTGCCGTCACTGCATTCTTTGCCGAGAAAGATAAAGATGAGCATGAGTCACAAGCGCTATAAAAAATCCTTAAAAGCCTTTTCAAAACAAAGGCTTTTATTTTTTACCTACTTTTTAGAAAAATAAAATTGTGAATAAGTTTAAAACCTTAAGCTTTTTATTATAAAATCCGCTATATCTTTAAAAGAATTTGAAATCAATGAAAAGATTAGTCAACCTTATTAAAAATAAATACTTACTCGCTTCTGTGGCTTTTATGGTATGGATGGTTTTCTTTGATAGAAACGATATGACTTCGCAGTTAGACTATCGTTCTAAAGTGAATAAGCTAGAAGAAGAGAAAGATTTTTATACGAAAGAGATTGCTAAAGCCGAAAAAGATTTACAGGAGCTAACGACCAATCCAGATAGGTTAGAAAAATTTGCTCGGGAACGTTATTATATGCGACGAGATAATGAGGATATTTATGTAGTAATAGATGAAAAAGACAAAAAGAAAGACAGTAAAAGTTCTTTTTAATAAATCCTTGGCAAAGTTAAATTAAATTTAACGGCAATAATTCTGATTAAGAAAACCACGCTTACAGAAACTACTTTCAACAACGTTTCATCCACCCCAAAATATCTTAAGGTCAAATAAACTAATCCCCCTATAATGCAAGCGGTAGCATAGATTTCCTTCCTAAAAATCAAAGGAATATTATTCAATAAAATATCGCGAATAATCCCACCAAAACAACCTGTTACTGTCCCTAAAGCCACACAAATCCCCGGATTCAAATCAAAAGCTAAGCCTTTTTGTATACCTACAATGGTAAAAAATCCAAGTCCTAATGAGTCAAAAAGAAATAAAGTGATTTTTAGTGATTTAATTTTCTTCCAGAAGACCATTGCTGAGATAGCTGTTACTAAAATTAATAAAGAATAATTAGCGCTCTTTAACCAAAAAACCGGAGTGTCTCCAACTAGAATATCTCTTAAAGTTCCTCCTCCAACGGATGTAGCAAATGCAATTATCAATACTCCAAAAACATCTAATCGTTTTTGCATGGCCGCAAAAGCACCAGAAACAGCGAAAGAAAATGTTCCGCCTATGGTAATAATTTCTCCTACAGTAAACTCAAATGGCACCATTTCTTTTTCTTAAAAACCACTCTAAACTCAGTAAAAGTATCAGGATCACAAAAATCCATTTTAAATTGATGATATTTTCATAACTATGTTCTTCATAACTAATGGTTTTTACTTTTTCATTTTTAGGAATGATATCTTTCAACAAACTAATCTGATTAGGCATTACCATTTTACCACCGCTTTGCAC
>JACMOI010000176.1 GCA_014378105.1 Pseudopedobacter sp.
ATAGGATAGTAAAAGGATGGTAAAAGGATAAGCTTCAATAAATACCTCGTTTGGCTTTATTTCTATCGGAAATTTAAATCACCGAATCAGTACTGATATGAGGTCAAAATAGACAATATGGAAAACCGCCCCCAACCCCCCACCGGCGGGGGATACCTTTCCAATGGAAAAACTGCTCAAACAACTAAATTCCTTTTATCAATCTACCAATCTATCCATTGACAATGCACCTTCTACTATCAACCATTTGCCCATTTAATCCTTAATAATGACCAAGTATAGCTTAACTATAGGATAAGTATAGGATAAGATTAGCGAAATACCTTGTTTTTGTTGAATACCAATTCCTTAATTTTTATGTCAAATCGCGGAATTGTGATTTCCGTCATATTCTATTTAAAAGAGGATGACTTACTTCGTGGTGATTAAATAAAATAGCATGAGTCATACTTTCCATATCCCAGTTTTAGGTCTAGGTTACACCATTGATACCCCTTTAAAAGTTGCTCGTTATGGGATATCTTCGGTCATTTCTATTGTAGATGACCTAGTTATTGATCGGGCGCATCAGCTTCATGCAAAAGATACGGATACCGCCTACTTGCCTATCCCTAAAAATGAAGTCGATAGTAGGGCTAAACGCATCACTTCTTACCTCAATATGGTTGATGAAATGGTGAATCAGCAATTCGAATCACTCAAAACACAAGCTTTTGACCCCGATACTGAACTTAGCCGTTATTTTGATTTATTACCCGAGGATGCTCCGTTAAAACAGGAATACCGACAAATGTTGGCCGTTGCAGATGCGACAGAAAAGCTTCGTTTACAGACTATTTTAAAGGCAAAGATGACCAAAGGCGCTATTGATGTAAACATCATGGCTAAAGTGGACAAAACCAATTATGCACCAGACGGAGTAGCTTTGGTGGAAGAATTTAATGATGCCATGGCTGCCTTAAGAGGTTTTGCGCAAAGCAACTTAAACGCTTCCTTGATCCTGTCGGCTGGGATGAACCCCCGATTATACAGCTACTTGGAGATTTTTAAAGATTTCCTTCCGGATGCAAAACAGCAATTCAAGAAAAGAGTGATCCTCAAAGTATCTGATTTTAGATCGGCTTTTATTCAGGCTAAGTTTCTGGCAAAAAAAGGGATTTGGGTCTCGGAATTTAGGGTTGAATCGGGTTTGAATTGCGGCGGACATGCTTTCGCGACAGAAGGATTTTTACTCGGACCCATTTTAGAAGAATTTAAAGCTAAAAGACAGGAGATGATTTTGGAGCTTTTTGCACTTTACCAAAATGCCTTAATACGGAAGGGCTTAAACATCACTGTGGCACCCGACCTCAAAATCAGTGTTCAGGGAGGAGTGGGTACTGCGGAGGAACACGCCTTTTTATTGAATCACTATCAATTGGATGCCGCAGGTTGGGGTAGTCCGTTTTTATTAGTCCCCGAAGCCACAAATGTGGACCCAGAGACTTTAGCAGATTTAGCAGCAGCAGAAGAAAAGGATTTCTATATCAGTGGCGCCTCTCCGCTTGGGATTCCTTTTAATAATTTTAGTAAGAGTTCCGCGGAGCGACAAAGACTGCAGCGAATTGCAAAAGGCCGACCAGGCAGCCCCTGCGTTAAGAAATTCTTAGTATCCAATACCGAATTTACCGACCAACCCATTTGTGTCGCCTCCAGAGAATACCAAAACTTAAAAATCAAAGCACTGCAAAGCTCCAATTTGCCAGCAGAAATCTATCAACAAGAATTTGACCGCGTTACCGAGAAACTTTGTCTGTGCGAGGGTTTGGTCAGTTCTTTTTTTATAAAAAATAAGGCGCTCAACCCCAAAGAGAATCATGCGGTTGCCATTTGCCCGGGTCCCAATACGGCCTTTTTTAAAAGGATATTTACTTTAAAAGAAATGGTGAAACATATTTACGGGGAACTGAATTTACTGGAAGGGGTCAGTAGGCCACATCTCTTCATCAAAGAGCTGCAATTATATGTCGAATATTTAAATAAAGATATGAGCAATCAGGTGAGTGAGATCAATAAAAAGAAACAACAGTCTCTCCTGAAATTCAAACAAGAGTTGTTGAATGGCATTAGCTATTATCGTAACTTATACCCTAATATCGCCACCCTAAAAAGTAATTTTAAAGCGCAAATGTTGGAACAGTTAAATGAATTAGAACTTCGGATACAGAGCCTACAATTGTCGACTGCTTAAGGCAGGGTTTTCTTGAGTTAAAAGGCGAATTATAAAAAAATCATTTCTAATACCACCTCGGATCCGGCTTTTTCGTTGAGGTTTTGCATAATTTGGGTGCGCATCATTTTGAGTTCGTTTTTTACCACAGACGATTCTATTCTTAAGAAGAGCTTCTTATCTCGGATAAAGATTTCTTTTGTTCGGTTAGCCACTGCTTTTCCTACCACTTCTTCCCAAGAGGAAACGGCAAAAGTCTCGTCATATTTACCTTTCAAACGATAAACTTTAAGCATTTGATCCATGGCCTCCTTTAAGGTTTTGTCGTTGGTTCTACTCATGATAGATCACACTTTGGTTGATTTGAAATGATTTCAAAGCTACACCTATTTCATCGAAAATATGTTTGACCCGTTCAGCATTGGTGTCGGTAATAAAAATCTGCCCAAAGTCATCTGCTGAAACCATCTTCATCAGTTTGGTGATGCGCAAATCATCCAGCTTGTCAAAGATATCATCCAACAAAAGTACTGGCTTAAACTTTTTTTCTTGATAAATGAAACTGTATTTTGCCAGCTTTAAGGCAATCAAGAATGATTTCTGCTGCCCCTGTGAGCCAAATTTCTTCATCGGCATCCCATGGATCTCGAATGTCAATTCATCTTTATGGATACCTTGGGTCGTCCTTTGTAGGATACGGTCTTTCTCTACCGATTTCTTTAAAAGGCTGTTGAAATCATCTGCCAACAAGGGCGAATCATAAACTAAGTTTACCGCTTCGGCTTCATCCGTTAAGTATTTATAATGCTGATTAAACACCTCGGTGAAAACAGCCATAAAAGCTTTCCGCTTTTCAAAAATCTTGGTCCCTGCCCGTATCAATTGCTCATCGAAAATCTCCAATAAAGTTGGATCATACTTACCCGTATCGGCAATTTGCTTTAAAAGCGCATTTCGGTTTTGTAAAGTCTTGTTATAGATGATCAACTCGTCTAGGTATCTCGCATCAGTTAAAGAGATCACAGTGTCCATAAATTTCCGACGCTCTTCGCTCCCATCCAAAATCAAACTCACATCATTTGGAGAAATCATCACCAAAGGAAACAAACCAATATGATCTGCCAATCGTTGGTATTCCTTTTTATTTCTTTTAAACTGCTTTTTCTGGTTTTTGCGGATACCGCAAGAAATCACTTCGTCACTGTCATTCTTATCAAAAACCCCTTGTATCAGAAATAAATCACGCCCTTGTTTAATCTGCTGACTGTCTATCGGATTAAAATAACTCTTACAAAGAGAAAGGTAATGGATGGCATCTAATAAATTGGTTTTTCCTGCTCCATTGTTTCCGGTGAAGGCATTGGCTCCTTCAGAAAATTCAAGCTCCGCTTCATCATAATTTTTAAAATTTACCAAGGAGATTTTCTTCAGATACATGAGGCTAATTTAGAAAAATTGCTTGGCTTTATATTTCATAAATGGCATTTATAAAAGTAAAAATGTGTAGAAAACTCATTTCTTTGATTTATAGAGGCGTTATTTAACTATCTCATAATATTTTAACTAATTGGTTGCCGTTTTTAAGGAAAACACTATTTTTGCAATCTTTAATAAAACCAAAAAATGTCAAAAACACAAAAAAATCAATTATCAGACCTTACAGGTTCTTTGGGAAAGACGGGTGATTTTATTCAGGAGAATAGAAAAAGCTTGTTAGTGATTGGAGGAACAGTTATCGGATTGATTTTACTATTTTTTGCCTATCAGTATTTTTATTTAGCACCAAGAGAAACTGAAGCGGTCAACCAAATGTTCAAAGCGCAACAATATTGGGAGCAAAAAGATTGGGACAAAGCCATTAAAGGCGATGGAAACTTCCCAGGCTTTGAAAAAATCATTGACGAATATGACAATACAAAATCAGCAAATTTAGCTTACTACTACTTAGGTGTGGCTTATTTGAATAAAGGTGAATATGAAAAAGCGGCAAATAACCTTACTAAATATAGTGGCGCTGATCCAATCATCGCTCCTGAAGCTTTAGGTGCTGCTGGCGATGCTTACGTAGAAATGAAAAACTACGATGAAGCGATTGTTTTCTTTAAAAAAGCTGCTTCTAAGGGTGATAACCTATTCGCTGCTCCTATTTATTTAAAGAAACTAGGCTTAGTTTACGAGGAGCAAAAAGATTTTAAGTCTGCCGTAGATACCTACAAAAAAATTAAATCTGATTACCCTGAAAGCACAACAGCAACCAATATCGATATGTATATTGCCAGAGCAGAAGGAAAATTATAATCAAATCATCACATTTTAAAAAGGTTAGCTGAAATACAGCTAACCTTTTTTATTTTTATACCATGGCCACTCAACTTAAGAATTTATCTGATTTCTCGCACACCACCGTTCCTTCTGCAAAACCTTTTCGTTTCGGAATCGTAGTAGCTTCTTGGAATGCTGAAGTGACGGGAGCTCTTTATAAAGGTGCTTACGATTCGTTAATCAAGTATGGCGCAACAGCAGAAAACATTGTTTCGGTAGAAGTAGCAGGCAGTTATGAATTGATTTCTGGTGCAGATTTGATGTTAACGCATCAAAAATTGGATACGGTAATTTGTTTAGGCTGTGTGATACAGGGGGAGACCCGCCATTTTGATTTTATTTGTGATGCGGTAGCAAACGGAATTTCGAACGTAGGTCTAAAGCATACCAAACCGGTTATATTTGGCGTTTTAACCACCGATAATCAGCAACAAGCTTTAGATAGAGCAGGTGGCAAACATGGCAATAAAGGAGACGAAGCCGCAATTACCGCGATTAAGATGGCGCAGTTAGGTTCCGACATAAAAGATTAATAGATAATTAGTGATAAAATATTTAACTTTAATAAAAATTCAGCGATGAAAAAAGTGATCTATATTGTTTTAGCGGTAATGTTAGTAGGAACTATTTTACCTGCTTGCTCTCAAAAACTTTGTCCGGCCTATAACTCTTACCCGGAAGCAAGAAGTAGAAGGTAAAAACAATTTGCCTCAAAATTATCTTTAATCTAAAAAAAATCACATGAAAAAAATATTCTTTTCAGGGCTATTCTTTATGGCGCTGTTGACCACCCTCCATGCACAAACTAAAGAACAAGTTATTGATAAGGTATGGAAAGCGGTTGGTGGTAAAAACACCTTTGAAAAAAGCAGGTACTTCCAATTTACTTTTGCAGTAGAAAGAGATGGAAAAGGAAACCCAGGCAGAGACCATATTTGGGACAGATATACAGGTGATTACCGTTTTGAATCAGCTGCAGCGGGCGGAAAAAAGAATGTTGTGCTTTTTAATATCAATACAAAAAAAGGTAAAGCTTTTGAAAATGGCGTTCAATTACCAGATTCTACAAGTGCAAAGTTAATCAAGAACGCTTATGCCGCTTTTATCAACGATAGCTATTGGCTAATGGTTCCCTTAAAATTGCAAGACCCAGGTGTAAATACAGCGCTCGAAGCGTCGGAAGAAGTGAAAGGTGTGAAGTGTGACGTCATCCATTTAAATTTTGACAAAGTAGGTTTAACTCCTGGCGATCAATACTGGTTATACGTAAATGATGACACCGGCGAGATCATCCAATGGAAATTTTTACTTCAAGGACAGAAAACTAGTTCTACTTTTGTATGGACGCCTTACGAGGATTTAGGTGGTGGATTGAAACTTTCGACTAAAAAAACCACAGAAGGTAATACTTCGATTTATTTCCCAACGGCTAAGGTATTATCAAACGTAGACAAAAACATTTTTATTAAGCCATGAATTGGATTCCATTAGATCAAGAAAATCAAATTTCAGAGATTAAAGCAAACACAGGTTACAGCGTAATTTTCAAACACAGTACTCGCTGCTCCATCAGCATGATGGCTAAGAAAAGAGTAGACATGGATTTAAGTGACCTACCTGCCGATGTGAAACCTTATTTCTTGGATTTAATTAACCATAGAAATCTTTCTAGCCAGGTGGCAGAAGTTTTTCAGGTACATCACGAATCACCTCAATTATTATTAATTAAAGATGGGGAATGTGTGTTGGATCAATCTCATGGAGATATTTCTATCGAAGAAGCATTGGAGTTAATTGCTTAGCTTAAAAATAAACAAAACATAAAAAAGTCCCGATGAATAATTATTCATCGGGACTTTTTATTTACCAACCAAAATCAGCTGGTCTTTTAAGGTCAAGATGTAAGCTACGATGCGCTAGGCAGGTTAAGATTTATCAAATTATAGAGGTAAAATGAAAGTTAATTTCCTTATTAAACTCTAATATGTCATAAAATTAAAATACCCCCTCTATATAGAAATATAAAAATATAAAATATAATTATATTACAAATAATTAATCTAAAAGATATTTAATTTATTTATTAAAAAATATTTTTATATGTAAGAAACTGATTGTAAATTAGTTATGGGTTTTAATCATCTGGACAGAAGAACACATTAACCTAGCTGAATCCGAAAAGCTTATGAGTAGGAGAAAACATTAAATTTATAAATCATGAATTTATCAACCAAATTAATTTGGTTTAGTTTATGTTTTATTTTGATTCTTAGCTGTCAAAAAGAATCGAAGAACCAAATTAAACAGACTGAATTTTCAAATTTTAATGCCCAAGAGGCTTTAAACAGTTATTTAAACTTTAGAAAAAGTTTAAATAATCCAAATTTATCAAACACAACAATTTCCACTAACAATTTAAAAACTAACCAAAAAAAAGATATTCTTTTTGAAATCCTAAATGATTCACCTTATGAATCGAATACAAAAGATTATTCATTTGTGGAATTTAAGATTAAGTACAAATATGATTCTGGATTAATTCCTGATAAAGGGACATTAGAGGAAAATCAAAAATTTAGAAATTCAACTTTAAATAAGCTTTTGATTAAGAAAAATAAAAAATCTGGTATAATCGATTATGAATTGATTGCATATATTCCTACAAAAGATTATTTAAAAAATTATAGTATTACTCCCGAAAATTTTATTGATCATATCAATTCAAATTTCAATGGTTTTATCCTACATAAAAATATTGGAGGCGAAATCATACTTTTAGAAAATATTATAAATGGTGTTGTTGAAAAGAAGATGTATCCGCAAAGAAACACTAATGTTAAATTAAAAGTAAGTGGCTTAAACACAAGTTCAGCAACAGACGGATGCGGACAAATATGTTATTATACACCTTATTATGATGATTTTTGCAGATGCTGGGTAGATGATTGGCAATGTTTTACAGGGTGTGAACCACCTTATTATCCTGGTGTTTCATTAGATAATGGAATGTTGGCATTTGAAAGTAATCAAGCATTTTATGATCTTTATAATCAATTAGATAATGAGGTAGAAACTTATAATGCTAATTTTTATGACCAAAAAGGAAGCTTAACTGATGACCAAGTTGAAACTATTGAAATACAACAAAACTTTGATGAATATAAACCATTAAGAGATTTTGAAAATTATTTTAGTTTTGCTTCTTTAAGACAAAAAATTGAAACTGAGGAGAATGCTTGGATGGAAAACATAACACTTGACCCTAATACTGATCCTGACGCCATATATACAGGGTCTGATGAGGTAATACAAAGTTTTTTTAACCAAAATCAATCTGTTAAAATTGCAGGCATTTATACCGGTACACCATCAGACAATGAATACGCAACAAACGCAAGTGGGTCAAACGGAACCACTTGTAGAACACATAAGAGATATCATCAATTTTCTGATTTATATAATAATGATTCAAAAAGAGCTAAATACGTAGCCTCTTTCAATGGATTCTATTTAGGTATTTTTAGTTCTAGAATAGTCGCTAGAACTAAAAATTATAAAAAGAAAAGCAATGGTCATTGGAAGAAATTTGCCACAATTTGTAAAGCAAGAATATTAGGTTACGTTGTTGACAATAATTGCTCTGGTGAAAAACCCTTTTTCACAACCTATAAACCTGAGAAAAGAAGAAGAAGTTATAAATCAAGTAGAATTGAATTTTTTGCAACTTCCTACATAAAATCAGGAGATATGATAGGAGAACATTATGTTGGTTCAAACGCTAATACTCTTTATTTTAGTCAAGCACTAACATGGTAAAGTCAATAAATTTTTTGATAATTATATTAAGCTTTTCTTGTGCTTATGCTCAAAGTTCAAAATCCCCAGCATTGAGTTACCTATCAATAAACGTAGGAACATTCTTTGCTACACAATCTAAAATAGAAAGTGAAGAAACTGGAAATATATTAGACAATTATACCTCTCCTGGAGTAAAATTAAGCTTAAATTATAGTTTAGAAAAATCTCACTTATTTTATTCTGGCGGCTTAGCTGCCAGAATATTACCTTTTGGGTACCAGTTTTTAATCAAAAAGAAAGATAGACTTGATCAATCAGGAATTACTTATGATTATCAGGATAGATTTTCCGAATACTATTTTTATATATTAAGTCTTCCTTTTAAAATCGGTTATCAAACTTTAGAGAATAAAGCAAAGCAAAAATTTTTGTTTAATACAGGAATTGAGCTTAACTTCACTACAGAAATGAGCTTAAGTACTGGTTATCTTTCTTCCGGAAATAATCCACCCTTAATAGATGTAGAAACAGAATCATACCAAAAAGCTTATCCAACTTTCAGTTTAGAGGGTGGGATTTCAAAAGTTCAGAAAAACGGAAATCAGTTAAAATTTGGGTTAGAATACAATATATCTAAAACCAATATAATTGATGGTCATTACACGGTGAATCTTAAGAATAGCACTACAAATGGGACTTATCGTGATACTGGTACTTATTTAGGGTTTAATTTTGCTTATGTGTTTAAACTAAAAAAATAATAAAAACTGAAGCGATTTAAAATTTAGTCCTACCTTGAAAACTAAACTAATTATTCTTTTAGCTCTGATATTTATTTACGGAATAAATTTATCAACTGCTCAATCTTCTTTAGGTATTCGTTTTACACCAAACATCACTAATCAACCTAAAGTTGATAATGCTTCGCCTACCAGACTTTACGGTCAAAATAGACTTTCCTTTAATACCGGTTTAGATTACACTCGATTTTTCAAAAATAAGCCTTATGGAATAAGAACAGGTTTAGGTGTTGGGGTAATAGACTATAATTATGTTTTCGAAGCTCCTTATAAAGCATTTGGAAATAGTACTAGAGAAGGAAATGCATATGAAAATAACAACTTTGAAAATTATGCTTATGCTAGCCTTTCATTAGCTTTTGTGTACCAATTTAAGATAAAAAACCTTCTGCTAGAAACCTATCTGGGTGCAACCAAAAAATTCTATCAGTATGCTAATGAGAGTGATGCTTTTGGTTTAGCAATCAGAGATCAGCCTTATAATTTTGATGATCCAAATGCTGGCCCACCAGACTTATTTATTACATACCCTCCTATCAATGGTCGTTTACATGTTGATATCCCTTTTGGGATTGGGATTGTAAGAAAATATTCTGACAGGAGTTCATTAACCATGAGTTTAGTGAAAAATTGGACTATTAATCCCATAGTAAAAGGAGATTTATTTGTACAGGCTTATGGAAAGACTTATACTGGAGGTGAGTTTAGTCCGAGGTCATCTTATATAGGATTAGATATCAGGTATAGTTATAGCTTAGGTAAAAAGCAATTTTTAAGAAGTTCTGAAAATATAGCAGAGAAAAAAGAAGAAAAATCTGGTTATATAAAAACCGCTTTTATTGAACTTTTAGGTGCCGGTGGTATTGGTTCAGCAAATATAGATGTGCGTTTGAAGAAAAATCGTCAAGATGGTTTTGGGTTAAGAGCGGGTTTTGGATTAGGAGAATATTTTGCTGCTGACTTATCATCGGATCAATCTGGCAGATACTACAGTATTCCTATTGGTATAAACTATTTACTTGGTAAAAGAAGAAATAGTTTAGAGTTAGGTACAGTTTTTACACCCCAATTCACATTCAAAAAAACATTAAATGACCCAAAAATTGCAGCATTGGGTTTCATCAACTTTGGATATCGCTTCCAGCCATTAAAAGAAGGATTAGTTTTTAGAGCTGGCTGGCAACCTTTTTATAGTACAAGAAAAGGCTTATTTTCAACATTTATAGGCACTTCTATTGGTTATGGTTTTAAATAAAATTAATCACTCAACTGTGTTACATGCAGTTGAGTGATTTTCTTTAAATAATTATTTTCATTACTTTAATATAAAATCAATGAAATTTAAATATCTCGCCTTATTTATTCTTTTTTTGCAATTAAATAATAGGAGCAAAGCTCAAAGTATATCTTTAAATTCTGATTCCTTCATTAGCATTCATGCTGGTAGCTTTATTAATGTAAGCACAGTTCTACAAGGCGACCAAACTATCAAAATTCTAGATAGATACAATACTCCAGGAATTACCGCGGGATTAAGTTATGATCATGAAAAGAAGCATCTTACTTTTTCTGCTGGTATAGGAGGAAGAATTATTCCCTTCGGATTTCAAACCATTGTACAAAGAAAGGATTTAGAGCCAACTGATTTTGCTTTTGATTTTGTTATTAAAAATTCACAGTATGACCATATTTTGGCAAATATTCCACTAAAAATCGGTTATCAAACACTGGCTAATAAATCCAATCAAAAATTTTGGGTAAATACAGGTATCTCCATTAATTTTTCAGGCGAAAAAGCCGAAAGTTATAGTTATGGTTATACCCCCACAAATAGCAATCAATCACTGACATTCCTTTCATTCAAGAGTAATTCACAGAAAAGAACCTTTATAGCTTATGATTTAGGTTTAGGTATCACTCAGGTTAAAAAAAATGGCAATCAAATCAAATTTGGATTAAATTTATATGCAAACGTGTCAGGTATTGATTTTATAAATGCAAAATATATAGTAAATTTAAAAGACAAGAGTTACACAGGCTCTTATCATTTGCCTGCTTCAGCAGTTGGTTTTAATATTGCTTATTCTTTCAAACAGCACAAAAATAGATAGTCAAAGTCTACTCATAAAAAAGTCTCTTTGATTGCAAAAACAAAAAGCTTCCTAAAAATCAGGAAGCTTTTTGTTTTTATAAGAATTTAATGCGTTAAAGATAGTAGCGGATACCGGCTTTATGGCTAATGCCTTGTGCAATATGAGCAGATAGCGTGTTCCGATAGCTATCGGGAAAACGCCCTAAAATTACCAACCAAAATTAACTGGCTTTTTAATATCTGGGTGTAAGCTGTAATGAACTGGGCAGGTTAATGCGGCATGTTCTAGAATTTTCTTTTGTTTGTCAGAATACTCCTCTTTTTTAGGGAAAGAGAAATTCACATGAATCTCAGCTACTCTGCGTGGCTCTGCCGCCATAACTTTAGTCACTTCTGCAGTGGTGCCGTCCATATCAATTTCATGCGTAAGAGCGGCAATACCCATAATGGTGAGCATACAATTAGCAAAAGAAGTAGCCAATAAATCGGTCGGCGAAAAAGCTTCGCCCTTTCCTTGATTATCCACTGGTGCATCAGTAATGATCTCTGTACCCGATTGCAAGTGTATTGCTTGTGTTCTTAAACCTCCTAAATAGGTTACTTTTGAAGTGGCCATGTTTATAGAATTGAAATCAAATTTAAAAAGATAATAGCAAGATTTAACATTTTAGATGTTTTTCGTCTCATAAAAGACATCTTTTTATTTTAAAGGCTGACAAAATACTTGTGACTTTAAAGATTAACTCTATAAGCCTTCTAGGAAAAATAAAAATTATGCCGCTGCTGACGCTACTTGTCGGCAATCAGGGTTTAAACAAATCCGTTTTCAAATCAACTTCCTTGATTTAAACTAAATGACTGAATTAAATGTTACAGTATTTATATCTCATTGGTTCAATGTCAAATTGCAAATACATGAATCAGCAAATAGATACATTTAGATACATTCACAAAAACAATTAATACATTTGTAATATGATAGAATTACCTGTTATTCCTGCAAATCAAATGCAACGTAAGCCTGATTGGTTGAGAGTAAAATTACCCATAGGTAAAGAATATGCCCAAGTTCGAAGTTTAGTTGATGAACATAAGCTTCATACCATTTGTGAAAGCGGAAATTGTCCTAATATGGGCGAATGCTGGGGCGCTGGTACAGCTACTTTTATGATTTTAGGAAATATATGTACCCGTTCTTGTTCTTTTTGTGCGGTAGCTACCGGAAGACCTTTAGCCGTGGATACCGACGAACCTAATCGGGTAGCCAATTCCATCAAATTAATGAGTGTGAAACATGCTGTTTTAACTTCAGTAGATAGAGACGACTTAAAAGATGGGGGTTCTATCATCTGGACAGAGACCATCAGAGCCATCAGAAGAGAAAGCCCAGGTACCACCATGGAAACTTTAATTCCTGATTTTAAAGGGGTGTGGGATAATTTATATCGTGTTTGCGAAGAAAAGCCTGAAGTTGTTTCACATAACATTGAAACGGTTAGACGGTTGACAAAAGAGGTAAGAATTCAGGCTAAATATGATAGAAGTATGGAATGCTTAAACCGCATTTCTGAATTTGGTTTACGCACTAAATCGGGCATTATGCTAGGTTTGGGTGAAAGGGAGGCCGATGTATTGGAAACCATGCAGGATTTAAAAGCTGCTGGAGTTCATGTTTTAACCATCGGTCAGTATTTACAACCAACAAAAAATCATCACCCCGTATTAGACTGGATTCATCCAGATCAATTTGCATTTTACAAAGAAAAAGGTAGAGAAATGGGCTTTAAATATGTAGAAAGCGGACCATTGGTAAGATCATCTTACCATGCAGAAAAACACTTGTTTGATTTTTAATATTTCTTATTACCTTTAAAATATTGTGATTAAAACCAAAAAACTATTTTTAGAAGAGGCGGAGCTTGTAGAAGCATTAAAAAGCCAAAAGAAAATTGGTGCTGATGCTTTGTACGAAATGTACTCTAACTCTCTTATGGGCATAGTGAGTAGAGTCATCAGTGACACTGAAATTGCAGAGGACGTTTTGCAAGAAACATTCGTTAAAATCTGGAACTCCATTCAACAATACGACCCCACCAAAGGACGTTTATTTACTTGGATGGTGAATGTTGCCCGTAACCTAGCGATAGATAAAGTAAGATCGAAAGATTACAGAAACCACTCCAAAAACCAAGATTTAGAAAACCACGTAAATGACATCGATGAGACCAGAAACTCAACCTATAAACCCGAGCTTCTGGGAGTTAAAAATCTTGTACAAAAGTTAAGACCTGAACAGCAAATTATTGTTGATATGATTTACTTTAAAGGATACACGCATGTTGAGGTTGCTGACGAGTTAGCCATTCCCCTAGGTACTGTTAAAACACGCCTAAGAATGGGAATTATTGAGTTAAGAAAATATTTTAAATAGTTTGGAAAATTTACAATCATACATTGAATCCGGGATACTAGAGCTTTACGTTTTAGGAGATCTGAATTCGACTGAAAGAGCCGAGGTAGAAGCGATGTGCAAATTGCATCCCGAGGTTAAAGTTGAATTAGACGAGATTGAGCTGATGATGAATAACATCGCTGATGATCTTACCCTAGAACCTTCAGAAAGAGTGCGAGAAGGTTTCTTTAATAGCATTACTTTTTCTGATGAAGAAGCAAAAATTGCTGTGGCTCCAAAAGAAGAAGCGAAGGTTGTTACTATCAATAGCAAACAACTGAATTTTTATAAATTCTCTTTAGCTGCCTGTTTAGCACTTTTATTAGTGAGTATTATTGCTGTCATCAATTTAAATAAAAATTTAAATGATTCTAAGGCACAAATTGCTAGCCTACAATCTAGCAACCAAGGCTTTGCTAATCAAGTAAATTATTTAGACAAGAAAGTTTCTAGTAGTGATGAGATTTTAAACATGTACTCAAACCCAGCCTATAAAATGGTGAGTTTAAAAGGGACTGCTAATTCTCCAGAATCTAATATTGTTGTTGCTTTTAACCCGAAAGAGGAAAAAGTAATGTTAGACTTACACAGCATGAAGATGCCAAAGAACGATGCTGAACATCAGTATCAGTTATGGGCATTAGTTGATGGAAAACCCGTTGACTTAGGTGTTTTCGATGCTGAATCTAATGAAATAGGTTTGAAAAGCATGAAATCTATTGGGACTGCTCAAACATTTGCAATTACCTTAGAACCAAGAGGCGGAAGTGTTAGTCCAACTTTAGAAAAACTAATGGTGATTGGTAACATCATTTAAGGTACCAACCATTCCCCCATAAAGCCAGATTTTTCTTTGAGAAATCTGGCTCTTTTATTTGAATCAGACCCTATCCTCAACCAATCTATTTCAGTAACTTCAGTGGTTACTCCCACAAAATGATCGAATAGCTGCTCATCATTTCCATCTTTGATATAATCCACCTCTTTATTGTTATTGATGGTACTCGAGGGTGACAGAATTGTCGCATAATCTCTTTTATTCCTAGACTTTAAAAGCTTCCAATATTGATGACTTATCTCATCTTGATGATGAATTTTAGCCAAGCCTTTGATCCTGATTTGTATCCTGGATTCCCCGCTATAAAACAGCCAAGAGACTTGAGGATTCTCTTGGATTTGATTAATTTTCGGAGATCTAAAATCTGAGTAAAACACCAGACTTTCTTCATTCTGAATTACAGCTCTCAGCACTACTGTCCGCAACTCTACCTCATTTTGATGGTTTGTAGCTAAAACAGGAAAGTGATAAGGATGAGTAGACGATCGAGCTGCAAGAGTTAATTCGTCCCAGCAATTCTTTATAATATCATTTAATTCAATAGAATTATCGTGATGAAGTAGTGGCATAAATTATAATCTATTATTTTGGTAATAATTCCCTTAATACATATGGGATTTGTTTGATTAAACTGGTTGCGGGAACCACGTACATCTTTTGTGCAAGTAACTCACCTGTATAACCATGACTAAATACAGCTAGCTGAACCGCTTTTTCAACAGGATATCTTTGCGCCAGCATACTGGTGATCATCCCAGTTAAAACATCCCCCATTCCTCCACTTGCCATCGCTGGTGAGCCTGATGAATTGAAGTAGCAAATCCCCTCAGGCGTAAAAATCATAGTGTATCTATTTTTCAAGATGATATAGACTTTTAATTTAGCAGATTGCTCTAATGCGGTTTCGATACGTTTCCACCAACTTTCATGGGTACCGAATAATCGATCGAACTCTTTCATATGAGGTGTCAAAACAGAGTTCTCAGGAATTTGATTGATCAACTCTGGGTTTTTAGCCAAAATGTTAATCGCATCTGCATCTATCACAATAGGATTACGGAAATTTTTTAAAAGCACTTTAACTAAGTCAATAGCATCAGCATTTGTTCCCAATCCAGGACCAATCCCTATCACTGTATAAGTATCCCAGTTAATATTTTTAAGATTTTCTCGGGATGCATACATCGCTTCCGGAATTCTCGCATTTAAAGCTCTTAATCCACTTTCAGGGATTAATGCAGTAGTTAGTCCAGCTCCGCTTTTAATACAGGCATCGGTACACAATAAAGCTGCACCCATCGTTTCAGCAGCCCCAGCAATAATCAACGCATGACCTAACAATCCTTTATGCTCAAAAGGTTGGCGAGCTTTGATATAGTTTTGAACATCACCCTTCCAAAACCAGAAAAATGGAGAAGCAGTACTTTGAATATAATTTTCGTCTAAACCTATATTGACAACTTTCCACTCTTTTATATAAGGACTAGAAATAGGTAATAAGAAGTTTAGTTTGGGACGTTGAAAAGTGATGACCCAGTCAGCTTTGATTATATCTTCTCCCAATAACTCACCTTCACAAGGTAAGCCAGTAGGTACATCCACGCTTATTTTAAAACCCGGAAATTGATTTATTTTTCTGACCAGTTTTTCCCAATCCTTTTCTAACGGTTTGTTTAATCCCGACCCCAACAGTGCATCTATCACGAAATCACTTTCCTGCAAATCAATATCACTAGCAGATTTTAGGTAAAAAATGGATGCCTCTTTCAATTGTAAGCGCTCAAGATTCAATTCAAAGTCTTCGCTTGATCTATTAGAAAAATCAGCAATAAAAACTTGAAGCTGATGATAACCTTCATCTAACAACATCCTTGCAATGGCTAATCCGTCTCCGCCATTATTCCCTTTCCCACAGAAAATTAAAATGCTTTTCTTTCGATCATTCAATCGTTCAATAAAAACCTTGGTGAAAGCTTTAGCAGCTCTTTCCATCAATTCAGATGAACGTATAGGTTCATTGATAATGGTGTAATGATCTGCTTCCTTTGTTTGTTTGGCGGTGAGGAGTTTTAGCATACCAACTAATTTACGATAAAACAGCTATCTACAAAGTATTGTTTTGAACTGCAATAGCTTAAGCCAAATAAAACTGATTGAAATGAAAACCAATACGATAATGAGAGTAACAATTGAGTTAAAAGGACTTGCGGAAGATAAATGTGGAAGTATTGGTTTTTTAAATTAACTTTCTTCCTCTCTCAACTTTTTGATTTTTTCTAAAGCGATGATATCCATTTGATTTTTTGGACGATTCGCTGTTTTTTTGACGATTAACGCGTATGAAAACAACTTTTAAGTCTAAAATATCTATAATTAATTGTTGCTTTTAGTATCTGGTTGATGAGTTATTTTAGCATCTCTAAACATTTGATCCATTTTCATGAAGGTGGTCATCATTAGAAAACGTTCTGTGTAGGAATGTTTTTGAGCATTACGCAGCAAATCCATTTCTGCCTTTTCATAATCTGCAGTAGGTTTTGAAATGATATTTTGGTTTTTATCTTCCATTTTTGAAAACAAAAAGCTAATTACCAAAAACAAAAAGCTAAAACTTATCTAAAGATAATTAATTTAATAAAAAGGTTTAGGACAGCTTTAAAGAATTTTCCATCTCTTTTTTCAAAAATTGACCAGTGAAACTTTCTTTGACTTTGCATAACCCTTCTGGTGTTCCAGCGAAAACAATATTTCCCCCGGCGGATCCTCCTTCTGGACCTAAATCTATCACATGATCTGCTACTTTAATCACATCTAAATTGTGCTCAATGACCAAAACGGTATTTCCCTTATCTACAATTAGATTCAAAACACCCATTAATACATTGATATCTTCAAAATGCAACCCTGTGGTAGGTTCATCTAGGATGTAAAAGGTATTTCCGGTATCTTTTTTAGAAAGCTCCGTTGCTAACTTCACACGTTGCGCTTCGCCACCAGAAAGTGTGGTAGATGATTGCCCAAGTCGGATATAACCTAAGCCCACATCATTTAACGTTTTTATTTTTCGATAAATTGAAGGAATATTTTCAAAAAAGACTACTGCATCTTCTACGCTCATGTCCAAAACATCGGCAATAGATTTTCCACGAAAACGGACTTCTAAAGTTTCTCGGTTATAGCGTTTCCCACCACATTCTTCGCAAGGTACGGCTACATCGGGTAAAAAGTTCATTTCAATTACCTTCATTCCTCCACCCTGACAAGTTTCACATCTTCCACCTCTTACATTGAAAGAGAAACGTCCTGGCTTATAACCCCGAATCTGCGCCTCAGGCAGTGCTACAAAAAGGTTTCTGATATCAGAGAAAACACCAGTATAAGTGGATGGATTTGACCTTGGGGTTCGCCCGATAGCTGATTGATTAATCTCAATCACTTTATCTATAAGTTCCAAACCTTTAATTTCTTTAAAAGGCATAGGAAGTTTTTTAGCTCTAAAGAAATGTTTATTTAAAACGGGGTAAAGTGTTTCGCCTATCAAAGTAGATTTCCCACTTCCAGAAACGCCAGTTACACAAATAAACTTCCCAAGGGGGAAATCAACGCTGACGTTCTTCAAATTATTTCCCGTAGCTTTTTTAAGCGATAAGACTTTTCCATTTCCTTCTCTTCTCTTATCAGGGATAGCAATTTCTCGCTCTCCATTTAAATAGGACGCTGTTAAAGTATGTGTTTTGAGTAACTCTGCTGCAGTTCCTTGAGCTACAATTTCTCCACCATGAACACCTGCTGCTGGACCCATATCAATCACATAATCAGCCTGTAAAATCATGTCTTTATCATGCTCTACCACCAAAACGGTGTTATTCAAGTCACGAAGATTTTTTAAAGCTTTGATTAATCTGTCATTATCTCTTTGATGTAAACCGATAGAAGGCTCGTCCAAGATGTACATCACATTCATGAGTTGAGAACCAATTTGGGTAGCCAAACGGATACGTTGCGCCTCTCCTCCTGATAATGTTTTTGCAGTTCTGTCTAAAGTCAAATAAACTAATCCTACATCTAGCAAGAATACGATTCTTGACCTTATTTCTTTAAGGATTTCTTTAGCAATGATGTTCTGACGCTCGCTTAATCTTTCTTCTAAACCCTCAAACCATTCTTGCAGTTTACTGATATCCATCGAGGCTAACTCGAAGATATTTTTTTCATCTACTTTAAAGTGTAATGATTCTTTTTTTAACCTTGCACCTTCGCAAAGTGGACAGGTTTTCAACACTCTAAAACTATCTAAATCATCAGAGATTCCAGCTTTCTTCTCGTTCTGCTCCTCCAACATCTTGATGATTCCATCAAAATGGATTTGATAATTTTGAACGTTCCACTTATTATACTCAACCGGAACAGTGAGTAATTCATCTGTTCCATGAAGTAATATGTCAATGGCTTTTTTCTCCAATTTCTCCATCGGTTGTGATAAAGAGAAATTATATTTTTTACTCAAAGCTTTAATCACTTGGAAAATCCAAGTTTCGCGGTAATCTCCTAAAGGAGCTAAACCTCCATTAATGATGCTCAATTTAGGATAAGGAATAACGGATTCTTCATCTACATCGAAAACATAACCCAAGCCATCACACTCAGGGCAAGCGCCATAAGGTGAGTTGAAAGAGAATGAATTAGGTTGTGGTTCATCGTAAGAAATACCCGTGGTTGGGCACATCAAATATTTAGAAAAATGATAGGTGTTATTTTCTTTATCTGAAATTTTGATAATTCCTTTAGCAATCTTTAAAGCTGATTGAATAGAGGTATATAAACGCTTTTTATCCTTTTCAGAAACTACTAAACGATCAACTACAGTTTCAATATCATGGATTTTGTAGCGATCTACCTGCATTTTAGGAACTACATCTACTATCTCTCCATCTACTCTTACCTTCAAATAACCTTGCTTTCTAATTTGCTCAAAAAGCTCGCGATAATGTCCTTTTCTTCCTTTTACAACGGGTGCTAAAATATTGATCGGCTTGCCATCAAACTGGGTTAAAATCTGATTTAATATCTGATCTTCAGACATTTTCACCATCTTTTCTCCAGTATTATAGGAGTAAGCATCACCAACTCTGGCATATAACAGACGCATGAAATCGTAAATCTCGGTAATGGTACCTACCGTTGACCTTGGATTTTTAGAAGTCGTTTTTTGCTCAATAGCAATCACTGGACTTAAGCCCGAAACTTTGTCTACATCTGGCCTTTCCATCCCTCCCATAAATTGACGGGAATAGGCAGAAAAAGTCTCCATATAACGCCTTTGACCTTCTGCATAAATGGTATCAAAAGCCAAAGACGATTTCCCTGAACCGCTTAAACCGGTAATTACTACCAGTTTATTTCTAGGGAAAGAAATATCTATATTTTTTAAATTATGAACTCTGGCACCATAAACTTCAACTTCACTTTGTTCTCCCAGGTCAATTTGTTTCTTACTCATAAAAAAGCGTTCTCTGCTTATAAAAAAATGAAATCTACTTTTGTTTTTAAAGCTTGCAAAATTAACGAAAAAACACCAAATATTATAAGAGAGCTAACTCTTTAGAATGTCATTTATTGAAATACCGCCTTCTTCATTTACAATCTTTTTTAATAAATTAATAAGGCATTTATTTAAATTTGAGAATCAAAAACCAATTATTAAAGAATTATGGCCATTATAAATCCTTATTTGAATTTTAACGGAAATACTGAAGAAGCATTTAATTTTTACAAATCTGTTTTTGGAGGTGAGTTTGCTTTAATCACTCGTTTTAAAGAAATGCCAAATCCCGATCATCCACTATCAGAAGAAGATGGAAACAAATTAATGCACATTGCTTTACCTATTGGTAATGGTAACGTTTTAATGGGAACCGATTTTTTAGAGAGCATGGGCCATAAAATGGAAGAAGGGAATAGGTACGCCATATCTGTAAGTGCTCAAAGTCGAGAGGAGGCCACAAAATTATTCAACGGGCTGACTGTTGGCCCAACTGTAGAAATGCCAATTAATGACAGTCCGTGGGGTTCTTATTTTGGAATGTTGAAGGATAAATTTGGAATAAAATGGATGGTAGACTTTGATCCAAGATACAATTGAACTAAATAAAAATTGAATGTTTGGATCTTTAATAAAATTAAATAAGGTAAAATGCAATTTGGAAAAGTAGAAGACCCCTCGAAAATAGATTTTAGCCTTCCGGCGGATGCAAAAGAAACAAAAGAAATTTTGTCAAAAACTAAAGCTAACGATAGTTTTGATGCGTATATTGGATGTGCAAAATGGAATAAGGCTGATTTAAAAGGTTTTTATCCGAAGGGGACCAAAGATGAATTAACTTATTATGCCACACAGTTTAATTCGATTGAGCTGAATGCCACATTTTATAATTCGCCAAGTATTAATCAGGTTTTGACCTGGAAAGAAAAAACACCAGAAAATTTTAAGTTCTTCCCGAAAATTACGAATACGGTGAGTCACTATCGCAGGTTAACTAATATTCATGAACCTTTAACTCATTTTTGTGATGCCATTAGTAATTTTGAAGAGAAATTAGGAATGGTATTTCTACAATTACACGATAACTTTAAACCTAAAGATTATGATAGATTGGAGAAATTGGTAAAAGAATTTCCGAAATCAATTCCATTAGCCATTGAATTAAGAAACGAAGAGTGGTTTACAAACGAAACCATTTCTAACCAAATTTTCGAACTCTTTAGCGCAAATCATATCTCGAATATCATTGTTGATACTGCTGGCAGAAGAGACATGTTACACATGAGACTGACTAACTCAAAGGCTTTTATTCGTTACGTAGGTGCCAATCATGAAAGTGATTATCAAAGACTAGATGATTGGGTAAAAAGAATTGTTGAATGGAAGGCTGAAGGTTTACAAGAATTGTATTTCTTTGTGCATCAAAATATAGAAACGGCATCTCCATTACTTTCAGCACATTTAATCAAGAATTTAAATACAGCTTTAAAAACCGATTTAAAGATTCCCGTTTTAGCACTGGAAGCACCTAAATTATTTTAGAACGTAATATTTCTAAATACTTAATTACTTATTACAAGATTGAGCCTAAAATGTGCTTTCTGTTCATTTTATTTACTTTTCTTCTAAATTAACATGAGCTAAACGCTCACTTTGGCGAATACCTCCTTGCTATCACTATTTTATTAGTGAGGGCACTACGAATGCTTTGTTGCCTCAAATATTACTCTAAAAAGAAATTACCTATGATTCTCTATAATCCTATTCATAAATATTTCTTATGATTATTATATAAATTATAAATAAAAACTTATAAATATAAATCTTCAATTTTGGCGCTAAAATAAGATGGTAAATCCTACTTTTTATTAAAAAATCAAAGCTGCAAAAATGAACTCGGAAAAAACCAAAACACCCATTAGCTCAGAAAAAGAAGGAAAATTGATGAGTCTATCAAAAATCACAAGCTTGTTTTTTTGGCTTTTGTTTTTGAGCAATTCAAGCATATTAATCTATAATTTCCCAAACATCCCTGAATGGCATTATCAAAGTATTATCCGTATTAATGGTTTTACCCTTGTTATTTGGACTATCGTAACTTTCTTCAGTGCGATAGTTAATACTTATGCATCGGATTATTTAAAAGGCTTTAAATTTCAGGCTCGCTTTACGGGCTTATGTATAGGATTCACTGTATCAGTGATGCTTTTCATTGCGTCCAACCATTTGGCACCTCTCCTCTTATCTTGGTTTGCAATGGGATTTTTTATGTCTCGGCTAATAGGTGTGAACGCAGACTGGCAAGAAGCTAAAAAAGCTGCAAAATATTCACAAAGGTATTTTTTATTGAGTGGTGCTTTTTTAAGTGTTGGTGTTTTGTTGCTGGCTTACCAAAGTAATTATTACACTTTAAGCTTGATCAACTCAAACATCAATACCCTACCAAAAGCAACACTATTTATCGCCTCTATTTGCATCATCGTTTCTGCAATTATACAATCTGCCATCTATCCGTTCCATCGCTGGTTACTATCCGCAATGACGGCTCCTACTCCTGCTTCTGCACTGATGCATGCGGGTTTTGTAAATGGTTCAGGTATTTTGCTGTCTTTATTTGCAGGTATATTATTTGCTTCTCACACTTTAAGCATACTTTTTATCATCGGAGGTATCACTGCAATTACAGCTCAATTTGCGAAACTTATTCAGGTAAACGTCAAACAAAAGTTAGCTTGCTCTACCATTGCGCAAATGGGATTTATGATCATGCAATGTGGATTAGGCTTTTTTAACGCCGCAGTGGTTCACCTAATTTTACACGGATTCTATAAAGCTTATTTATTTCTTTCGGCAGGAGAAAATGTAAATTATACCGAACCTAAAGACGCTGAAAAAATCCAAATAAAACCCTTACAAGCTGTCGTTGTTTTAGTTTATGGACTTTTAGGTGCCCTATTATTTACACAACTTACAGGTAAGGGAACTGAGATCAATAGCGGCATTTTCTTAACGCTTATTGTAGCTATAACAGTTGGGCAGGTCACCTATAATATTGTGAAACAAAAAAACTTCTCGGCTTGGCAAAAGATATTTATTCCTCCAGTATTATTTTTATCGAGCATTGCTTTATATGCACTAATGTATAGAGGAGTAACTGCGCTAATGGCAGATATGCCGAAAGTAGATGCTCCTTCACCACTTTCCACTATTCAAATAGTCTTTGGAATTATCTTTTTAATCGGATTCTTTATCATGAAGCTAAACATTTATAAAAAAATACCCTGGTTATATGTCAAATTACTAAACGACTCACAGTCTGCAAAAAACACACTATTACTGTTTAAAAACCATTCTTAATGACGAACCTACAATTCAAAAACGATATCACCGAAGCTTCTGAAGTAATTGGTCATACATGGCCGCTTTATGCTTTTGTAGCCTCCAACCCATTATCAGGATACGAAAAATTAACATTTAAGAATGCCCTTCAAAGTGCTGCCAAATATTTAGGTGGTTCAACATTGCCAGAAGCTTCCTTATTTAGTGAAGCTTTGAAAAGTGGAGAAATGGACAAAGAAGTATTGCTAACGCTTCTTCAAGAAAACGACTTTAATCAAGATCCTGCCTATTACCTATCCGAAATGGAAGAGGTAATGCATCTTAAAGAAAAAAATGTTAATCATCATTTAGATCGTATCATGTGTAAATGGCTAGCCGCTTTTTTAGACGAGGGTTTTGCCGATTGGGAAATGCCTTTTAAATCTAAAGGTTTCTTCTCCGCTTGGAGGAAACTAGCAAAATATGATAAAGAAATGGGAACTTCGAATATAGAAATTCCGAAAACAGCAGCATTAGCACTTGAGTATGTGTTGAAAGATTATCCTAAAAAAGATTATTTAGAGCTTTTCAAATATCATATTGCTGCCTTGCCTGGATGGAATGGATATATAAAGTACAGGATGCAAGAAAACTCGGCTTGGCAACAAAAATATCCTATTTCTTTAGAAGATTACCTTGCTGTAAGATTATGGATTGTAAAAACCACCAATACCGAACTGACCCCCTCAAACAACTTACAACAAGAAAGTGCTACAAGCCTAAACCTTAAATATATTTGGTTAAAAGCCTGGGAAGAAAGCTGGCAAAATCAACTCATCAGCACCTTAAATGAAAGATTAAATAGCACATCAAAATCAAGCATTAAAGATTTACCTGATGCGCAGTTGGTATTCTGCATAGATACCAGATCAGAATTGATAAGAAGGCACATAGAGGTAAAAGGTAATTATGAAACATTCGGTTATGCTGGTTTTTTCGGTATCGCCATGGACTATAAAAATCCAGAAACTGGTATCATTAGAAAATCTTGTCCACCAATAGTGAACTCGGCATATAAAGTTTCGGAAGTTGCCCAAACAGATAAGGATTCTGAATTCCTGGATTACCAGCAACATATTGAAAATTCTAAATTTAGCAGTTACTTTTTAAAGAGATTAAAAAACATGCTACCGTCTGCTTTTGGTTTTGTAGAAGGTGCAGGACTCATTTACGGTGCTACATTAACAAGTCGGACCCTTTTCCCCTCAGTTACTTATAACTTGAATAAAAAAAATAAACCAGTACCTGAGAATTTTTGCGAAACAAAGATTAATGATCGACATGATGAAAAAGGGGGGTTAGCTATTTCAATTGATGAAAAAGTTGCGATTGTTAAAGGAGCTTTCGATTTATTAGGATGGGAAAATTTTGCACCGCTGGTGATTTTCGCTGGACATGCAAGTCAAACTGCAAATAATCCATTTGGGTCTAGTTTAGACTGTGGTGCATGCGCAGCAAGTCCTGGAAGACATAATGCTAGAATGTTAGCCAATATTGCCAATCAAAAAGCGGTAAAAATAGCTTTAAAAGAAGAGTTCGAGATTCATATTCCAGAGAATACTTATTTTTTAGGCGCCGAACATAATACCACCACGGATGAAATTGTATTGTTTGATAGCCAAGCGCCCAGCACGCACCTTAAACTGATTCAAGATTTGAAATTAGATTTAAAACAATCGCAGCAAACAGCTACTCACGAAAGACTTGGAAAAAATAAAGACAGTTTAAAAACCGCTCATAAAAAAGCTAATAACTGGGCAGAAACCCGACCTGAATGGGGATTAGCGAAAAACGCAGCTTTTATTGTAGGACCAAGAAACCTTACAAAAGACATTAATTTAGGAGGAAGATGCTTTTTACATTCATATGATTGGGAAAAAGATAATGAAGGCAAAGCTTTAGAAGCTATTATGCAAGGCCCTATGGTTGTTGGTCAATGGATCAATAGCCATTATTATTTTTCTACAGTGAACAATGAGCAATTTGGTGGAGGTTCGAAAATTACCCAAAATGTAACTGGTAAATTAGGTGTTGTACAAGGAAATGGTGGCGATTTAAAAATTGGACTCCCTTTACAATCTATTAAATCATCGGATCAAGAAATGTATCATCAACCCTTAAGATTATCTGTGGTGATTCAAGCGCCTTATAATTGGATAATTGATATTATTGAAAGGAATGAATCTATCAAAACTTTATTAGATAATGAGTGGCTTTATTTGATGGTGATGGACCCAACGGATTCAAATCAGATAAAATACTATCGTAAAAATTTGCAAATGAAAGCTAAAAAAATCAGCGAGATACAATCTTAACCGTTTAAAAAAACAGATTACCGAATAATAAACTAAATAAAATAGAATTTATAAAGTAAAATTATCAAAGATGTATAAAGATCAGGGACTCGCACTGGTAAAAGGAGAATTTACTCCTGACTAAACTGCTGAAATATTATTTTCACTAATTAATGAGAAAATAAGATTTTATGATTTACAAATTTTCAGTTTAAAAGTACCTGAAGATGGCAATCCTGAGTCACATGCTAAACGTTTAGAAGAATTAAAAAACACTAAGAAAATCATTCAAGATATGATTGATCCAGCCAGAATTAATAAGGTGCTAATTGTTGCTATTAATAGTATAAATCTTGAATTAAAAGCAATTTTGAAAGTTTTTAATAAACTTTTCTTACTATTTTAAATTTGAAATATAGAAAAGATTTATTGAGTAAGACAAATAGGCACAACCCTATAAAACCAAATTTTTAATTCTCATCCAAATAAAAAAATCCTCACTGTAATTACACTGAGGATTTTTTTTATATAGGATTCTTAAAATAAATTAAGAACATTTTTAATTCTTATAAGCCAATAGTTTTCTGGCATTTTGGATTTTATAACCATAATCTTCAGGATGCTCTATGATCTCTTTCATCGATATTAAGCTATAAACATATTTTCCAGTCTCATGATTTAAATCTAGTTTGAAATAATCATCCTGATTTTGTTGAGCAATTTTTCTTCTCATTCTTCCTTCTCCTCCATTGTAAGCTGCTGCAGTCAATGTCCAACTGTTAAATTGCTTATGCAGATCTCTAATATACCTTGCTGCAGCAACAGTTGCCAACCTTACATTCAAACGTTCATCCACATTTTCATTTACTGTCAAACCATAATCCCTAGCTGTTTGCGGCATAAATTGCCATAAACCGGCAGCACCTTTCGATGAATATTGACCTCTTTCCATTCCACTTTCAATTAAGGGGACATATTTAAAGTCTTCGGGGATTCCATAACGTTTTAAAATTGGTTCGATAATAGGAAACCAAATCTCGGCTCTTTGATGTAACTTAAGGGTTTGCATACTAGAATAAGAATTCGCTTTAAGCGCTTTTCTCATCTTTACTTCTATATGTTTATCACCGATTGGCAATAATTCGTTTGCAAAATTTAAATCCTTATAGAAATCGCTTTCGGCAAGCTTTCTTGCATCTGCAATATCTGGTTGATTTACTTTAGCCGAACTTGTAGAGTAGCTGTAACCAAAAAATTTTGTGAACACACAAATTGTTAACATTATGCTACAAGAAACTATGTATTTTACTCTCATAATTCTTGTTTTATATTCATAGCTTCGAAAAGCTGGGCAAAGGTATTATTTATATTGCACATTATCAAATAGTTACCAAAACGCGTTCCTTACTCGTTTGTTATACACAAGAAATTGAATAAAACTTTACTCACTAACTTTAATATATAAAGTTCTGATCTCTAAAGTTTTTTGTAACTTTGCAGCCCTTTTAAAGGATAATTAAAAACAACAAGATGCCATTCAATAAGAACAGGAACAGTCGTGATGACAAATCCGGAAAAGAATCAAAAAGATCAGACAGATCTGAATCTACCAGCAGATCTAAATCCGAAGGTCACTCATCAAAATCTTCGTCAAGTTTTAATACCGAAAGAAAGCCTTACGGTGATAAAAAAGAAAATCCAGGTGACCGTAAACCTTACGGAACAAGAGAGGGAAGTGGAAGCGCTTACAAAGACAAAAAACCTTACGGAACAAGAAGCGAAGGGTCATATGGGGATAAAAAACCATACGTTAGCAGAAGTGAAGGATCAGGAGATCGTAAATCTTACGGTGATAAAAGAGAAGGTGGAAGCGCTTACGGTGATAAAAAACCTTATGGCAGCAGAAGCGAAGGATCAGGAGAACGTAAATCTTACGGAGATAAGAGAGAAGGTGGAAGCGCTTACGGTGATAAAAAACCTTATGGCAGCAGAAGCGAAGGATCAGGAGAGCGTAAATCTTACGGCGATAAGAGAGAAGGCGGAAGTGCTTACGGCGATAAAAAACCTTATGGCAGCAGAAGCGAAGGATCAGGAGAGAGAAAAACTTACACAGATAAGAACTCTTTTGCAGATAGAAAAGCCTATGGCGACAAAAGAAATAATAGCGAAAGAAAACCATTCGGCGATAAAAAAGAAAACTTTAGCGATCGCAAACCTTTTGTAAGTAGCGACAGAGATTTTGGAACAGAAAAAAGAGAAAACTTTGGCGAACGTAAACCTTTCAGAGGTGAAAGAGATGGAGAAAATAAAAGATCTATCAGCGATCAGCCTTTTAGAGGAAAATTAGACCGTTCTGCGGATTCAACAGAATTTAATGACGATCAGGTAAAACTGAGAACCAAAAGCAGCAATTCAAAATCTTTCAAAAAAGATAGCAACGAGTTGATACGTTTAAATAGATTCATTTCTAATTCTGGAATTTGTTCCAGAAGAAAAGCCGATGAGCTCATTGCAGCTGGTGTGGTTTCTGTAAACGGAGAAGCTGTTACCGCGTTGGGAACCAAAGTAAATCCATCTCAAGATGAAATCCGCTACAACGGCGAATTGCTGAAACGTGAGAAAATGGTTTATGTTCTTTTGAATAAACCAAAAGATTATATCACCACAACTGACGATCCGCAGGAACGTAAAACAGTAATGGAGCTGGTAGAAAAAGCAAGTAGAGAGCGTATTTATCCTGTTGGCCGTTTAGATAGAAATACAACCGGATTATTGCTTTTAACCAATGATGGTGATTTGGCCGATAAATTATCGCATCCAAAAAACAGCATCAGCAAAATATATAATGTTGAATTGAGTCGTAATCTAACTCAGGGTGATTTCAATAAAATTGCTTTCGGTTTAGAGTTAGAAGATGGTTTCATCAAACCAGATGATTTAAGATATGTGACTGGTGGTGCTAAAAACGAAATAGGAATTCAGATTCATAGTGGTAAGAATCGAATTGTGAGAAGAATTTTCGAAAGTTTAGGCTACGAAGTAGAAAAGTTAGATCGTGTGATTTATGCGAATTTGACGAAGAAAGATTTAACACGTGGTCGTTGGAGATATTTAACAGATCAAGAAGTGATTCAGTTGAAGCATTTCACGAAAGCAGCATTTTAGGGCGTTCCCCTTAAAAAAGGGTCGGGCTCTCTATCGCCATCTTTTTGTAAAAAACAAAAAGCCTCTCTACCGCAGGCAGGGGTTTCCACTTCAATCCCTTACGCAAAACCTACAATAATCATAAAAAATACTCTTAAAATCATGGTCTGTATCCTCACAGACCATTTTTGTTTTAAATTGCGTTTCGTTTTGTGGGGACACAGACCGAGGTGAAATATATTTCGCATTAACCATTGTAGCGGCATCCTTTTTTTGCTCTTGCCATATTGCAAAAAAAGATATAGAGGAAAGCATTTTATCCCGATAGCTATCGGGATGCCCAAATAAAAAAAAGCCGTTCAAATTAAATCTGAACGGCTTTGTTAATGTTATATTTTTAACTAACAGATTGATTCGCTCTGATGAAAAATCAGAACTCGCAATGACAAATTAATAACAATATTTATTCGCTTCTATCAATTGCTTGGCAACTCTTTGGCGAGCATTTTTGATATTGAAAGGCGCTACTTTTGTAAATCGGCGTAAGCCCATTAACATCATGTTCAATTCATCACCTTCGGCAAAAGAGTTTAAAGCTTCTTTACCGGCTAAAGCGGTTTTATCAACGGCTGTTTGCAGGTAAATACGCATCATGTCTATTTGGCCAGCACAAGCTTCTTCACCACGTATGGAAACTAATTTTTGAACACGTAAAATAGTAGATTCTGCAACATAAACCGAGCCTATGATATCGGCAATGTTCATTAGAATTTCTTGTTCTTTACCAAGCGTCATCATCAGTTTTTGCACAGCTGCTCCGGCAATCATCAAACCTGCTTTTTTCAGGTTTTTCAATGTTTTTAACTCTGCTGCAAATAAAGAAGTATCCTCATCACCAAATTCAGGAATAGACATTAACTCGCTAGCTACAACCGTAGCAGGAGTCATTAAATCTAACTCTCCTTTCATGGCTCGCTTCAACAACATATCTACAATCAACAAACGATTGATTTCGTTGGTCCCTTCGAAAATCCTATTGATACGGCTATCGCGATATGCTCTGTCCATTGGTGCATCGGCACTGTAACCCATTCCGCCATAAACCTGTACGCCTTCATCCACAATGTAATCCAACATCTCAGAACCCGAAACTTTGATAATGGCACATTCTACAGCAAATTGCTCAGTAGATTTTAGTTTGGCTTTACTAGAATCCATACCATCGGCCACTAGTTGATCGTAAGCATCGTCAATGTTTTGACCTGCTCGGTAAGATGCGCTTTCTACCGCAAAATTACGGGTTGCCATTTCTGCCAATTTATAACGGATAGCACCAAATTTAGAGATGTTTAAACCAAATTGAACCCTTTCGTTTGAGTAGTTGATAGCGTGATCTAACACTTTACGAGACGAACCAATGGCTGCTGCTCCTAGCTTAATTCGGCCTATGTTTAAGATATTAACGGCAATTTTAAATCCGTTTTCTCTTTCTGATAATAGATTCTCTTTTGGGACAGGACAATCATTAAAGAAAACCTGACGGGTTGAAGAACCTTTGATTCCCATTTTATGCTCCTCAGGATTCATGGTGATGCCACCAAATTCTTTCTCTACAATAAATGCAGAAAGGTTTTTATCATTATCAATTTTTGCGAACACAATAAAAATATCAGCAAAACCACCATTGGTGATCCACATTTTTTGTCCCGTGATGATGTAATGTGTTCCCTCGGCATTTAAAATTGCTTTGGTTTTTCCTGAGTTAGCATCCGATCCTGAGTTAGGTTCAGTTAAACAATAGGATGCTTTCCATTCACCACTTGCTAATTTTGGAATGTATTTATCCTTTTGCTCCTTATTTCCATAATATAAAATAGGTAAAGTTCCAATCCCGGTATGTGCCGAAATTGCGACCGCAAAAGAGTGACCTGAACCAATAATATCTGCTACCAACATGGAAGTATTGAAGTTTTTACCAAACCCACCATATTCCTCGGGAATTGAAACAGCTAATAAACCGAGCTCGCCTGCTTTATCCATTAATGATGGCATTAAACCTTCTTCCTGTTTATCAATTCTATCCAAATTTGGATATACTTCTGCTGCTAAGAAATCCTCACAGGTTTTCTTAATCATTAACTGTTCTTCATCAAATTCCTCAGGGATAAATACATCCTGAAAATCTGTTTCGGTGATGATAAACTCACCTCCTTTGGTTGTTGTTTTTTCTATTGTTGCCATATTCTTTTAAGTATTGAGTAGCGAGTATCAAGTATCAAGACAATTCAACTCGCATAAAATTTAATATCTCTTTGTAAAAGCATCTTGATACTTGATACTCTTGTCTTTATACTATTTATAACATTTCAAATATCCCTGCTGCACCTTGTCCGCTTCCTACGCACATGGTGACCATTCCGTATTTTTGGTTTCTTCTTTTTAATTCGTTAAATATTTGTACGGATAGTTTTGCTCCCGTACAGCCAAGAGGGTGCCCCAAAGCGATAGCTCCACCGTTTACGTTTAGCTTATCTGTATTTAAATCTAATTTTCTTGTGATGGCAATAGATTGCGATGCGAAAGCTTCGTTTAGCTCAATTAAATCGATATCATCTAACTTCATATTGGCTTGCTTTAACGCCATTGGAATCGCTTCGATTGGGCCAATTCCCATAATACGTGGAGGAACGCCTGCAACCGAGTAACTTACTAAACGAGCGATAGGTTGTACATTTAATTGTTTGAGCATTTTTTCTGAAACTACCAATACAAATGCTGCTCCGTCTGATGTTTGAGATGAATTACCTGCCGTTACCGAGCCACCTGCTGCAAAAACTGGTTTCAATTTGGCTAAAGCCGAAAGCGAAGTATCTGCCCTTGGTCCTTCATCTGTATCTACCACGTATTCGCGGGTTTTCTTTTTCATGTTGGCATCGAGGTAATTTTCTTTAACGGTAATGGGTAAAACGCCATCTTTTAAATGACCATTTTTTATTGCATCTAAAGCCTTTTGATGAGATTTCAAAGCAAATTCATCTTGGTCTTCTCGGTTTACGTTATACTCTTTTGCAACCGCCTCGGCAGTTAAGCCCATACCCCAATACCAATCTGGATTTTTTAAAGCTACTTCTGGGTTTGGAACAATTTTCCATCCGCCGAAAGGCATCCCACTCATCACTTCAACCCCACCAGCAATGATACAATCTGCCATGCCGGCCTTAATTTTTGCAACTGCTGTAGCAATGGTTTCTAAACCCGAGGCGCAATAACGGTTAACTGTTACTCCAGGAACTTTATCAGTATCTAATCCCATTAAAGAAATCATTCTGGCAATGTTTAAACCTTGTTCTGCCTCCGGTGTAGCGTTACCGACGATTACATCGTCTATTTGCTCTTTATCCAAGTTAGGAACAGAGTCCACTAATTCTCTAATCACTTCGGCAGCTAAATCATCTGCTCTAGTAAAACGAAAAACTCCCTTTGGAGCTTTTCCTACTGCTGTTCTATAACCTGCTACAATGTATGCTTCCATTCTTTTTAGTATTGAGTAGGGCGTATTGAGTATTGAGATGACTTGCTTACGTCCTGTTTTTTATAATTTACTGTATTTAGTAGAGTGTATTAAGTATTGATATGATTTTTTTATTTCATTTTAAAAGTTCTCAATACGCAATACTCAAATCGCACTACTAATTGCGCAACGGTTTCCCCTTAGTAATGATACTTTGTATTCTTTCCAAGGTCTTTTTCTCTCCGCAAAGCGATAAAAATGCTTCTCTTTCCAAATCCAGTAAATACTGTTCGGTTACTAGAGTTGGGGCTGATAAATCACCGCCACACATCACATAAGCTAATTTTTGAGAGATTTTTTGATCGTGGTCTGAGATGTAATTTCCAGAACGCATGGTATTTGCTCCAGCGTACATCATTCCTAATCCGTATTTACCTAATACTTTAATATCTGTTCTTCTAACGGGTTGGGTGTACCCGGCATCAGCCAGTTCTAATGCTTTTTCTTTGGCATCGGCGATCAACCTACTCTTATTCATAGAAATGGCGAATTTATCTTTTTGTAAGTAACCTAAATCATAAGCCTCTAAACCTGATGTAGATACTTTAGCCATTGCAATGGTTAAAAATTTATCTTTTAATATATTTTGCTCTATTTGATCTTCGCCAAAACCGTCTGATGCTCTTAAGGCAAACTCTTTAGTTCCGCCACCACCTGGTATTAATCCTACCCCAAACTCTACCAAACCCATATACGTTTCGGCACTTAATTGAACGTGGTCTGCATGTAAAGTAAATTCGCAACCGCCACCTAAGGTCAAATTATGTGGGGCAACTACTACCGGAATAGATGAATACCTGATTCGCATCGATGTATTTTGGAACATTTTAATCGCCATGTTTACTTCGTCCCACTCTTGTTCTACTGCCATCATGAAAATCATCCCTACGTTTGCTCCGGCAGAGAAGTTTGCGCCATCGTTTCCAATCACTAAACCTCTATAATCTTTCTCGGCAATATCTATGGCTTTATTAATTCCGGCTAAAACTTCCCCACCAATGGTGTTCATTTTGGTATGGAACTCTAGGTTTAAAATTCCATCGCCTAAATCTGTAAGGGTTGTTCCTGCATTTTTCCAGATGGTTTTATTAGCTCTAATATTATCTAGAACGATAAAAGCATCCTGACCTGGAATGGCTTTGTAAGATTTTGATGGAATATCGTAATAAGTTTTATTGCCGTTTTCGATTTTATAGAAAGAAGTATGTCCGGCTGCTAACATTTCGGTTACCCAAGCTGCAGGAGTTTTACCATTGGCTTTCATCATTTCTATACCTTCTTTTACACCTACAGCATCCCAAACTTCGTACGGACCTAGCTCCCATCCAAATCCTGCTCGCATGGCATCATCAATTCGGTAAGTTTCGTCTGATATTTCTGGAATTCGGTTAGAAACATATTCAAATAATCCTGAAAAAGAAATTCTAAAAAACTCTCCAGCCTTATCTTTCCCAGCTGCAAAAACTTTCATTCTTTGACGAAGATTCTCGATCGGTTTTGTAACCTCTAGCGTAGCAGATTTCACCTTGTTTTGTGGGCGATACTCTAAAGTTTTTAGGTCTAATGCTAAAATCTCTGTTTTGCCATCCTTATCTTTTGTCTTTTTATAGAAACCCTGGCCAGTTTTATCGCCTAGCCATTTATTTTCTTGCATTTTTTTCACGTACTCTGGCAAAACAAAAACTTCTTTTTGTTCGTCGTTTGGTACGTTTTGCGCTAAACCGTTAGCTACGTTAATCATGGTATCTAAACCCACTACATCGGTGGTACGGAATGTTGCAGATTTTGGTCGGCCTAAAGCGGGACCAGTAAATTTATCTATTTCTTCTACCGTTAAATCCATTTTCTCTACCAAATGCAAAAGCGACATGATAGAGTAAACGCCTACTCGGTTTGCAATAAATGCAGGAGTATCTTTACATAAAACGGTAGTTTTACCTAAAAATTTATCGCCATAATGCATCAAGTAATCTATAATTTCTTGATCCGTATCTGGCGTTGGGATAATTTCTAATAACCTTAAATAGCGTGGTGGGTTAAAAAAATGCGTTCCGCAGAAATGCTTTTTAAAATCCTCTGAGCGTCCTTCGGCCATCATGTGGATTGGAATTCCAGATGTGTTTGAAGTAATTAAAGTGCCTGGTTTTCTAAATTGCTCTACTTGATCGTAAACTAATTTTTTGATTTTAAGGTTTTCTACCACCACTTCAATTGTCCAATCGCAATTGGCAATTTCTTTCATGTTATCCTCAAAGTTTCCGGTTTTAATTTTGTTCAAAACCGCTTTATTATAAACGGGAGAAGGATTAGATTTTGCTGCAAATGTTAAAGCATCGTTCACAATTCTGTTCCTAACCACTGGGTTTTCTAACGTTAAGCCTTTAGCTTGCTCCTTTTCATTTAATTCTCTGGGAACGATATCCAAAAGCAAAACTTCTACTCCAATATTCGCAAAGTGGCAGGCGATACGTGAACCCATGATTCCCGAACCTAATACTGCTACTTTTTTGATTGATCTTTTCATATATTGATTTATTCTTGTTTATAATTGGTAGTTAAATCGTTAATGGTTTTTAACGAATTCACTAATTGTAATTTATCCTTTTCAGACAGATGAACGTTCAAATAGTCATTAAACTTTCTTACTACCACCCTAGCTAAATGACGTTTCTCTTTTCCTTTTTCTGTTAAATACAATTTTACAGATCTCTTATCTGTTTGATGACCTTCCTTGTATATTAAACCATCCTCTTGTAGATGACTTAACATTCTACTCAAGCTTGTTGATTTTAATCCTAAAAGTGCCGCAACTTCTGAAACCGTAGTTCCTTCATGTTCATCAATATTGATTAATAAATATCCAATAGATTGTGTGATACCAAATTCAGAAGCAAGCTGATTATACTTATTTGCAATGTTTTGCCATGTTACTTTTAAAAAATAATCAATAGTTTCTTGATGTTTCATTAAAAAAGTTTAATTAGGTATTTCAAATGTAAGTAACTCAAATTTATTATGCAAGCATAATAAATTTTATTAAAATTAATGACTTTTAAAAATTTTTTGGTTTAATTTTTGCTTAACTATGCGGATAAAAAAACCACAAAACGATAGAATGAATAAATTTTAATAATGATTTTAGTTGTAGACGATAAAAAGGAAAATGTTTATTCTTTAAAAAAATTGCTAGAATCTAAAGACTTTGCTGTAGATAGCGCACTATCTGGAGAAGAAGCCTTAAAAAAAGTTTTAAATAACGATTACGCTTTAATTATCCTAGATGTGCAGATGCCTTTCATGGATGGTTATGAAGTTGCAGAAACACTTGCTGGTTTTAACAAAACAAAAGATATTCCTATTATTTTCTTATCAGCTGTTAATACAGATAAACAATTTATTGCCAAAGGATATGCATCTGGAGGTATAGATTATTTGACTAAGCCTGTTGACTCTGATATTTTACTTTTAAAAGTTAATACTTTTTTAAAGCTTTATAAACAAAACAAAAAATTAAAAGAGATACAAAATGTTTTAAAGGCAGAAATCGACATCCGTAAAAGAGTACAATTAGAGCTAAAAGAAAAGGTAGAACAATTACATTACACATTAGAAGCATTACCTTTAATTGCTTTCACAGCAGATGAAAATGGAAAAATCGATTTTGTGAATCAGAAATGGATGCAATTCTCTGAAAGTGATCAGGTTTTCCCAAAATCTCATCCTGATGATAAAAATATTGAGGTGGAGTTTATTAACGCAATTATCCAAAATAAAAAGCTTGAATTAGAAGTGAGGCTTCAAAAATTAGGTTCAATTGAATACTGCTATAACTTACTAAAGATTATTCCTTTTAAAGAAAATGGTACGCAAAATAAATGGATTGGAACTTTCACTGATATTGATGCTCATAAACAAATCGAAAAAAAGAAAGATGAATTTTTAAGTATTGCCAGTCATGAGTTAAAAACTCCTTTAACAAGCATTAAAGCTTATATACAATTGCTAGCCAGAAGTTTAAAAAATCATGAATCTGTTCAAATAAAAACATACATAGAAAAGGCACAATTACAGGTTGGTAAGTTAAATGATTTAATTTCTGACTTATTGGATATTTCTAAGATTGAGAGTGGAGAATTAAAACTCAATAAAAAAAATATAGACCTAAAAATTACAATTGAAAGTTGCGTTGATACCATACACCAAACTCATCCTAACGCGGTGATAAAAGTAATTGGCAATACTTTACCAAAACTTATTGAAATAGACGAGGTAAGGATAGAGCAAGTTCTCTTGAATTACTTAACAAATGCTTTAAAATACTCTCCAGATAACCAAACGATAAACATTGTTAGGGAAGATTTAGATGATTGCGTTTTAATTAAGGTTAGAGACAAAGGAATTGGCATACCAGAAGAAAAACAGAAAAACGTTTTCGATAAGTTTTATAGGATAGAAGAAACATCTTTAAAGTTTCAAGGATTGGGTATTGGCTTATATATTTGCGCTGATATCATCAAAAAACATCATGGTAAATATGGGGTTAAGAGCGAACCGAATAAAGGATCTGAATTTTACTTTAGCCTACCCTTTCAATCATTAAAATAAACTTAAATAAATGAAATCTAATTTTTTAAGAAATCTTCAAATCGGCTTTTCAATTTCCTTTTTCTTACTTATAATTAGCTCTATAGCTTCATTTATGGCAATAAATAAGTTTAGAGAAAACCAAAAATTGGTAGAACATACCTTAAAAGTTTTAATCACCTTAGATAACATCAACATTAGCCTTAAAGATAAAATAATAGGTGTAAGGGGTAAACTACTATCAAAAGATAATAGGTTTTCTAATACTTATTATTCTAGTATTAAGTCTGGAGATTCCTTATTAAACAATCTTAATAAATTAATAATTGATAATCCTGTTCAGGTCAAAAATGCTAAGGAATTGCGATTAGAAACTAAAAAATATTTTGAATTTACGCAAAACATTTTGTCTCAAATAGATAAAGGCTATGTGATAACTATCACAACCATGGAAGCTGGAAAATCACAAACAGAAGTTATCCAAGCCATTATCAACAAAATGAAAAATATTGAACGTTTGCTTTTGCAAAAAAGAAACAATGTGAATTCAAAATCTGCTGGCACAACTCCTATACTATTAATAATTACATCGTTACTTTCGTTATTAATTACATTGGTTTTTTATTTTAGGATAACGTCTGATTTTAAAAAACGTGAAGATCTCAAAAACAAATTATTACAAAAGGATAAAGACACTACAGAGAGCATTTTAAAAATAACAGAAATAGCTCATCAAATTTCTTTGGGCGATTTTAGCACAAGGGTTAATGCTGAAGAATTTAAATTATTGAGCAAAATAAGTAATTCTTTAAATTCTATGGCAGAATCTTTAGAAGTATCTTTTGGTAAATTGAATGATGAAGAGTGGTTACAAAAAGGGATTGCATCACTCAACTTGAAACTTTTAAGTAATAAATCAATAGATCAAATTTATGAGGAGTCTTTAAATGAACTAATTACTTATGGACAATGTCAGGTTGGGGGTCTTTATGTTTTTGACGATGGAAACATTGAATTAAAAAGCACTTATAACAAAGAAACTTTTATGAAAACGTCTTTTAACGAAGGCGAAGGTTTAGTAGGGCAGAGTTATAAAGATGGGATAATAAAATTAATAAGCGATTTAGGTCCCGATTATTTTATTACTACTGCAATCGGAAAAATAAAACTTAACTATTTATTATTGGTACCTATAAAACATGATTACAAAACAATTGGCATTATAGAATTAGGTTGTAGTGCTAAATTTACAGATGTTGATGTTTTGTATCATCAAACTTGCGGTGCAAGTATTGGTGCCGCCATAGTAAATGCAAAATCTAGAAGGCATATCCAAAATTTACTAGAAGAAACACAAAGCCAAACAGAAGAATTACAGTCGCAACATAACGAGTTAGAAAACTTAAATGCCGAGTTAGAAGCGCAATTTCAAAAGCTGCAAGCTTCTGAAGAAGAATTGAAAGTACAGCAAGAAGAACTTCAACAGTCTAACCGAGAATTAGAAGAACGTTCTAAGTTGCTAGAAGAAAAGAATCATCTAATTACGGATAGAAATTTAGAAATCCAACAAAAAGCAGAAGAATTAGCTTTAAGTACAAAATACAAGTCAGAATTTTTGGCAAACATGTCGCATGAGTTGCGAACCCCTTTAAATTCAATTCTACTTCTTTCTAGGTTATCGGCAGAAAATCCAGAAGGGAATTTAACCGAAGAGCAAGTAGAATCTGCAAAAGTGATTCAGAGTTCTGGTAACGGTTTGCTCTCATTAATAGATGAAATTTTGGATCTATCCAAAATTGAAGCAGGTAAAATGGAAGTTGATAATGAGAAATTTAATATTAAAGTTTTAAAAACCGAGCTTCAAAATTTATTTAAACCTGTTGTAAACCAAAAAGCAATTAAACTTAATTTTAATTTGGATAAAGATGCTGATGAAATTGAAACAGATTATTTACGCTTAGGGCAAATTCTTAAAAACCTTCTTTCTAATGCTATTAAATTTACATCAACAGGTAGTGTAAGTCTTAACATTCTAAAAAAAGAAAATAATATTGTTTTTGAAGTTAAGGATACTGGAATAGGAATTTCAAAGAATAAACAAAAGTTGATTTTTGAAGCTTTCCAACAAGAAGACGGTTCTACAAAAAGAAAATTTGGTGGTACCGGACTTGGCTTATCAATTAGTAAGGAATTAGCCAAATTATTAGGCGGTAAAATTGATTTAGAAAGCGAACCTGGAAAAGGAAGTACGTTTACCGTTACACTACCTCAAAACCGTGTTATAGAAACTTCTGAAGAGCAAACAAGCATAGAAAAGGAAGAAATCATTGATATTAAATTAGAAGAAATTTCTTCTAATTTTTTAAGTGATAAAATTCCAGAAGCGATTGAAGACGATAGAAATAATATCCAAAAGGGAGATAAAGTTATTTTGATTGTTGAGGATGACACATTGTTTGCTAAGACATTAAGAAATTTTGCTCAAAAGCAAAACTTTAAAACAATTGTTGTTGTACGTGGTGATTTTGCATTACCAGCAGCTTTAGAATTTAAACCTTGGGCAATATTATTAGACATTCAATTGCCCATAATGGATGGTTGGATGATTATGGATGCTTTAAAAACTAACCCTCAAACTAGGCATATTCCGGTACATATTATGTCTTCTTTACAGGCTAAAAAAGAAAGTATACTTAAGGGAGCCGTAGATTTTATCAATAAGCCGTTTGCCATTGAGAATATGAATGGTATATTTCTAAAAATAGAAAGTGCTCTTAATAAATATCCAAAAAAGGTTTTAATTGTTGAAGAAAATGCAAAACACGCCAATGCTTTATCTTATTTCTTAAGTAATTTTAATATTTCTACCGAGATAAAAAACAGTATTGAAGATTGTACTAAAACACTTCAAAACAATGATGTTGATTGTGTTATTTTAGACATGGGTGTACCTTATGAAAACGGATATGATACCTTAGAAGCTATCAGACAGACTCCAGGATTAGAAGATTTACCAATTATCATTTTTACAGGTAAAAATATATCTAAGGTAGAAGAGCTAAAGATTAAGAAATATGCAGATTCTATCATCGTGAAAACGGCACATTCTTACCAAAGAGTCTTAGATGAAGTTGGGCTATTTCTACATTTAGTAAATGATGATAAAGTTGATAAACCAATCACTTCATTCAAAAAATTAGGACAACTTACAGAGGTGATCAAAAATAAAACGGTTTTAATTGCAGATGATGATGTGAGAAACATTTTTTCTTTATCAAAAGCTTTAGAAAACCACCAAATGAAAGTAGTTAGCGCAATTGATGGAAAAGAAGCTATGCAAAAATTAGGCGAAAACTCAAACATAGATATAGTTTTGATGGATATTATGATGCCAAAAATGGATGGTTATGACACCATCAAAGAAATTAGAAAACAAGCTAAATACAAAAATTTACCAATTATTGCAGTAACCGCAAAAGCAATGATTGGTGACAGAGAAAAATGTATGAAAGTAGGTGCATCAGATTATATATCAAAACCTGTAGATACTGATCAATTACTATCGCTATTAAGAGTTTGGCTTTACCAAGAATAAAATATGAATCAAAAAAATTTCATTTTAATAGTTGATGATGATCCTAGAAATATTTTTGCTTTAAAAATGGTTCTAAAAGCGAGAGGATTTGATTGTGAAACCGCTACAAATTTTACCGATGCCTTAAATGTCTTAAAATCTGGAAAGGATATTAAGTTGGTATTAATGGATATGATGATGCCAGATGTTGATGGATATGAATCTATAGCGCATTTAAAATCATCAGAAGAATTTAAAAATGTACCAATTATTGCCGTAACTGCGCAAGCTATGGCTGGTGATAAAGAAAAATGTTTAGAAGCTGGTGCCGATGGTTATGTATCTAAACCAGTAAACATTGATCATTTATTGGTTTTTACAAATAAATTTTTGTAAAAATGATAGCAGCCGATATTGTAGGAGACGAAGATTTAGAACTTTTATTAATTGAAGTTGCTAGCGTATATGGATATGATTTTACAGAATACAGTAAGGCATCTATAAAACGAAGAATAAATAGAATTTGCTTAATAGATAAACATAAAAGCTTTGCAGAATTACGATATAAAGTTTTAAATGACCAATCTTATCTAAGTAGATTTATAGAAGAAGTTACGGTAAACGTAACTGAAATGTTTAGAGATCCTTTTTTTTACAAGACTTTAAAAGAAAAAATTATCCCTCAACTTGGTGTAAATCCATTTATAAAAATTTGGTTGTCGGGCTGCTCTACTGGCCAAGAAGTTTATTCCATTTCTATTTTACTTCATGAGGCAAATTTAGCGCATAAGGCGATAATATATGCTACAGATATAAATCCGACGGTTTTAGAGAATGCTAAATCAGGGGTTTACCCGATAAACCAAATGAAACTTTATACAGAAAATTATCATAATAGTGGGGGTACAGCAGATTTTAGCAGTTATTACTCTGCTAATTATGATCACGTAAGCTTTAAAGAATATTTAAGAAAAAACGTTATTTTCTCTACTCACAATCTAGTATCAGACCGTTCATTTAACGAGTTTCAATTAATAATTTGTAGAAACGTTTTGATTTATTTTGATAAAGTTTTACAGGATAAAGTCTTTAACCTATTTGATGGTAGCTTAGAAACGCTAGGTTTTTTAGCCTTAGGATCAAAAGAAACCATCAGATTTTCTAATTTAAACCTTACTTACAAACAAGTAGAAAAAGAAAAGATTTGGGAAAAAACAAAATAAATCCTGTGGTAGAGATTTTAATTATTGGTGGTTCTGCGGGTTCTTTTAAAGTTTTACTGCAAATTTTAACTAAAATTAAGCTCGATATTAATTTTGCTGTTTTAGTTGTATTACACAGAAAACACAATTCCAATACCTCTATTGTTGATTTATTTAGTAGCAAAACGGCTATACCTGTTTATGAATGTGAAGATAAGGACAATCTTTTGCCAGGTAATATATATTTTGTACCCCCTGATTATCATTTATTAATAGAAAAAGATAGGACGATTTGTTTAGATTATTCTGAAAAAGAAAACTATTCTAGGCCCGCTATTGATATTACTTTTAAATCGGCATCAGATGTTTATAGAGAAAAAACTGCTGCTGTATTACTTTCAGGCGCAAATAAAGATGGTGCCGATGGATTAAAATATATTTTTGAACATTATGGAACAACTATTGTTCAAGACCCTAATGAGGCAGAGATCAGCACAATGCCTAATGAAGCTTTAAAAATATTTGAACCCGATTATGTTTTAGGGAGCAAAGAAATTATAAAATTAATCAATAGTTTTTAAGTAAAATAAACTCCGTTTAAATTGAAAAAAACAGTCCTTATATTCGATGATGATGTTAATATTTTAGAGTTATGTTCTATCATACTAACTGAATGTGGTTACCACGTAGAAGTTTCAGAAACATCACATGATATTATAGAAAAAGTAACTAAAATTAAACCTGATGCCATTTTGATGGACAATTGGATTCCTGATATTGGCGGAATTGAAGCTACTAGATTGTTAAAAAGTCATTCTGAATTCAATAAAATCCCAGTTATTTATTTTTCCGCAAATAATGATATTCAAACATTAGCTAAAAAAGCCGGTGCTGATGCACATTTGGCTAAGCCCTTTGACTTGGATGTTTTAGAAAATCTAATGAAAGCGGTTATGGAAAAATAATTTTACAGGTAGATTTTGTACTAATAAAGTGATTGTATAAAGTTACTACATTGACTTTTTTTCTTTTTTACTCCACTCTAAAAATAAAGAAAGCACAACCCAATATTTAATTGAGAAAACGCCTCAGCTAATATCCCATCTTAGAATCGTCTCCTCTTGGATCAGCACCTCCTTCATAGTAACCCCATTTATTTAATAAAATAGCGTCGCACCTTCCGATATTACCTCTTTCTAAGATTTTATAACCTTTATTAGTTAGCTTTTGTAATGTTAAACTGTCTAGGGCGTCTTTTTCTATATAAATTAAATCTGGCAACCACTGGTGATGAACTCTTTTAACATTTACCGCCTTTTGAATAGACATTTGATAATCAATAACATTTGTTATCGTTTGTAAAACTGTGGTGATAATTGTCGATCCACCTGGTGAACCTACCACCATAAAAAGCTTCCCGTCTTTTTCAACAATAGTTGGCGTCATAGAGCTTAACATTCTTTTATTGGGCTGAATGGCATTTGCTTCTCCACCTACCAAACCATACATGTTTGGCGTTCCTGGTTTAACACTAAAATCATCCATCTCATTATTTAGTAAAAACCCTGCACCCTTAACAAAAACTTTTGCCCCAAATGAGCCATTAAGCGTAGTTGTGATAGCCACCGCATTACCGTCCTTATCTGTAATAGAGAAATGCGTGGTTTGTTCGCTTTCTTTACCTTTAAAGTCTCCAGCTAAAATTTCGCTACTTGGTGTAGCTTTATCAAAACTAAAGTTGTTCATTCTAGATTTTAAATAGCTTTTTGCTAGTAAATTCTTGATGGGAGCTTGGTAAAAATCTGGATCTCCTAGATAAGTTGCCCTATCTGCATAGGCTCTTCTTTCTGACTCCACAAAAATTTGAGTGGATGAATCACTATGAAAAGGATATTTAGCTAAAGGGTAATTTTCTAATGTCCCTAAAAGTTGTAAAAGCGCAACTCCACCACTTGATGGTGGTGGCATCGCAATAATTTTATACCCTCTGTAATTTCCTATTAAAGGTTTACGCCATACTGCTTGATAATTTACTAAATCTCTTTTGGTAATGAGACCTTTATTACGCATCATTTCATCAGCAATTAAATCAGCAGTTTTACCTTTATAAAAACCATCTCTTCCTTGCTCTTGTATTAATTTTAAAGTTTCGACTAAATCATTTTGGATTAATAAATCATCCTTTTTCCATTGCTTTTCATTAACCAAATAACCGTAACCAGAATTTAATACCCTAAAAATAGAATCCTCACTATTCAATTCCTCAGCTTGTATTTCCGTTATTTTAAATCCGTTTTTAGCCAATTTTATAGCTGGTTGGATTAAATCTTTCCAATCTAGTTTTCCATATTTTTGGTGTGCCTGCCACATCCCAGCAACAGAGCCAGGAACACCAACAGCTAAATGTCCTTCGGTACTTAAATTTGCAATAGGATTTCCTGCGCTATCCAAATACATATTTTTTGAAGCCGCTTCTGGAGCTTTCTCTCTGAAATCTAAAGTATTCGACTCTCCGGTTGAAGAACGATAAACCATAAATCCACCACCACCAATATTTCCTGCATTGGGATAAACCACAGCTAACGCAAATTGAACAGCAACTGCAGCATCCACAGCATTACCCCCTTTTTTCAGTATTTCTAAACCAACCTTTGATGCTAAAGAATTTGCAGTAACTACCATCCCATTTTTGTAAATAGGTGCATTTTCTTTACCAATCTGATGGTTTGTACAGGCTATAAATAAAAACAGCAACAAGCTAAATGAACTTATTGCTATTTTAGAACCTTTTTTAAGAATTTGTTTAAACATGGTTTTCCTGAGAATTTGACTCAATATACAATTGATCTATCAAATTAGCATATTTTTGTAAAATTACTTTTCTTTTTAAACTCAGTTTAGGCGTTAGTTCTTCTCCATCAATGGTAAATTCATGAGCAGATAAAGCAATCTTTTTCACTTTTTCCCAATTGCCAAAACCTTCATTTAATCTATTTACTTCGCTCCAAATTTTATCGCAAACCTGTTTGATTTTAATCAACTTCTCAGGTTCGGTTTCTTTGATATCATTTCTTAAAGCCCACTCCTTTAACTTTTCAAAATTTGGGACAATTAAAGCTGATGGAAATCTTCTGTTTTCCCCAATAACCATAATCTGCTCGATGTAAATTGATTCTTTAAATTTATTTTCTAAAACCTGTGGCGCCACATATTTACCTCCAGCAGTTTTAAATACTTCTTTCTTTCTATCTGTTATCGCTAAGAATCCTCCCTTTAACTCTCCGATATCACCAGTATGGAACCACCCATCTTTAATGGCTTCCTCTGTGGCATCTTGACGTTTGTAATAACCTTTCATTACACTTGGTCCTTTGCACAAAATCTCCCCGTCTTCGGCAATTTTAACTTCGAGATTTCCTAAAACTTCACCAACTGTACCAAATTTACATTGACCCGGGAAAGGTCCATTCACCGCAATTACAGGGGAAGTTTCTGTTAATCCATACCCTTCTAAAACTTTTATTCCAGCGCCCCAAAATACTCTTGCTAAACGTTCTTGTAAAGCTGCTCCACCAGAAACTATCGTTAATATTTCACCTCCCAAAGCTTCTTTCCATTTAGAGAAAACTAACTTTCTAGCTATTTTTAATTGTAGCTCATACAAAAATCCATTCTTGCCATCCATTTCATATTTCAAACCTAAATTTAAAGCCCAAAAAAATAATTGTTTCTTTATTCCAGTTTGTTGATGCCCTTTAGCTACAATTCTATCATAAATTTTTTCTAACAATCTTGGAACAGTGGTAAAACAATGTGGTTTAACCTCTGCCAAATTCGTAACTACGGTATCTATACTTTCCGCATAATAAATAGATATCCCTAAATAAATATACATGTAACAAACCATACGCTCGAATATGTGAGACAATGGCAAAAAGCTTAATGCCCGTTTTACATTATCAGGATACAATCTCGAAGAATACATCACATTACTAATGAGGTTTTCATGAGTTAACATCACTCCTTTGGGTGTACCGGTAGTACCTGATGTATAAATTAACGTCAGCAAATCATCAGGGCTAATTTGACTTCTATATTCTTCTAAATTGATATCAAGATTTTGTTTTCCTAGTTCTAATATGGCTGTCCAGTTGGGTAGTTTGTCTATTTTATCAAAGGTATAAATAGCAATATCTAAGCCTCCCTCTTTTTTTACTTTTTCTATTTTTCTATAAATAGCTTCATCAGATACAAAAACGATTTTGACCTCTGCATCATTTAAAATAAACTTAATGTCATTCTCTGCCAAAGTAGGATACATAGGAACCTGAGTAGCTCCAATTTGCATAATAGCGAAATCGGAAAAATTCCATTCGGGTCTGTTAGGAGACATTACTGCCACTTTATCATTCCTTTTTATGCCAGCTTTAATTAAGCCTCTGCTAAGTTCATCAACCGTATCAATAAACTCAGAAATACTGTACTCTTTCCATTCTCCATCAACCTTAGCCGCTAGTGCATCATTGGAATTATATTTCTCTTTATTATATGGTAGTAAGTCAAATACTCTACTAATCGTTTTCATATCAATGAAATTTATAGTTCAAAATTGGTTTTTTAAGATACGAATTAGGTTTGGAAACCTAATATACCTTGTTCCAAAAATATAAAAAAAATTATAATAAAAAACCAAATTGGTTTTTGGTCTAAAAATTAATCCCTCATTGCCTACTTAGATAAAATATGATTAGCAAGACCTTAAAAATCTAAATTGGATACTTCCTTTATTTTCAATAGCTTAAAATTTATTCTCTTTTAATTGATCAAATAATTAATCAAAATGGTAAAACTGGCATCCAATTTGAACTATCTGTAAAAATAAATTTATAAAGATGAAGAAGTCAATACTATTATTAAGTGTCACTGTTATGTTCGTTTTAGGAACGAGTTTTAACGTTTTAGCACAGGCAAATTATCAAACAGGAATTGGAATAAGAGGAGGTGGATATGAAAACGGAATAAGTATTAAACATTTTACCAACTCAAACACTGCATTAGAAGGGATAATTGGATTTAGACCAGGCGTATTTATTGTCACTGGTTTATATGAAAAACATGCTGTCGCTTTTAGCGAACCATCTGTAAATTGGTTTTACGGAGCTGGCGCACACATTGGCGGCATTAACGGAGGAAGATATTATAAAAGATATAGTAATGATTATTACTATGCCAATAATGGAATTCTGCTAGGTGCCGATGGTATTTTAGGTTTAGAGTGGAAAATTCCAGAAATACCTTTTGCCTTATCTGCTGATTTACATCCAAGATTAGAATTGGCTAGAGGTCCATTCTTAGATTTGGAAGCCGCGGCTACGCTAAGGTTTACGTTTTAAATTAATCGATAAAAAAGATTAACCTTTAAAAAAGCTTCGTTCTAAAATTTAGAACGAGGCTTTTTTACGATTGAAAATTTTGCTTATAAACTCAACCATTTTTCTAAGACCGCTTTCTGTTGTTGAGTTGGGCGATCCATTTGTCTAATTTTCCAGCTTTTATTTGGAGCTGCTTTTATAGTTACCTCAATATTTTGAATAATACCATCTCTGCTAATCATAAAATTTAGCTTCTCATTTACTTTTGCTTCTGATACTCTTTCCAAAACATCATTTACTCTCTCACCATTAATTGCTAAAATTTCATCATTTACGTTTAAGCCATCATTCCAAGCCGAAGAGCCTCTGGAAACATTCTTGATTTTATTACCACTTTCTATGACCACACCTAAATAAGGCTGATCTAGAGTTCTGGTTTGGTCAAATAGCTCTAATCCAGCGTAATTCATATACTTATTCATGTCTAGCTGTTTAGTTCCATTGATATAATCATTGTAAAATTGATCTAAATTTTCTCCCGAATATTTTTCAAAAACAGCTTTCATTTCAGCATCAGTATATCCCCTACCTTTCTTTTTATAATACTCGTTATAAGCAAACCTCATAGCATCATCTAAAGATTGTGCTCCTTTAGAATGATGAATAATGGATAGATCTAACATCACTGCAATCAATGAACCTTTGTTATAATAAGAAACTGTCGTGTTACCAGAATTTTCATTCGGACGGTAATATTTAATCCAGGCATCAAAACTTGCTTCACTCAAAGGTTGCACCTTACTTCCTTGCGAATTATAGATGGCGTTAATATCTGCTTCTATCATTCCTAACAACCCATCAGGATTGTCTAAACCTGCTCTGGAAACAACCAAATTATCATAATATGCAGTGAAACCTTCTGCAATCCACAAATTTGTGGTATAATTTTCAATATCATAATCAAACGGACCCAAAGCAATTGGTCTCAAGCGTTTTACATTCCATAAGTGAAAATATTCATGAGCTACTAAACCCATAAAGCTTTTATAGGTTTTAGGATCATCGTATCCCATCCTTTTTGCCCCTAAAACAGTAGAATTTTGATGTTCTAATCCACCACCACCTGATTGGTAATTGTGGACTATGAATACGTAATGTTTATTAGGATTCTCCCCAAAAATGGCAGATTCCTTTTCTACCAACTTAGCCATGTCCACTTTCAACTTTTCTTTATCATAGTTGCCGCCGCCTACCATGGCAACCTCATGTCTTACCCCTGCAGCATTAAATTCGAAAACATCTTGATTACCCACTTCTATAGGTGAATCAAAAAGCCAATCAAAGTTTTTGGCATAATATGTAAAAGCTTTTCCACCTGCTATTGGATCTAATCCAGTAGAAACCTTAGACCAAGTTTTGTAAGGAATAATGGTAACTATAGAAGCATCGGCTATTTCACCATCAACAAACATAAAAATCCCTGTTGGAGAAAGAAAAGCATGGGAAGCATCAACAAAGCTTGTACGGACTGAAACTTCGAAAGCATAAACTCGGTAAGAGACTGTAATAGAATTTTTACCTTTTGTATTAATTTTCCATGCGTTTTTCTTAACTTTTTCGAATGAAACAGACGAATTATCTTTTGCACTCACATCAAATGATTCAATGTTTTTAGAGAATTCCCTAACCAAGTAAGATCCTGGTGCCCATACTGGCATTTTAACAGTAATCTCATCTTTTTTCAAATTCGTTATTTCCATTTTTACATCTGCATAATGGGCTTGTGGTTCAGTAAATGAAACCTCGAAGTGAATATTAGCAGCATTTTGAGCAAATGTTTTTACTGTCATAAAAGAAAGTGTAAAAAGTAATAGAAATTTTAAAAAAGGTTTAGTCATTTCAGTTTTTTGTGGCAAAGTTAATAGTTTACTTAGACTAATAAATAAAATTGTTTATCGCGATATCTGTAATATAGTTGATACTTACAACCAAAATATAAACTAAAGAATATTTTTGCTATTAAGAAGCATCATGTCAAAATATAACGAGTCTTTGGTTCATCAGCTCATTCAGGTGACTAAAAAATATTTGAGTGCATTTAGTGAGTTTACGCAAGACATCCCTTTGGAGCGTTATCACTATGTGTTGATTTTAGTTGAGCAAAACCAAGAAAAATTAACGCAAAAAGCGTTAGCAGAAATGCTTCAGGTAGATAAATCTTTTATGGTCAACATGATTAATTATTTAACTGAAAATGGCTTTGTTTATAGAAAAATTAATACTGAAGACAGAAGAGAACATCTCATCAAATTAACTGATAAAGCAAAAAAGATGATTCCAAGCATCAATCAATTTATAAAAGAACTCAATTCAAAAGCATTTTACAGTTTACCTGATGAAAAAATTAAAACTTTTTTCGATATTATAGAAATCTTGCAAAACAACTTAAACTTGATTAATAACCACGAGATTATTCTCGATTATCAAAGACTGAAATCTTAATTTATGAAAATTAAATATATTGTTTACATTCTGATTGTTCTATTATTAGGATATCTAATCTTCCGCAGAATAACTATAAATGCTAAATCTGCAGGTCCTCAGGCAGCCATGGGTGCAAAATCTGGCGAAGTCCCACCAATTTCAGTAAACGGATTAATTGTTAAAACTCAAACTTTCGCAAATACAGTTGATGTTTCCGGAACTATTGAAGCTAACGAGCAAGTTCAAATAAAAAGTGAAATTTCAGGTTTGATAAAATCGATTAATTTTACTGAGGGCAGTAATGTTAACAAAGGGAGTTTATTAATTAAAATTGATGATAGCGAATTGCAAGCACAGCTTGCTCAAGCGCTAACTAAAGAGAAATTAGCCGCAGAAGTAGCTGGCAGAGCAGCTAAATTATTAAAAGCCGATGCAATCAGTCAAGAAGAATTTGATAATGCCGATGCTGAATTGAGATCTTTAAAAGCTCAAACGCAATTAATAAGAGCTCAATTATCAAAAACATCAATCCGGGCACCATTTTCTGGTAGAATTGGTTTGAGAAATATTTCAAATGGCGCTTATATCACACCCACAACTCCAATTGCTAACTTAGTAAGTATTAATCCTGTGAAAATAACTTTTTCAGTCCCAGAAAAATATACTTCTATGGTAAAAGTAGGGACCGACATCACTTTTACAGTTGCAGGAACAAGCCGTGTTTTTAAAGCCAACATTTATGCAAAAGAACCTTCAATTGATGTGACCACAAGAACCTTAGTACTAAAAGCAAAATCTTCAAATGAAGAAGGATATTTATTACCTGGAACTTTTGCAAATGTTATTTTACCGTTAGAAGTAATAAAAAATGCCATTTTAATTCCATCCGAAGCTATTATACCTGTTTTAAAAGGTAAGCAAATTTATGTTTCGAAAAATGGCAAAGCCGAGGCAATTGATATTCAGTCAGACATCCGTACAGATGAAGACGTTTTAGTTTCTTCGGGTTTAAATGTTGGCGATACCGTAATCGTATCGGGGATTATGGCATTAAAAAATGGTGCACCAGTAAAAGTTAAAATAAAATCAACTACCAATTAGAAAAACTTAATTTATGAGTATTTCAACCACTAGTATTAAAAGGCCTGTTTTAGCCATAGTAATGAATTTAATCCTACTCCTATTTGGGATCATTGGATTTACTTTTTTGGGTGTTAGAGAATATCCTTCTATTGACCCTACCGTAGTTTCAGTTAGAACTAACTACCCAGGAGCCAACTCAGATATTATAGAATCTCAAATCACTGAGCCTCTTGAAAAATCCATTAACCAGATTGATGGGATAAAAAACATTTCATCAGCAAGTAACCAAGGTTCAAGCTCTATAACGGTAGAGTTTAATTTAGGAAAAAACTTGGAAGAAGCAGCTAATGATGTAAGAGATAAAGTAGCACAGGCTGCTAGATCTTTACCAAAAGATATTGATGGTTTACCTGTGGTTTCTAAAGCTGATGCTAACTCAGAATCCATTATATCCATGACCATACAAAGCGAGAAAAGAAACATTCTTGAGTTAACTGATTATGCTGATAATGTAATTTCTCAACGTTTACAAACTATTCCAGGCGTTTCTTCTATTCAAATTTGGGGTCAGAAAACTTATGCCATGCGTTTAAATTTGGATCCGGATAAACTTGCGTCTTATTCTTTAACCCCTTTAGATGTCAGAAATGCTTTAGACAATCAAAATGTAGAGTTACCATCAGGAAAAATTGCAGGAGACAAAACAGAATTAACTGTAAATACTAAAGGGAACTTGGTCACCATTGATGATTTTAATAATTTAATTATCAAAAATGATGGTATTAACGTGATTCGTTTTAAAGATATTGGTTATGCTTATTTGGGGCCAGAAAACGAAGAAACAATATTAAGATCGGGAGGTAAACCCATGGTTGCTACTGCAATTGTACCTCAGCCAGGAGCCAACTATTTAGATATTGCCAACGAATTTTATAAAAGGTATGATCAACTAAAAAAGGAGCTTCCAGCTGATTTAAAATTAGATATCGCTTTAGATAATACCGCTTTCATCAAAAAATCTGTTACTGAGGTTGCCGAAACACTAGCCATATCAATCATTTTAGTCATCATTATCATTTATCTCTTTTTTAGAGATTGGAGTATTGCTTTCAGACCTTTAATTGATATCCCAGTTTCATTAGTCGCTACTTTTTTTGTCATGTACCTGCTAGGCTTTTCAATCAATGTTTTAACACTTTTGGCAATTGTTTTAGCTACTGGTTTGGTGGTAGATGATGGGATCGTTGTTACTGAAAATATTTATAAAAAGGTAGAAGAAGGGATGTCGCCTTTTGAGGCAGCAATAAAAGGTGCAAATGAAATTTTCTTCGCCGTTATCTCTATTTCTGTCACTTTAGCCGCAGTATTTTTACCAGTTATTTTCTTAGAAGGATTTGTAGGTCGGCTATTTAGAGAATTTGGAATTGTAATTGGAGCAGCAGTAATGATTTCTGCATTTGTTTCTCTTACGCTTACGCCGATGTTGAATGCTTACTTAATTAAGGGAACTTCTAAATCAAAATTCTACGTTAAAACAGAACCATTTTTTCAAGGCTTAAATGATGGATTTCACGATTACTTAGAAAAATTTTTGAAAAAAAGATGGCTTGCATTCCCAATTTTAATCACTTGTATTGGTTTGATTTTCTTATTCTGGAAAATTTTACCAAAAGAAACGGCACCTCTTGATGATAGAAGTAGTTTAAGTTTGAATATTTCTACTCCAGAAGGATCATCTTTTGCATATACGGATGCCTTTGTTTCTAAAGTTGGTGAATTAGTTAGGGATTCCATTCCAGAAAAATCAGCGGATTTATCGGTAACCGCACCTGGTTTCTCAGGTTCAGGAGCAGCGAACACTGCATTTTTTAGGGTAAAGTTAAAAGATCCATCAGAAAGGGTGCGATCTCAAGATGATATCGCAAATTATCTAACAAAAAATCTTAAAAAGCTGAATGAGGCTAAAGCTTTTGCCATACAGCAACCTACCATTTCTGTTGGAAGATCTAGAGGTTTGCCAATTCAATATATTATTCAGGCACCAACCTTTGAAAAGCTTCAGGAAAAAATTCCAGCTTTTATGGATGAAATTTCTAAAGATCCAACTTTTACCAATACAGATGTTAACCTAAAATTTAATAAGCCAGAACTGAATGTAAGTATTGATAGAGATAAAGCACAATCTTTAGGCGTTTCTGTAAAAGATGTTGCACAAACCCTTCAACTATCATTAAGCGAGCAACGCTTCGCTTATTTTACCATGAGTGGAAAACAATATCAAGTAATTGGTCAGTTAGATAGAGATAAAAGAAACGACCCATATGATTTGAGCGCTATTTTTGTTAGAAATAAAATGGGTAAGCTAATTCAGCTGGATAACTTGGTAAAAGTTGTTGAAAAAAGTAGTCCTCCTCAACGATATCGAAATAACCGCTTTTCATCTGCTACAGTTTCCGGTGGCTTAGCTCCAGGTAAAACAATTGGAGATGGAATTGCTGCTATGGAAAAAGCGAAAGATAAAATATTAGATGACACTTTTTCAACGGATTTGGCTGGTGAATCAAGAGACTTTAGTGAAAGTAACTCTAACACTACTTTCGCTTTTGGTTTAGCTTTATTGTTAGTTTATTTGATTTTAGCGGCGCAGTTTGAAAGTTTTGTCGATCCTGTTATTATTATTTTAACCGTACCAATGGCTGTTGCAGGTGCCTTCTTCTCCTTATGGCTCCTTGGCCAATCATGGAATATATTTAGCCAAATTGGTACCATTATGTTGATTGGTTTGGTAACCAAAAACGGCATCCTGATTGTAGAATTTGCTAACCAATTAAAAGAACGTGGAATGCCCGTTGCCGAAGCTATCAGGGAAGCTACAGTTTCACGTCTTCGCCCTATATTAATGACAAGTTTGGCAATTGCTTTGGGCGCATTGCCAATTGCGATGGCTTTAGGTGCCGCTTCTAAAAGCAGGATGAGTATGGGAACAGTAATCATTGGTGGAACTTTATTCTCTTTATTGTTAACGCTTTTTGTAATTCCAGCTATTTACTCTTATTGGTCAAAAGAATATCATGAAACCAGAGCCGAAAAAGCTGATAAAGAAATTAGAAGGGCCGAAAAAGAATCTTAAAATGAAAACAATTAAATCAATATATCTCAT
>JACMOI010000177.1 GCA_014378105.1 Pseudopedobacter sp.
AAATAAATCCCACCATTGCTAATTGCCTTGGCTTCTTTCTGCATAGTGGTGATTTCTTTCTTTAAATCTTTCTTTTGATCTCTTGTTAAACTGGACTTATCCATATTCTTAATTTCTTCAACTCTTTGAGAAATTTGATCCAATTTCATTTGCTGCTCAGTGGTTAAAGCTTTTTCATCTTTACCATCAGCAGCTTTTGCTACATTAACTGATCCCGCTAAAAGCATTAACGAGAAGGCGAAGTACATAATTTTTTTCATTTGATTTAAATTTTTGAGGTGAATACTATTAATTATAAACTAAATATCAAGCCAAAATCTTTCTTTTAGGTTTTAACTCCTATTTTTTAATTGAATATATGAAAGTTTAACACTATAAAAAAATTATGTACTACTTATAGTACATCAATTGCTCAAAATAAACTTCTTTGTTGGATTTAATTCTGCATAATCAGAAACAATTTTTTGTATAAATCGATAGGATGGATAAGGAGTGATAAATGACTTTGCAGATGCAATATTTTTTGGAACAATTTCTTGTGGTAAATACCCCATTCCAAAAAAATCTCCTTTATCAACTAATATACAGCTCCGTTCTAATTTATTTCTTCCATGGTCTAAAATAACATAAGAAACCTTTTCGGCTGATAAACTTTTGAGCATTTCATTTACTCTTAAATTATATCCCTCTGCACTTTCTATTTGATTGCAGGCACCCAAACACGTTCCATCATCAACCCCCAAACAAGATTTTTTAACTTTCTGCAAACTACAAAGCTTAGCACAAAGCCTAAACTCCTCACATAAAACCTTCAATTGATTGATACCCGAAAGCAAAGAATCAAACTGACAAAAAGGTTTAAAATATTTCATCTTCTTCCCTACCCCTAAGTGGATATATCCTTTTTGGTCTTCATAAACATACAAACCATAGCTTAACTCTGGCGATTTTGCTGCCTTATTTTGTGCGGGCCATAACCTTTTAATTTCTACATTCTCTAAAATCAAGGCTTGTAACTCGGTTCCACAAACCTGATGAGATATTTTTCTGATCTCTCTTAAAAATTCTTGCTTTTGCTTTCGCGGACTGTTATTTGAAAAATGACTCAAAATACGTTGATGTAAATTTTTAGCCTTACCCACATAGATAATTTTATCCTTCTTATTCTTGAAATAATAAACGCCAGGCTGTCTGGGAATATTTTCAATTTCTACCCGATTAATAAAAGAAGGTAAAGCAGCATCTTTGGCTTTTTGTTTCAAGGCTTCATTGATGTAATCATGTTCATCTGCATCTAACATCATTTTAAACAGCGTAGTCGTTGCAAAAGCATCTCCCGCCGCCCTATGCCTGCTATTCGTTTCAATTTTTAAACTTCTACATAATTTCCCTAAACTGTAAGAAGGTAGCCCAGGGAAGACTTTTCGGGCTAACCTTACCGTACAAAGCTTCTTACTTTGCAAATGATAACCCTCTTTTTTTAAATGATGATGGACAAAGGAATAATCGAAGTTGACATTATGAGCGATAAATATCTTGTTATCCAATAATTTAAAAATAGTTTCTGCCACTTCTGAAAAAGCAGGCGCTTTTGATACCATCACATCTGTAATACCAGTTAAACCCTGAATAAAAATAGGAATCTCTTGAAATGGATTAATCAAAGTCTCATATTGATCAATCACTTGCTCACCATCATGAATGAAAATAGCTATTTCAGTAATTCCATGCGCATTTGCATGACCCCCGGTGGTTTCAATATCTACAATAGCATACTGTTCTTTCATTGCTCAAATCTACATAAATTACTTACTAATTTTATTAGTAATCATTAAAAAACATTGATCAATCATATTTACTTAGCTATTTCGTTTCTTATTTTTATCTTCACCGCAATTTATTTAAAATCATGATTAAAAAGACCATTTTAACTATAACAATTGCTGCCGCAACTTTGGTAGCTTCAGCGCAAGCTTCAAAAAATAAAGCCAAACCTGCTTCCGCGCCAGTTCCTATGACTGCTTTAGATTCTGCCAGTTATGCCTTCGGGTTAAAAATAGCTCAGGGATTAAAATCAGATGGCGTAAAAACCTTAAACTATGGCTTGCTGACCAAAGCCATGGATCAAGTATTTAACAGCAAGACATTTCTAATTTCCGATGCGGAATGTGGCCCAGCAATCAGTAACTTTTTACAAAAAACTAGGAATTCTAAATTTGAAGTAGTAGAATCTGTAGGAAAGAAATTTTTAGAAGAGAATAAAAAGAATCCAAAAGTAGTCGCTCTACCAAGCGGTTTGCAATACGAGGTAATTACCGAAGGTACTGGGCCAAAACCAATAGCTACCAATGAAGTAACCGTAAATTATAAGGGGACTTTAATTGACGGGAAACAATTTGATAGTTCTTATGATAGGAATGAGCCTTTAACATTAGCATTAAACAGCGTCATCGCTGGCTGGACAGAAGGTGTGCAATTGATGTCTGTTGGCTCAAAATATCGTTTTTATGTCCCTTACCAACTTGGGTATGGTGAAAGAGGCGCTGGTCAGGATATTCCGCCTTACAGTACTTTGATTTTTGACATCGAATTATTGAAAATCGGTAAATAAAAAAAGATAAATACTACGGAAAGAAACCGATGAAGCCACAAGTTTTATCGGTTTCTTTATTTGGGCGTTTTCCCGATAGCTATCGGAACAGGCTTTTCGCTCATACGGCTATTGGCATTATTCACAGGCCGGTATCCCAATGTCATTAAGTTAAGAAAAGTCGTCATGTTGAACGCTAGTGAAACATCTCACAAATAGGTTTAAAACTCTACCAGCTTAACTATCTTGTGAGATTTCTCGTTCCTCGAAATGACGTGAAACAGAAAAAAACCTTAACTTAATGACATTTGCCGGTATCCGCTACAATCCCTAACGCAAAATTCTATAGCATATCAGTATTGCTTTTATAAATCAAAACAACGATATTTCATTTTTGAATGCCCTATTATGAATTTAAGAACTGTAAAAGTAACCCGCTACGTTACTCCTTTAAGAGAAGGAGGTTCTCTTCCTGCTATTGCCGAAGCGGACGACCGAAAATTATATGTACTTAAATTTAAAGGTGCTGGACAAGGGCCTAACGCCCTCATTGCCGAATTATTAGGTGGCGAAATCGCCAGACAATTAGGATTTAATGTCCCAGAATTGGTGTTTGCCAACTTAGATGAAGCTTTTGGCAGAACAGAGCCCGATGAAGAAATTCAGGATCTCCTAAAATTTAGTACTGGTTTAAATTTAGCTTTGACCTATTTGTCGGGTTCTATTACTTATGATCCAGCAGTGAAAACTTTGGATCCCGAAATGGCTTCTAAAATCGTTTGGTTAGATGCATTACTGATGAATATGGACCGTACCGTTCGAAATACCAACATGCTCATGTGGCATAAAGATTTATGGCTAATAGATCATGGTGCTGCATTATATTTTCACCATTCATGGAGCAATTGGGAAGAACAGGCAAAATCTCCTTTCCTATTAATTAAAGATCATGTGTTACTCAAACAAGCTTCTGAAATTTCTAAATGGAATGCGCAATTAGTAAGTCTATTATCGGATCAATTTATAGATGAAATAGTAAACCTAATTCCTAATGAATGGTTAACGGGCGAACATTTCACAAAACCACAGGATTATAGAAATGCCTACAGTTTATTCCTGAAAACCAGAATCAAAAATTCTTTAACCTTTGTAAAAACCGCAGAAGATGCCCGAGCTTCACTTATATGAATACGCCGTCGTTCGTGTGGTACCAAAGGTAGAACGCGAAGAATTCCTGAACATCGGGATGATCTTGTTTTGCAAGAAAACCAATTTTATTGAAGCTAAATTTCATTTGGATGCGCATAAAATCTACTGCTTAGCTAAAGATTTAACCATAGAAGAATTACGGGAAAATATAAAAGCGTTCGAAAACATCTGTTTAGGTAAAAGTTGTAAATCACTGATTGCAGATTTAGATGGTCCCTCCCGCTTTCGCTGGCTAACCGCCTCCAGAAGCACCATTTTACAATGTTCTAAAGTTCATCCAGGGTTAAGTGAAAATCTCAACCAAACTTTAGAAAATCTGTTTGATCAATTGGTTAAATAATAAACGGTATTAAAATACCATTCTATAAAAAAGGGTCGCCATTTCAGGCGACCCTTTAATTAAAAATAGGGTCTATTTCTCCTCCACAGTAGCAGAGGATACCGCCGAAGCCACCAATCCTGTGGTGGCCAAATAACCGACAATCGTACTGATCATTGCTGGTAAAGCAATAAGTGCCGCTAATAAGGCAGCGCCAATAGCCCCAATGGTTAATCCTATAGTCCCATGCTCGATATTTCACAAAGTACCTATTCAAAATTGGAAAGTGAAAGCTTGGAATTGAATATCAAACGATTGTATCAAATTTCTGAAATTTTAGACGTGAACGTTTATGATATTTTACCCCCTTCCAAACAATCTGCTATTGCTGTAACCAATTTTTTTCAAAAAATCTGGATCAGGATAGCGCTCTTCCTTAGAAAAAAGAGATATCAAACAACGCATTAAAATAGTTGAAAGTTTTAAACAAAACCAAGGAATTGGATAGTGATAGGATAGTGATAGGATAGTAAAAGGATAGAATTAGTTTTTTAGGTCTTAAATTAACCACTAAAACCAAAAAAAGGCCTCACAATCCGATAGCTATCGGGACTGTAACTCTTTTTTGGTTTGGTGATAAGGATATCTATTTCAAACCATATCCAGCTTGATTTATGATTATGGATAGATTTAATATTTTTATTCAATAAAAAATAAAAGCCGGATTAGTTTGATGAATAATTTCGGTATTTAATCGAAATAGCAGTATTCTCTCCCCGTTTAATTAATCCTTAATGAGGATTGAAAAATGTTGTTGCGATTTAAAACATAATATTAAAATGGAATTAAAAATTGTGCACTTTACTAAAAACAAGGATCATTTAAAATAATTGCACATTTATAAATTCCTTAAATTTTAGACTTGAGCGTCTATGATATATTAACCCCTTCCAAACAACCTGCTATTTCTATACCTAATTTTCCCAAAAAATAGGGCTCAGGGTAAGGATCTCTCTAAGAAGAAAGAGGGATCAAACAGCGCAAATAAATATGCAAGCTGGTTTTAATCTAAATATAGGTTAAGTTTAAGATTAGAATAGTTACACGATAATTTTTAACATTCTTGAAATTTAATTTTTTTTTAGGGTATGTCATCAGTTTTATCGGTTAGGTTTAAAAGCAACAAAATAAATCCTCATGTAAAAATTGGGGGTTCATTTGCACTAAAACAAAAATTAAACAACCCTAAAGCTAACTGTATACATGAGAAAATTAAAAATTTTAATAGCAATCATCCTTACCGTTTGCTTATTTCAGTTTTGCGCTAAAGACAATTCGGCTTTAAATACGGTTTCAACATTGCTCAATCTACCAAGCTCGCCTTTAAACTATTTAGTGACTTACCCAACGCATGTAGTTACAGCATTAGCCGCTGCAGACAATACGCCGGCTAATAACCGATTGACCAATGAAGGGGCAACCTTAGGCAGAGTGTTGTTTTATGATAAACACTTAAGCCAAAACAACACCATTAGCTGTGCCAGCTGTCATAAGCCAGAACTTTCTTTTGATGATAATGTAGCTTTAAGCACCGGATTTAACGGAGGGAAAACAAGTAGAAACTCCATGTCGTTAATCAACTTACGCTTTTATCAAAACGGTAGAATGTTTTGGGATGAGCGAGCAGGATCTTTAGAAGCACAGGCCTTACAACCTATTCAAAACCATGTAGAAATGGGTTTAACATTAAATGAATTAGAGGCAAAAGTAAAAGGATTAGATTATTATCCTGATTTATTCCTAAAAGCTTTTGGTTCTTCATCAATAGACTCTACAAAAATATCAAAAGCTATAGCGCAGTATGTGAGAAGCATCGTAACTTATCAATCTAAGTATGATTTAGTGAAAGAGGGAAAAGCAAGTTTTACAACATCAGAAGCAAGAGGTGAACAAATTTTCTTAAACGCTGGCGGACCTACTTGTGCGAGTTGCCATACGCCGCCTATGTTTATTACCAGTAATCCAAGCCAAGGTTTTGGTTTGGCCGATAACAACGATATAGGAATTAGAGGATCCAATAACTTTAAATCAGGTAGCTTAAGAAACGTGATGAATCGTACAAACTTATTTCATAATGGAAGTGTCTTAAGTGTGCAAGCCATGCTCAATGCTGGAGCCCCAGGTACAGGCTCAAGGCCTATTCCTCAACATTCAATTGCTCCACAAGACGTTCAGGATATGTTGAATTTCTTAAATACTTTAACAGATGAAACCATCTATACTGATCCTAAATTCTCGAATCCATTTATATAAATTTTTTAATTTTAACATGCGCTTTAAAACCTGCTTATAGCGAATCATAAAATGTCTAATTCATTCAGTTTCGAAGAGATTTATCAGCTATACAGCAAACAAGTCTTCAACCTCTGTTTAAATTATGTTTACAATGCGGAGGATGCACAAGACATTACCCAAGAAACTTTTATTACCATTTTTCAAAAACTAAATCAATTTCAAGAAACATCATCATTAAAAACCTGGATTTATCGGGTAACTATTAATAAATGCCTCGACTTTCAAAAATCAAAAAAAACACAAAAGCGTTTTGGAATTTTTATTTCCTTATTTCATTCGGAAACTAAAGAACCCATTTCCGAATTAGCTGATTTTAATCATCCAGGAGTAAGGATGGAAGACAAAGAAGAAATGGCCATTCTATTTCAAGCAATTGCGGAACTTTCAAACCAGCAAAAGACAGCAATCATCCTCACCAAAATAGATGGGTATCCACAGAAGGAAGTTGCAGAGATGATGAATATATCTATAAAAGCCGTTGAATCTCTAATACAAAGAGCGAAACGGAATATTTCAAAAAAAATAAAACAATAAGCGAAGGATGAATCAAAATAAATCGTCTAATACATTATGGAACTGGAAAAGAATCTGGAAGTACTTAAAAAAATAGAAAAGCTAGAGGTACCCCCCTTCCTATTTGCGAAAGTGATACATCAATTTGAAGAACGTAAAAAACCACAACCTATAAAATCATTAGCCTGGACATTAGTTATGGGTACATCAATTTTATTGATTTTAAATATTTCGGTATGGATAAAGATGGATAAACAAACCCATACAACAGACATTAATACGCTTGCAAACAGTCTTGAATTGGGCAACAATAATACTTTTTATTATGACCAAAATTAAGTTTTTAACCATTTGTGTCATTGTTCTTTTAATATTAAACTTAGGAACAATTACTTTTTTATTCACTGGAAGACCCTCTCGTCCTTTTAAAATAGAACAAGAAGGGCCAAAGAAAATCATCATAGAAAAATTAGGATTTAATAAAAATCAAATTGCTCAATATCAAATACTTATTCAAAAACATCAAGAATTAATTAAGGAAATACAGAAAAATATAAAAGAAAGAAAAAATGAGCTGTACGAAACACTATCCAATTCAGACACCTCAAAAGTAGCCATACTTGTGTTAAAAATAAGCGATTTACAGTTAGAAATTGAGAAAACGCATTACCACCATTTTCAGGACATCAAAGCATTATGCAAACCCAGTCAGCTCCCAAAATTTAAAAATTTAACAAACGATTTGGCAAAGCTATTTAGGCCAAAACAAGAGGTTCATCCATAAATAAAATAACTACAAATAAGTCAAAAATCCTTAAACATATTCAGATAAAAATCATGAAAAAGACCCCTATATTTTTTATTGCTTTTATAGCAATCATCGTGAATGTAAGTTGTAAAAAAAGTAGTACAACAATTACAACTGGAACATCCGGAACTTCAACTGTTCCAGATATATACAAGAAAATTTATGGTGCTACCAGCATCACCTCTGACGGGACTTATATTTACATCAAATCTAATGGGATGCCAGATCATAAAAGTGTTTATTATGCCTCCAGCAATACTTTATATGAGAATTTCACTGGAACCACATTTGGAAATAATAAATTTGTTAAAAATCCAAATACTATTAATTCGCAAAGTTTAACTTTTAAGATCCCCTTAAATCCAATAGTTGCTTCAAATCATTCAGCTACCCCATTAGGTCCAATTGGTGTTGCGCTAAATGGAGTGCCTATTTTTAATCAATATGCAGGTCCAAATCAACCTTTAACAGGTGAAGTTGCAAGTTTCGACCAATGGTGGGGACATCCACAAATGAGTGGACAATATCATTACCATGTAGAGCCTTTATACTTAACTACTGTAAAAGCAACTAAATCGTCTTTATTGGGCTTTTTACTGGATGGTTTACCAGTATATGGGCCTCAAGAAAATGGACAAACGGTTAACAATTCAATGCTCGATGCTTATCACGGACATACAACTGTTACTGCAGATTATCCAAATGGCATCTATCATTATCACATTACAGATACAGACCCATACATTAATGGAAGTGGCTTTTATGGTACAGCTGGTACGGTTAGTAATTAGGGGCATTCTTTTTCTAACTTTATTTTCAGCTTGTAATTTCATTAGAAAGGAATCGAGCCTAAAACTAAATGCTGAGGATAAGTTTTTGACTGCCGTAAACGATTTAATAGTTTATCAAGAAAAGCCTTTTACTGGGATGATTTACCAACTTTATCCTAACTCAAAAGATACCTTGTTCGTTAATAATTATACAGAAGGAAAAACCAATGGAGTCTCAAAAAAGTTTTATTCTCAGCATCAAATAAAAGAAATAAGATATTATAAAAATGGGTTAAAGGAAGGTGAATATTTAGCCTTATGGCCAGATGGAAAAAAGCAATCAGCCTATTTCTTTAAAGATGGAGAATATGAAGGTGTTTTTAGGGCGTGGAATGATGATGGGCAATTGATCCAAGAAATGCATTATGAAAAAGGATATGAAGTAGGCTCACAAAAAATGTTTTATGATGACGGTAAAATCAGATGCAACTATCAAATGATTAACGGCAGAAGATATGGCTTATTGGGAACTAAAAATTGTGTAAATGTATCAGACAGCGTTTTTATTAAGTAGCTTTTTATTGTTTGTGTCTTTATCAGGATGTAAATCTAAAATCGAAAAAGTGGAAGAAAAGCAACTTCCCTTTTATAACTCACCCGACTTTACTCCTATCTTTCTATCAAAAGATGAGAATTTAGAGCAAAAAATCCCTCATCAAATTGCTGACTTTTCTTTTACAGATCAGGAGGGAAAAACAATCACTCAGAAAGAAATAGAAAATAAAATTCATGTAGCAGATTTTGTTTTTACGAGCTGCGGTAGCATTTGCCCAGTGATGTTAGATCACATGAAATTAATATCCAATGCTTTTGAAAATAATCCTAAAATCGAGTTTTTATCCTATAGCGTAACCCCGTGGGTTGATAACGTAAAAAGATTAAAGATTTACACTCAAATTCATAAAATCGATAATCCTAATTGGCATTTTTTGACAGGGAATAGAGCAGATATTTATAATTTAGCCCGTCAATCTTACTTTGCAGAAGAGGATTTAGGCTTTACAAAAGACAGTACAAAGTTTTTGCATACGGAGCATATGTTATTGATAGACCAAAATAAACGTATTAGAGGAATATATAATGGAACACTCGAGCTAGAGATGTATCAACTGATTAAAGATATTCAAACGTTATTAAAAAAGGGATAATTTAATCTTCTTTAGCAGCGTTATCCATTAATTGATGGGACAAATCTTTTCCTAAATAGCTATCGATAATATAATGAACACCATATAAAATAGGGGTCATCAACAATGCGACAATAAATTTATAGGCATAACCCACTAAACCGATTGCTGCTACCATTTGCCAGGTATAATGATATTGTGGGTTTAAATAGAAAGCAATAAAAATCACGATAAAACTGTCTATAAGCTGAGATACAATCGTACTTCCCGTAGCTCTTAACCATAATTGCTTATCTCCAGTTATTTTTTTAATCTTATGAAAAATAAAAGTATCAGTTACTTGTCCTACTAAAAATGCGGTAATGGAGCCTACTATAATCCACATTCCTTGACCAAATATACCAGTAAATGCATTATTCATATTAATATTCTGACCATTAATATTTTGATTAATCCAAAAATCAGCAGGCACTAATTTAATATCTAAACCCGCAATAATGAAAGAATAAATTAATATAACAGCGGTCAAATAAGATAAAAACCTAATCCCTTTTAATCCAAAGTATTCATTAATAATATCTGTTAAAACAAAAATAATTGGCCAAGTAATCACACCTGCTGACATCACAAAGGACAAATCCTTTACTCCAAAAAGATTAATATTAAATTTGGCCAATCCTAAAGTTTCCTCCACAGAGAATAACTTAACGCCCATAAATTCAGAAAGTAAAGCGTCGGCTAAAAAAAAACAGGCTAAAACTAAAAAAAGCTTATTCGTTTTATTAAAATGACTCATCTTTAGGCTTTGTTATTTGTTTCAGACAAAAATTTCTTTAGATAGTTTTATTTGTCCTAAAAATAATCATACTTTAATAAAAAATTTATAGATTATTGTGATTAATATCTCTTCTAAATTAAGCCAAGTACAAAATTCCATTTTTTCTGTGATGACATCTTTAGCAATAAAGCACAATGCCATCAATCTTTCGCAAGGTTTTCCTGACTTTCCTGTTTCTCCACAATTAATCAAACTGGTGAATAGTGAAATGAAGAAAGGAAATAATCAGTACGCTCCTATGCCTGGTATCTTGAGCTTAAGGGAAAGTATTTCAAAGAAAGTTGAAGCTTTACACCAGTCCTTCTATCATCCTGAAAAAGAAATTACCATTACAGCTGGAGGTACCCAGGCAATTTTTACTGCAATAGCTACAATCATTAGACCTAATGATGAAGCAATTATTTTTGAGCCCGCTTATGATTGTTACGCACCAACCGTAAAACTTTTTGGCGGTTTGGTAAAATCATTCGAGATGCAGGCGCCATTTTATGAAATAGATTGGGACATTGTAAAAAGATTGGTCACTGTAAATACTAAATTAATTATTATAAATTCACCACATAATCCGAGTGGTCAAATTTTAAATAAAGAAGATATTGATCAGTTGATCATGATTACAAAAAACACGGATATTGCTATCATCAGTGACGAAATATATGAACATGTCATATTTGATAACGAAGATCATTTAAGTTTGTCCAGATATCCTGTATTGAAAGAAAGAACCTTTGTGATCGCTAGTTTCGGAAAATTATTTCATACCACTGGCTGGAAGGTGGGATATTGTCTTGCTCCAGAATATTTAATGAATGAGTTTAGAAAAATTCATCAATTTCAAGTTTTCAGTGTAAACACTCCTATTCAAATAGCGTTTAACGAATACATAAACCAATCAGATAGTTATCAGCATCTTGCATCTTTTTTTCAAAAGAAGAGAGATTTATTTAGGAGCCTTTTAAAGCAAACAAGATTTACGTTATTAGATTGTCGAGGATCTTATTTTCAAAATGTTAGTTTCGAAAAGATTACCGATGAAAAGGATTTAGATTTTGCTTTAAGAATGGTAAAAGATTATAAAGTCGCTGCCGTTCCAAATTCTAGCTTTTACAGTAGACAATCTGAGGGTAACACTTTACGTTTTTGTTTTGCGAAAAAAGAGGAGACGCTAGAGAAAGCGGCAGGTTTTTTGTTGAAAATATAGTGCACTCTATTATCAACTATTTTAAATACTTTTAATAAAACCTAATCCATTAAAAATTTCATCATGGATCAACTAAAGATTACAATTTTACAGGCGTATCTTTTTTGGGAGAACATCGATAAAAATCTTCAAAACATTAGTCTCAAACTTTCTGCCATAAGAGAAAAGACAGATTTAATCGTTTTGCCAGAAATGTTTACCACAGGCTTCACCATGAATGCCGCAGATTTGGCTGAAGAAATGGACGGTAAAACGATGAAATGGATGAAGGAAAAAGCTAAATATTTTAATGCCGTAATTACCGGTTCATTAATCATCAAAGAAAAAGATAAATTTTACAATCGTTTAATTTGGATGAAACCAGACGGAACCTATCATCATTATGATAAAAAACATTTATTTGGAATGGCTGGTGAGGATAAAGTTTATCAAGCAGGGAATAAGAAATTGATGGTTGAGCTGAATGGCTGGAAAATTATGCCTACTATTTGTTATGATTTAAGATTCCCAGTTTGGCTTAGAAACAATAATAATTTATATGATCTGTTATTGGTTGTTGCAAATTGGCCCGAGAAAAGAGCCCATCATTGGAGAACACTCATTCCAGCCAGAGCTATTGAAAATCAGTCTTACATCATTGCTTTAAATAGAGTTGGCCATGATGGGAATGAAATTTATTACAGTGGCGACACCACTTGTATAGACCCTCAAGGAAGAGTAGTGTATTACAAAAGAGATGAAGAGGATTTGTACACTTTTACTATTTATAAAAGCGAGATAGATAAAACAAGAGTAGAAATGCCTTTTTTGAACGATGCAGACTCATTCACGCTGCAAACTTCATAAAAAATTCATTTTGATAGCACAAATTTACAAAAAATTTAATTGATTTAGAAAACCAGGGAAGACAAGTTTTACACTTGTCTTCTTTTTTTTATTAAATTTTTCTCCTTTAAAATAATTTCAAAACGTTTCCTGCAATAACTAATAAACAAAATTTATCTTTGCTTAAGACGTTTATGAAACCTAACACATCATAAGCCGTTATATTTATCCATATTTATGTTTAGAGAAATAAAAAGTAAGCCGCTCCGTATAACTTCTATATTTTTTTGTTTACTCGTCATAACTATATGTGCTGTTGAATTAAACTTTTTATGGCTGTTTGGATATTCACCTACTAAAAAAGATATTAAATTTCCTTCTTTGAGTGTTTCATCAGAAGTTTACACAGCAGACAGTGTTTTAATAGGAAAATATTATCGTGAAAATAGAACACCTGTCGACTTTAAAGAAATAGATACAAATGTAATTAACGCTTTAGTAGCCACAGAAGATGTTCGTTTTTATAAGCATTCTGGAGTAGATTTTTACTCTTTAGCATCTGGCTTAATTTCAACAGCTCAAGGTGATAAAAGAGGAGCCAGTACCATCACCCAGCAATTAGCGAAGAATCTTTATCGTACAAGATTAAACAAATCACAAGGTTTTATCAGAAAAATCCCCCTATTAAATACCTTAGTTTCTAAATTCAAAGAGTGGTTAACTGCTTATAAATTAGAAGCCAACTACTCTAAAAATGACATTATTACCATGTACTTAAATACGGTGCCTTTTGGTAATAATTCATATGGGATCAATACCGCTGCTAAGCATTACTTTAATAAATCGGTTTCTAATATTAATGTTGATGAGGCCGCTTTATTAGTTGGCATGTTAAAAGCTACTTCAACTTATAATCCCATTAGAAATCCAGATAAAGCTATAGAAAGAAGAAATATAGTTTTAGCTCAAATGAATAAATATGGTTATCTAACTACTCCAAATTATAAAAAAGCGTTATCTGTACCCATACATTTAGTGTTAGGTAAAGACAAAGGTAAAAATGAAGGTGACTCCTATCTAAGAAGCGCAGTATCCAAATGGTTAGACAAATGGTGTGAAGAAAATGATTATGATTTATATGAGGATGGATTAAAAATCTATACTACAATAGATTCAAAGCTTCAGAAATATGCCGAAGAGGCAGTACATGAGCAAATGAAAACGCTTCAAAACCGCTTTTATAATGTTTGGGGTGATCAAGAACCTTGGCGAGATTCTCAAGGAAATATTATTCCGAATTTTATGGAGAACAATCTTCAGAAACTTCCATGGTATCCAGCCTTAAAAAGAAAGTATGAGTCTCAACCTGACTCGTTAAATGCATTTTTAAACGAACCTAAAAAGATGACAGTTTTTTCTTGGGATGGCGATAAAGATGTAAAATTTTCAACTATCGATTCCATAAAATATTATGCCAAAATCCTAAATACTGGGATGATGACACTAGATCCTTTTAGCGGAAAAATTAAAGTTTGGGTTGGTGGAGATGATCATACCTACTTTAAATACGATCATGTTAATCAATCTAAACGTCAGGCAGGATCTACATTTAAGCCTTTCGCTTATTTGGCAGCTTTAGAAAGCGGAATGAGTCCTTGTGATAAGATGACCGACAAACCTGTTAAAATTGCTTACATGAATGGTGGGAAGCAAGAATATTGGGAACCAAAAAATGCAGATTGGAACTTTTCTTATAGAGAAATGTCTTTAAGATGGGCTATGGGGAAATCCGTTAATAGCATTACCGCACAAGTGACTGAAAAAGTAGGTTGGGACAATGTGGTAAAATATGCACATTTATGCGGTATCGAAAGTAAGTTGCAATCTGTACCATCAGTAAGTTTAGGTACAAATGATGTCTCCGTTTTCGAAATGGTAAGAGCTTATGCAACTTTCATAAATAAAGGAAAAAAAGTTGACCCTATTTTAGTTGAAAAAATAACTGATCAGGATGGAAATTTGATTGAAGAATTCAAATCAAAACAAGAACAAGTTTTAAGTAAAGAAATAGCTTGGTTAATGTTATACATGTTTAGAGGCGGTATGGAAGAACCTGGTGGAACCTCACAAGCACTTTGGGAATGGGATTTATGGAAAAACAATAATCAAATTGGGGGTAAAACGGGTACTTCGTCGGATTATGTTGATGGGTGGTATATGGGGCTTACAAAAGATTTGATAACAGGAGTATGGGTAGGTGCTGATGATAGAAGTGTGCATTTCAATAGCTCACAAACAGGCGAAGGATCAAGAACTGCGTTACCTATTTTTGCTAAATTTATGGAAAAAGTTTATAAAGATCCTACTACAGGCATTACAGAAGGACCTTTCCCTAAACCAGATGTTGAAATCACGAGAGCTTATAATTGCCCTTCCCCTCGAATTGTGGTAGATACATTAAGTCAGGATAGTTTAGCTATCGATTCATTAAATATGCCAATTGAAGAGATAAAACCAGAGGTAATAGAAAAAGAAATAAAGCCAGCCGCTGAGTCAGATCCAATAAAAAAGGAGAAATCAAACGCAAGTCAACCAGCTTTGCCGAATAAACAAAATGATAATAATATTCAGAAAGATGAATTAACAAAACAAGAAGAACGCAAACTTAAAAGACAAAACAAGAAGAATAATTAAATTACACGATTAAAGAGTTATAATTTGAATGTCAATCTTATTTAAATAAAAAATCATTTTATAAATATTTCGTAATTATAACTATTACAACTTTTAACATATGAAAAATAAAGCTCCTTTACCTTATTTGATAAAAGCCTGCTTACTGCTTTTTATTATAGTTTCTGCTTCGCTAAATGTTAAAGCCCAATATTTTGGTCAAAACAAGGTCCGCTACAAAAATTTAAAATTTAAAGTTTATCAAACACCCCATTTTGATCTTTATTACTATACTAAAAATGATAGTTTAATTAAGAACTTTGCGAAGGAAGCAGAAGCTTGGTACGCATTACACCAACAAGTTTTCAGAGATACCTTTAAAAAGCCAAATCCAATTATTTTATATGGTAACTCGCCAGAGTTTCAACAAACAACAGCAATAGACGGTGAAATTGGCGTAGGAACAGGTGGCGTGACCGAAGGTCTAAAAAACAGAGTGGTCATGCCTTTACAAGAGATTAATTCTCAAACTCGTCACGTTTTAGGTCATGAGCTTGTTCACGCATTTCAATATCACTCTTTAATAGAAGGAGATTCCACTCAACTAGAAAATTTAGGAAACCTTCCTCTTTGGATGATTGAAGGAATGGCCGAATATTTATCATTAGGTAAAGTAGATGCCAATACCGCAATGTGGATGAGAGATGCAGTTTTAAATAAAGACATTCCTACCTTAAAAGATTTAACAACCAACAATAAATATTTTCCATATCGCTATGGACAAGCATTTTGGGCTTTTATAGGCTCAACTTATGGAGATACTACTATTTTCCCATTCTTTAAGTCAACAGCCAAATATGGTTACGAAATAGCTATTAGGAGGCAATTTGGTTATGATGACAAAACTTTATCTAGTTTATGGAAAAGTTCTTTAGAAAATGCTTACTTACCCTATTTAAAAGATACTACTCAAACTCCTATAGGAATAAAAATTGTTGACGAAACTAATGGTGGTGGGATGAATGTCGCTCCATCTATAAGTCCTGATGGAAGATATTTAGCTTATTTATCAGAAAGAGATTTATTCTCTATAGATCTCTATTTAGCTGATGCATCTACTGGTCGAACGATAAAAAAACTGTCCTCACAAATAAAAAACAGTCATATTGATAATTTCAATTTTATTGAATCTTCTGGCGCTTGGTCACCAGTTAGCAGACAGTTTGCATATAGTGTTTTTAGCGAAGGAAGAAATAAGCTAATTATTATTGATGTAGAAAGTGGTAAAACCATTCTTGAAAAAGGGATGGGTGATGTAGAGCAGTTTGGAAATTTAAGTTGGTCTCCTGACGGTGATAATATTGCCTTTTCGGGTTTGAAGTTTGGACAGAGCGATATTTTCAGTTATAACACAAGTTCTGGTGATCTTACTCAACTTACCAATGACAAATACACAGACTATCAGCCTTCATATTCTGCTGACGGAAAGAAAATTGTTTTCTCTACAGACAGAGCAAGCATCATAAATGATAATATTATTGCCGCTATTCCAATGGGCATGGCAATAATGGACTTAAGTTCAAAGTCAATTAAAGAGGTTAATATTTTTCCTGGCGCAAATAATTTTAATCCATTATTTGCTTCCAAAGATTCTGAAATCTATTTTTTATCCAATAAGGATGGATTTAGAAATATGTATAGATATAATTTAGGCAGTGGAAAAGTTGAGCAATTAACTGATTACTTTACAGGCATTAGTGGTATTACAGAGAATTCTCCCGCTATGACTATTTCAAAAGAAGGTGATGTGATTTACTCCTACTATCGTTCTCAGAAATATACACTCTATAATGCTAAAACATCTGAGTTTAAGGGTAAGCAGGTAGACCCAGAATCTATTGATCTTACTGCAGCCATATTGCCTCCACCAAAATCAGTTGGGGTAGATATCATCAATAAAAATCTTGAGAACTTCTTAGCTTATGATGATTTGCCTTTAGATTCGATTAAATCAACGCCATTTAAGTCAAAGTTTAAACTTGATTATATTGCAAATACTGGTGGTGCAGGAATATCTACCAGCAGATTTGGAGCGGGTTTATCTGGTGGTGTTCAAGCAATATTTAGTGACATCTTAAGTAGAAATCAAATTTATGCTGCTGCTGCTGTAAATGGAGAAATTTACGATTTTGGTGGACAAATTGCTTATGTAAATCAACAAAGCAGATGGAATTGGGGAGGTTCACTATCTCATATTCCTTTTCAGTTTTTAAATTATGGTTATAATCCAAAAGCAACTTTAACGGATAAAAATGGAAATACTTACACCAATGTTTATGAGCAATTTACAGATGTGACAAGAATCTTTCAAGAGTCTGTACAAGGATTTACCTCTTACCCATTCTCTAAAATCACCAGAGTAGAGTTTGGAGCAGGAATCTCAAAGTATTCTTACCGAATTGATCGGTATAGCAGTTACTATTTATCTAACTCCTTCTACCCTGATTTAGTTAATAAAAAGAAAATCCCAATTGATGAATACAATAATGATAATGTAAGTATTTATCCTTACGGAAAATATTCTTTAATCCCATTCACTAGCGTTCAATTGAATACAGCATTGGTTGGAGATAATTCATTCTCAGGTGTTGCTTCTCCGCTAAATGGCTACAGATATAGAATAGGAATAGAGCAAAATTTTGGTACTTTTCAGTACACTGCCCCCACCATTGATTTAAGAAAATACGTCAGAGTAAAGCCGGTTACATTTGCAGGAAGATTATATGGATATGGAAGAATTGGAAATACCAACAATCAATTGTACCCCTTATTTATAGGTTACCCTTATTTAATCAGAGGTTACGAATCGAATAGCTTTTACGGAAAAAATGGTAGTCAAACTACGCTATCAAACGGATTTGGTATCTCTCAATTAGTCGGAAATAGAATAGCAGTTGCTAATTTTGAGGTTAGATTACCTTTTACGGGTCCCAAAAAATTATCAGTAATTGAATCAAAGTTTTTATTCTCTGAGCTGAACTTATTTTTTGATGCTGGATTAGCTTGGGATAAAGGAGATAGGATAGACTTAACTAAAAAGGCACCTCCCCTAAATAGTCGTAATGTAAAAGTACCTGCCTTAAGTGCTGGAATATCAACTAGAGTAAATGTTTTTGGATATTTTGTTTTAGAACCCTATTTAGCATTCCCCTTTAATAGAACTGATATTTCTAAACCTGTATTTGGTTTAGCTTTTTCACCAGGTTGGTAATTTGTAAGGAAACAATAGTCAAATAGACTAAGAATTAAAAAACTTAATAACAATGAATAACGTTAATAAAAACATGAGAAAAGCATTAATCTTAATTGCAGTATTTTCTATTTCAGCTTTAGCTGCATGTAGTCAGACTTCTAGCAATAATACTAATAACCAAGCACTAATTTCTAGTGCCAAGAAAGGCAAATTCCCAGTATCAAAATCTGATGAAGAATGGAAGAAAATTCTAAGTCCGATTTCTTACGAAATAATGGTCAAAGAGGGAACTGAACCACCTTATAAAAATCCATATTATAATAATCATAAAAAAGGAATTTATGTAAGTGCTTCAACTGGTGAAAAGTTATTCAGCTCAGATGATAAATTTGATTCTGGAACAGGATGGCCTAGTTTTACAAAACCCGCTGATGATAAATCAGTAATATGGGTTAAAGATAATTCCTACGGAATGACAAGAGACGAAGTTATTGAAGCAAAAACAGGTTTACATTTAGGTCATGTTTTTAATGATGGCCCCGGTCCTACTGGTTTAAGATATTGTATTAATTCAGCAGCACTCAAATTTATACCGGCTAAATAAATTTAGATTTACAATTTCGTACAAAGGCCATCGCAAATTTGCGATGGCCTTTGTATTTATATCAATTTATGATTATGCAAAACTTAAAACTGATTGAGAAGTAAAAGACTTACTTCTCAACTGTTCGTAATTTAGACCTGGCGTTAAATCAATCCAATCTGAATTTACAGATCTAATCATTTTTTCTTTTTGAGGTCTAGTAAACCTATTTATAAATCTAAACCTCTGTTCAGCTTCATTTTCAGTATTTAACTCCTCGAAATAAACTAAACGAGTGAGCTGTTGGCCTGCATCAAAAAAAAGATTAGGCATTTTTCTATAAAAATTCATTGTACCCACAATATTTGCACTTAAACCTACATGCAAGTTATTTCTGTTTCGGTCAGTAATAATAAAAACGTATTTCTTCATGTCCTAAATAGTATCTTATATTAAACTCATTTCATTAACCATCAGCTTCTTATTTTTTTATTCTTTTGTTTCAAAATAAATTGCTAATTTTATGAGTATAAAAATACTAATTATTTTAGTAAAAACAAATATTTTTTTAAAATGGGAAAAATATCCGAAAACATTAAATACCTAAGAAAGAAACAAGGTTTCACTCAGCAACAATTTGCAGACACTATGGAGATTAAAAGATCTTTGGTTGGCGCTTATGAAGAAGATAGAGCTGAACCTAAATATGATCTACTTAAAAAATTTGCTGAGTTTTTTGAATTAAGTATTGATGATCTAATCAATGAGAAGATTGATGCACAATGGAAGCCTAAACCTAAAGGTGATGCGTCAAATGTTAGGGTATTGAGTATCACGGTTGATAAAGACGATAATGAAAACATAGAGTTAGTTCCTGTAAAAGCTAGCGCTGGCTATTTAAACGGTTATAGCGACCCTGAGTATGTGAGTACTTTACCTAAATTCTCATTACCGATATTTAAACAAGGAACTTTTAGGGCTTTTGAAGTAAAAGGTGACTCCATGCTTCCATTACCTAGTGGAGCCATCATTATTTCTGAATATGTAGAAAATTGGAATGATTTAAAAGTTGGAGAAACTGTCGTAGTAATTAGCAGAAACGAAGGTATTGTTTATAAAAGAATAGGAACTAAATTAAGGGTTGATAAAGGAATCAAATTAGTTTCAGATAATACTGTTTATGACCCTTATTATGTTGGTGTTGATGATATTATTGAGATTTGGAAAGCAAAAGCATTTATTTCGACAGAATTGCCACAACCTACACCAGAGCCAACTATGGAAAGTTTAACAACTATGATGTCTCAAATGCAACGCTCTATCAGTCAATTAAAGAATGATAAAAATTAATTCTTCTATTCAAAATATCTTCTAGACATAAAACGAAAGAAACTACTTATATTATAAATCCATTATTAACGCAAATTTTTGGAGTAAATTGAAAAAGATTTAATCCTCTGATATCTTAAAAAATAATAGCTAGTTGAAATAATCAAACTCAATTTAAAAGATTCAAAAAAGCCTCAATTTTCGAGGCTTTTTTTATTTTTACAAAAAAATAAAAAATTGGAAGAATTTCTAGTAAATAAAATTAATCAAAGAATAAAATCTGATTCGTTAAGAAGTTTAAAAAACTTATCTGGTTTAATTGATTTCTCTTCTAATGATTATCTCGGCTTTGCCAGGTCAGTCTCTTTAAAGAAAAACATTAATCACTTCATCGCACAAAATGAAAATTATTCTATTGGCGCAACCGGATCAAGACTATTATCTGGTAACAATGCTTTTGTCGAAGATTTAGAAATTGAATTAGCAAAATTTTATCAAGCTGAAGCTGGATTGATTTTCAATTCAGGATATGATGCAAATGTTGGCCTATTGTCCTGTATCGCTCAAAGAGGAGATACCGTTATTACCGATGAATTGATACATGCGAGTTTAATTGATGGTGCCCGCTTAAGTAATGCCAATAAGTACATCTTTAAGCATAATGATTTAGAAAGTCTCGAAGAAAAATTAAGAAATAGCAGAGGAAATATTTTCATTGTTACCGAAAGTGTTTTTTCTATGGATGGAGATCAAGCTCCATTAATTGAAATTCTAAACTTAGCTAAAAAATATAATGCACATTTAATTGTAGATGAAGCACATGCTACGGGAGTAATGGGTGAAACTGGAAAAGGATTAGTTAATCAGTTAAATCTTGAAAAAGAAATTTTTGCAAGAGTTCACACCTTTGGGAAAGCAATAGGTTGTCATGGTGGAATTATATTGGGTAGTGAACAACTTCAAACTTTTTTAATCAACTTTTGCCGATCATTTATATATACTACCGCCCTTCCGTACCATAACTTGGTTTGTGTGAAATTTGCTCATCAAGAGCTAGAAAACGATAAAATTAGCTTATCAAAATTGAAAAATAATATTAATTATTTTAAGCTAAAAAGTTTTGAAATTTTGAAAGAAATAGATTCAACTGATAGTGCAATTCAATCCATCATCATTCCAGGCAATGAAAAGTGTAAATCGATTTCATTAAAAATGCAAGAGCTAGGGTTTGATGTTAGAGCTATATTGAGCCCTACAGTTCCAGAAGGAAAAGAAAGAATTAGAGTTTGTTTACACAGTTTTAATTCGAAAACTGAAATCGAAGATTTGTTAAAAAATATAAGCAAATTGATATGAATAAAATTTACTTTATTACCGGAATTGGAACGGAAATAGGAAAAACGTTGATTTCGGCCATTTTGGTTGAAAAGCTTAAAGCTGATTATTGGAAACCAATTCAATCGGGAGATTTAGATTTTTCTGACACAATTAAAGTTAAAAATTTGATTAACAATAAAAAATCAATTTTCCATCCTGAAGCATATCGTTTAACCCAACCCTATTCTCCACACTATTCAGCAAAATTGGATAATGTTGAAATTGATTTAAATAGATTTAAATGTCCAGAAACAGATAATCATCTAATAATTGAAGGTGCTGGTGGGTTAATGGTTCCATTGAATGAATATCATTTAATGATTGATTTAATTAAAAAACTAAACGCAGAGGTTATTTTAGTTTCAAAAAATTATTTAGGTAGTATTAACCACACTTTACTCTCAATAGAAGCTTTAAAAAATCGTGATATTCCTATTAAAGGAATCATTTTTAATGGTTCATCAAGTCCTTCAACTGAAGAAATTATTTTAAAAATGTCAGGTATTAGCTGTCTTGGAAAAATTGAGGAATTAAATGAGATTGATTCAAAATCAATCATAAGAGCTGGGGAACATATTTCTTTACAAAATAACTGATATTTCAATCAGAATTAGTAAAAAACAAAAAAGCCCTAAGGATGAACTTAGCGCTTTTTTTATAATTTGAGAATAAATTATTCTCCTTTATCTTCTTTTTTTGCTGCAGTCTTTTTTGCTGGAGTTTTTTCTTTTGCGGTAATTTCTTTCTTAACTACTGCTTTTTTTGTAGGCTCTTTTTTCTCGTCTTTAACTTCTACTGCAGGCGCAGCTTCTTTAACTTTTACCTCTTTTTTTGCTACTACTTTCTTTGTAACTGGTTTGTCTTCAGCTACGGTAGCAGAAAAATCGAAAGGTACTACAGAAACATAAGATTTGTTATCTGCTTTTTTTCTGAAAGAAACTTTACCATCAATTAAAGCAAACAAAGTATGGTCTTTACCAATACCTACGTTTTTCTCTGGATGGTGTTTAGTGCCGCGTTGACGAACAATAATATTCCCTGCAATTGCAGCTTGTCCACCAAAAATTTTGATCCCTAAACGCTTACTTTGTGATTCTCTACCGTTATTCGAGCTACCGGCTCCTTTTTTGTGTGCCATGGTTCTATATCTTTTTTGCTAAAACTTAGCTAATGTTAACGTTAAAATTAAATTGAGATGCTATCGATCTGGATTTTGGTAAAAGATTGACGGTGACCGTTTTTCTTTTTATATCCTTTTCTTCTTTTTTTATGGAAGATAATTACTTTATCCCCTTTTAAATGAGACACGATCTTAGCTGAAACTTTAGCACCTTTGACAGCAGGAGTACCTACCGTAAATTTACCTTCGTTTTCTACTAACAAAACATTGTCAAATTCAATACTAGCGCCTTCATCACCTTGTAATCTGTGTACAAAAAGATGCTGGTCTTTAGCAACTTTAAATTGCTGTCCGGCTATATTTACTATTGCGTACATTGTTAATTAATTTATTTATGTATATAAAAATTGAGGTGCAAATATAGGGATATAATTTATTTAAACAAACCCTGCTGCAAATTTAATTTAACTTATATAACACCACTAAATTTTGCCAATTAATCTATTAATAATCAGGTCTATTAATAATTGCTTGTTGAATAATAGCTTCTCTTAAATCAAATATTCTTTTTTCTTTTTGCTCCTCTTCTGGAAACTTAAATTCATGATGATGTTTTGCATGAATTTCTCTTCCTTTTAAAACTTCTTCTACTGGTTCTTCAGGATTGTAAAAATCATTTACTACTTCTTTTGCTACTTTTTGCTTGTTCCTTACTTCCTCCCTCCTCATTTGGAGCTCTTTCTTTTTATCATCTAAAAAACTGGTAGACTGAAAGTGTCCTTCCGTATAGTCTTTTTTAATCTCCCCTCCTACAAAATCATCAGGAAATGCTTCAGAACTATTTTGTTCTGGTTGCTTAAGTGATCTAGATCTAGACTTTTGCTGCTCTTTTATATAATTGTTGTAAGCATTATATAAGAAAAACGCAATAGGAATAAGTATATAAATGAATTTTTCCACTGAGTAAATTACTAAAAAAGTTATTGATTCTTATAATGATTAATTAAATGGTTTTTATTTATCAAGTTATCATAAATGGATTGAAAATTAAATTTAAATTCTTAAAAATTGATTAATTAAACATTATAATACTTTTTTTTAAATAAAAACCCGTTTTATTTATCAAATAAATTGAATAATTATCGTTTTTTTAATAAAAATGCAGAATAAAAGAATTAGATTTTTACATTTGTTTTTATAGAATTTATTAATCAATAATTAAAAGAAAAAAATTAACATGAAAAATTTATTCAAATTTGGATTTTTTGCCTTAGCAATTTCATTATCTGTTGTAGCTTGTAACTCAAACAAACCAGCTGAAGAAGCTACAGATTCAACTACTATGTCTGATTCTTCAATGATGGATTCAACCATGATGGATTCTACAATGATGGATTCAACTAAAGCTATGTAATTTTAAAGCCCAAAAAAGCCTTCCGAAAATTCGGGAGGCTTTTTTTATTGCCGAAAATTTTGATTTAATTTTAGCCATGCAACTTCACGACAAAATTCTAACTACATCCTATTCTAACTATCGTCACAAAAAGCTTGTAGACAGAACTTTTAATTTTAATACCATTAATGATATTATTCAAAATGATTTCCCTCATTTAGAGTGGGTAAGTTTGGGGCAATCTTTCGAAGGTAGATCTATAAGAATGGTCAAAATTGGCTCTGGTAAAACTACTTTAATGCTTTGGAGCCAAATGCATGGAGATGAGCCTACCGCAACAGCAGCGATATTTGATTTATTAAATTTCTTTGAAAGTGATAAACCTATGGCTAAACATTTACTCAATAAGTTAAATATTGTTTTCATCCCTGTTGTTAATCCCGATGGTTTAGAAGTATTTACTCGCAGAAACGCACAAAAAATAGACATCAATAGAGATTTAATCTCTCTTCAAAGCCCAGAAGCTAGAATTTTAAAAAAAGCATTTGAGAATATTAAACCAGATTTTGCATTCAACCTTCATGACCAAAGTTCTTTGCATTGTACCCCTAATCAGATCCCCGTAGGAATTTCATTATTAGCACCAGCCTCTGATAATAAATTAAGTGTGACCTGGAACCGCGAACAAGCCATGAAAATTATTGGAGGAATGAATCATTTACTTCAAAAATTAATTCCAAATCAAGTTGCAAAATTTAAAGATGACTACGAGTCAAGAGCCTTTGGAGATCATTTTCAAAAATATTGCCCTACAATTTTGGTTGAGTCCGGCTTTTTAGCTCACGATTTCGAGAAGCAAGAAATCAGGAAACTAAATTTTTATGTATTGCTTGAAGCGTTTTATAGTATTTCGCTAAAATCTTATCAAGAAATAGATTTGATGAATTATTTAATGATTCCTTTTCAAAGTCAAAACTTATTACATCTTAAAATATGTAATTGTACGATCTCTGTTGGGGAGAAAACTTTTCAGGTTGATTTAGGATTAAATTATACTGAAAGCCTTAGAAAAGAGAATCGAGTTTTAGAAAAAAGTTTTGAATTGGTAGAAATTGGAGATTTAAGCACCATGGAAGCTTATGAAAATATTGATGCATCGAACTTATCAGTCCGAACAAGCTTTTCTCTCAATAATCTTGCTGATATTGTCATAACAAATAAGGAAGAAGAAATTATTCATCAATGGAAATCAGGAATAAGAGTTTGATTTTTATTAAATCTTTATAATCTTTAGAGAAATTTAAACCGCATGGCTTTAAACTACGTTTGGATTGCCTTTTTCTTAGTTTCATTTGTTGTTGCATTAATCAAATTAATCTTCTTTCAGGATTATGCGATTTTTCAAACTATGGTGAACAGCACTTTCGACATGTCAAAAACAGCTGCTGAACTATCATTAGGATTGGTGGGCATCATGACCTTTTGGTTGGGTATTATGAAGATTGGTGAGAAAGGTGGAATGATTCAAATCTTTGCAAAGATAGTTGGACCTTTCTTTCATAAAATATTTCCAGAAATTCCTAAAAATCATCCTGCTTTTGGTTCAATTTTGATGAATTTCTCGGCTAATATGTTAGGACTAGATAACGCAGCTACTCCTCTTGGTCTAAAAGCCATGAAAGAGTTGCAGGAATTGAATCCTAATAAAGAAACAGCATCAAATGCGCAGATTATGTTTTTGGTACTAAACGCATCAAGTTTAGTCTTGATTCCTACGAGTATCATGGCATTTAGAAAAGCCTCCGGAGCAGTTAATCCTTCTGATATTTTTGTTCCTTGTATGATTGCTACTTTTTTTTCCACTTTGGTGGGATTAATAGCTACGTCTATCTATCAAAAAATAAATTTATTTCAAAAGACTATCCTACTTTATCTTGGAGCGATAGCTGTTTTTATATTTGGTTTGCTTTACTATTTCACCACCATTTCTCAGGAGCAAATAGAATTAGTGTCTAATGTTTTCGGGAACACTTTATTATTTACCATCATCATCTCTTTCATCACTCTGGCCCTATTTAAAAAGGTAAATGTATTCGAAACGTTTATTGATGGCGCTAAAGAAGGTTTTGATGTTGCCATAAAAATTATTCCTTATTTGGTGGGTTTATTGGTAGCAATTGGTGTTTTGAGAGGTTCAGGAGTTTTAGATTTCTTAACCCAAGGAATTGGAAGTTTATTTGCGCTATTAGGAATGGATACTTCTTTTGTACCTGCTTTACCTGTCGCATTTATGAAACCTTTAAGTGGAGGTGGTGCAAGAGGATTAATGGTAGAATTGATGAAGAATAGTGGCGCAGACAGTTTTCCATCTAGAGTGGCTTGTGTCATTCAAGGCTCAACAGAAACTACTTTTTACGTATTGGCAGTTTATTTTGGATCAGTTTCTATAAAGAAGACTCGGCATGCATTACCAGCAGCATTATTAGCTGAGTTAGCAGGGATTATTGCTGCTATCATCATCTCTTATATATTTTTTAAATAACACACTAATGAATCATAAAATAATTGCTTTTATGGTTCATCAGGGTAAAGCTAAAACAGTGCTTTTTATAAAAATCAATAAGATAACTTTTTAAAATAGCGTTAATTAAAATGAATACTCCCTTAAGATTATATATATCCTTACCATCTGAACCACCCGCTCCTAAATAACTTTTCAATCTATCTATCAAAGATTTGGCATTAATTTTATGCTTAACTTGTATCAATCAAAAAATTTTCTGAAACAAATCGTAATTTCTAAAATTAAATTCAATAAAATGAAAAAAGTATTTTTCCTATTTCTCGCTATTTGGACTCATGACGCCCACGCTCAAAAAAATTTAACTCCAGAAATGCTTTGGAAATTGGGTCGAGTTGGCGGCGAAACCATTACTCCAAATCAAAAAAATATAATTTATGGTGTTTCTTACTATAATCAGGAAATTAATAAGACTGAAAGAAATTTATATACTATCCCTTTAACAGGTGGAACGGCGAAACAAATTACAAAAGCTACTGGAGGAGAATCTGTAGTCAGCATCAACCAAAAAACTGGAGCAATTATTTACAGTTATAAAGGCCAATTATGGACGATGGATGAAAATGGTTTAAATCCTAAACAATTAACCTCTTACGCTGATGGTTTAGAAAATGTAAGGATCTCTCCAGATGCTAAACATATTCTTTTTACGAAAGATGTTTCTATCATTAAAAACATCGCTAACGAAAAATATAAAGACTTACCAAAATCCAATGCATACATCTTTACAGATTTAAGTTACAGACATTGGGATACTTGGGAAGATGGGAAATTTTCACATGTATTTGTTGCCGACTACGCCAATGGAAAAATCAGCAATGCCGTCGACATCATGAAAGACGAACCTTATGACACTCCTCAAAAAGCTTTTGGTGGTTTAGAAGATGTGATTTGGTCTCCAGACAGTAAAGCTATTCTATATGTTTCTAAAAAGAAATATGGAAAGGATTATGCGCAAAGTACCAATACCGATTTATATCATTATGATTTACTAAACAAGCTTACTTTAAATCTAACAGATGGTATGGTAGGCTACGATACGCAACCAGCATACAATAAAGATGGCTCTCGTTTAGCTTGGACAAGTATGTTAGAAGATGGTTATGAATCGGATAAAAGTGATATCAGAGTTTATGACTATAAATTAAACCAATGCTATAATTTAACAAAAGATTGGGACGAGACCGTTAATAGTTTTGTTTGGAGTAATGATTACAGCAAAATCTATTTCTTAGCTTATGATAATGGAACCGAGCAACTTTATGAAATCTCTCTTGAAAAGGATTTAGCTAAAAACTCAGTAAATAACATCAAAGAAGTCACTAAAGGTCGTTGGGATATCAATGGAATTATAGGACAGGCTGGAAATACGATGGTTGTTTCTAGAACCGATATGAATCATGCAGCTGAACTTTTTAAGGTTGATTTAAACAATGGAGAAGTTTCTCCGCTAACGACTGTAAACAAGACTGCTTATGCAGGAATTGCCATGAGTGAAATTGAGGCAAAAACCATTAAAACTACCGATGGAAAAGACATGCTCACTTGGGTGATTTATCCTCCGGGATTTGATCCATCAAAAAAATATCCTACCCTTTTATACTGCCAAGGTGGGCCGCAATCTGCCCTTTCGCAGTTTTATTCATTACGTTGGAATTTTCAATTAATGGCAGCACAAGGGTACATTATAGTAGCACCAAACCGCAGAGGAATGCCAGGACATGGTGTGGAATGGAATAGAGAAATCAGTGGAGATTGGGGTGGTCAAGCGATTAAGGATTATTTATCAGCAATAGATGAAGTTTCAAAAGAACCTTATGTAGATAAAAATAGATTAGGTTGTGTTGGCGCAAGCTATGGTGGATATTCTGTTTACATGCTAGCCGGCATTCATGAGAATAGGTTTAAAACTTTTATTGCTCACGAAGGCTTATTTGATTTGAGAAGCTGGTACGGTACAACAGAAGAGTTGTTTTTTGCAAATAAAGATATTGGTGGAAACTATTGGACTGCGAATTCACCAAAATCATATAAAAATTTTAATCCTGTTGAATTTGTGAAAAATTGGAATACGCCAATTATGATTGTTCAAGGTGGAATTGATTACCGAGTACCTGTTGAACAAGGTTTAGAAGCTTTTCAGGCTGCACAACTAAAAGGCATTAAAAGTAAACTTTTGTATTTCCCCGAAGAAAATCATTGGGTTTTAAATGGTCAGAATGCGTTGGTTTGGCAAAGAGAATTCTTTGATTGGTTAAAAGAAACTTTATAAAGTGTCTTTTTGAACGATTCAGATAAAATATCTTTAAAAGATGCCATTTCAATTGGAATTGGAGGAATGGTTGGTGGGGGTATTTTCGCCGTATTAGGATTAGCAGTATCATTAGGAAAAGGAGGAACTCCCTTTTCCTTTTTAATTGCTGGGATTATTGCTTTGCTCACTGCTTACAGTTATGCCAAACTTTCTGTCGCCTTACCAGATAAGGGTGGTACCGTAAAGTTTATCAATACTGGTTTTGGGAAAGGGATTTTTAGCGGAGGAATCAATAATTTATTATGGGTAAGCTATATCATTATGCTTTCGCTATATGCTTCTGCTTTTGGGTCCTACGCTCCCAACTTATGGGAAATTACTAGTCAAAAAGGATTAGACAGTCATATATACTTAAGTGCCATCATCATTTTAGCTACAGCTATTAACTATTACAGCATTAAAGTTGTAAGTAAAATAGAGTCTTATGCGGTTATCATCAAACTAATCATCCTTTTCGCCTTTGTACTCATTGGTGCATATGGCCTTTTTGGAAATAAGAATATAAGTCAATTGGCAATAAGCAGCTGGGAAGCCCCACTTCAATTGATTACCGCGGGGATGGTGATATTTGTAGCTTACGAGGGCTTTGAGCTCATTGCTAATGCCGCCCCAAACATAGAGAATCCTAAAAAGAATATTCCAAGAGCCTATTTTACAGCAGTAATTATTGTGATTATTCTATACATCGTCATCGCCATCATCACTATTGGTTCATTACCTTTCGCCGAAATCGCCAAAGCTCAAGATTATGTTTTAGCAGAGGCCGCAAAACCAATGCTTGGTCGGGTAGGGTTTAGTGTGATTACCGTTGCAGCACTTATTTCCACTTTCTCTGCCATTAATGCTACACTTTATGGTGGCAGTAGCGTAAGTTATGAAATTTCTGAAGATGATGAGTTACCGCATTCATTAACAGGGATTTTTTGGAATCAACCAATTGGTTTAATGATTACGGCAATCGCAACCTTATTAATTGCAAATACGCTTAATTTAAAAAGTATCTCTACCGCAGGTAGTGTAGGCTTTTTAATGATTTTTGCTATGGTAAATTTGGTAGCATTTAAAAACCATAAAGATTACAATGCTAATAAATTTATTACCCTTACAGGAGGTTTACTATGCTTTTTAGCCATGATTGTTTTAATTATTCAACAATTCAAAACAAATCCAACTGGGATTATTATTTCATTAAGTATTGTTATTCTTTGCTTTATAGTCGAAATTATCTATAAAAAAAGAAAAAAGAATCTATAAAAGCGTTTTTATAAAGGTATTTCCGATTTTCAAAAGTTCTTTTTGAGTAACTTCATCTTGACCCACTTGATGTTTTAATAACAGCGACTCGTTAATCTTTATAAATCCATTGGTTAACTTTACGATTATGATATCATCACTGTAATGGAAATGTTCTATGTAAGCTCCCAAGTCAGTTTGTAAAGCTTTAACTCTTCTAATTAAATAAATAAGATCGTTTTTCTGAACATCAGAATTGATATCTACTATTGCCATTTTATAAAAATAATCTTCAATAAAAAGGAGAATTAACAGTTATCTCCTTTAGATTTAATATTCAAACTTTGAAAGTTAACATTAATTTAACATTAAATTTATAATTTTTTAAATTAATTAGGTTTTTACCTTTATTTAACATTCGAAATTAGTTGTTAATCATTTTTTAGTTTAATTTTACTTCGTGAAGTTTTTAAAGCAAGTTATGATCTTATTACTTTCTCTGATGGTGTTCATCACCTCTTCAGGGTTAACAGTTAATTTGCATTACTGCGCTGGAAAATTACAACAAGTAAGTCTACAACAAGATCAAAAAGATTGTTTGATGAAGATGAATACAGTTATCAAAAACTGTGAAAGTAAAACTTCAAATATTAAATCTTACTCAAACTGTTGTCAAAACCATCAAATTATCGCTAAGGCGGATACAAAAATTACAAAGGCAAAAGAAGACAATATTTTAGTGAAGTCTTATGCTGTTTTAAAAACTTATTTTATTTCCTTATTCTCTTTCTCTCTTGAGGGCGAATATAACTCAGACGATTCAAATAGTGAAAATTCACTTTTTCCAATATTAAAAGAAGGATTATACATCCTTCTTCAAAACTTTCGTGATTAGGATTCTCCTATTTTCCTAACAGCGTTCTATTAAAGGCTTTTTTTCAAGCCTAATCACTTATTAATTTATTTATTTCATGATTGAGAAACTGATATCCGTATCACTTCGCAATAGATTTATGGTTCTGCTAATTGCAGTTATTCTTTTTGGATTTGGTGTTTTCGCTATCCAAAATAATAAAATTGATGCCATACCTGATCTTTCTGAAAATCAAGTAATTGTATTTACAGAATGGCAAGGTCGCAGTCCAAAAATCATTGAGGATCAAATTACTTACCCCTTAGTCACTGGACTGCAAGGCATTCCGAAGGTCAAATATGTTAGAGCCAATTCTATGTTTGGAATGAGCTTTATTTATATCATTTTTAAAGATGGGGTTGACCCCTATTGGGCAAGGTCTAGAGTTTTAGAAAAATTAAGTACGGTTAAAAACACATTACCTACTGACGTTTCACCGACTCTTGGACCCGATGGAACTGGTGTTGGTCATGTTTTATGGTATACGCTAGAAACCAACGGAATGGATTTAGGAGAGCAAAGAGCCATACAGGACTGGTATGTAAAATTTTCTTTGCAAAATGTGGATGGTGTTAGTGAAATTGCTTCATTCGGAGGATTTCAGAAACAATATCAAATCACTATTGACCCTAACAAATTAAGTTATTTCAAACTGGGTATTTCTGATGTGATGAAATCCATAAAAAGTAACAATAACGAAGCTGGAGGTAGGAAATTTGAATTAAGTGACCGTGGCTACATCATAAAAACAGATGGTTATCTAAAGAATATTCAGGAAATTGAAAATCTTCCCATTAAAACCAATAATTCTATTCCTATAAAAGTAAAGGATGTTGCCCAAGTGCAAATGGCGGGTGACAGTAGGTTAGGTATTTTCGATTATAATGGAACAGGAGAAGCAGTGGGTGGCATTGTAGTGATGCGATACGGTGAAAATGCTGATGAAGTGATTGACCGGGTAAAAGCTAAAATGATAGAGGTTGCCAAAGGCTTACCTGAAGGTGTGAAATTTAATATCGTTTACGATAGAAGCGGTTTAATCAAAGAATCCGTCAATAGTATTAAGCATACTTTAATAGAAGAAATGATAGTGGTTTCTTTAATCGTCATCATCTTTCTTTTGCATTGGAGAAGCGCCATCAGTATCATCATCCAAATCCCAATTACCATTGCTGCAAGTTTTATCATCTTAAATGCATTTGATATCAGTTCCAATATTATGTCGCTTACAGGTATTGCATTAGCTATCGGTGTGATTGTAGATAATGGGATTATCATGTCGGAGAATTCATATAAACAGTTGTCCATAAGACAAGCTGAGTTAAACGCTAAATCGGAAGAGAAATGAGCAGATTGAAAAATATATTTAAAAGAAAATCCGATAATAGCTACGTTAAGCTAGACGAAAAAGAACGCTTATCTATTATCGAAAGGGCTTGTCAGCAAGTTTCTAGAGGAGTTTTTTATTCTACAATAATTATCATCACTTCGTTTTTACCGGTGTTCTTATTAACCGGGCAGGAAGGAAAATTATTTCACCCCTTAGCTTATACCAAAACGTTTATTCTTTTGGTGGATGCCATTTTGGTAGTGACTTTAGCTCCCGTTATGATTTCTTTTTTTATGAAAGGAAGATTTCGGTCAGATAATCATAATCCTATTAACAGATTTTTAGAGCGTATTTACGAACCTTTAATTAGGAAGTGTTTGAAGTACAGAAAAACTACTTTAGGTATCAATCTACTAGCCTTAATCATTAGTATTCCGATGTTATTTAGCCTAGGCAGAGAGTTTATGCCACCATTAGACGAACAGTCTATTCTCTTTATGCCAGTTACGCTTCCTGATGTTTCAAACAGCGAAATTAAAAGGATTTTACAAGTGCAGGATAAAATCATCAAGAGTACTCCTGAAGTCGAGAAAGTATTAGGAAAAGCTGGTAGAGCCAATACCGCAACAGACAACTCTCCTATCAGCATGATTGAAACCATCATTCTGTTAAAGCCAAAAGACCAATGGAGACCAGGGATGACCAAGAAAAAAATCGTAGAGGAATTGGATGGAAAACTTCAAATTCCAGGTGTGGTAAACGGTTGGACGCAACCCATTATCAATCGTATCAATATGTTATCAACGGGTATCAGAACTGATGTCGGTGTAAAGGTATATGGTCAAAATTTAAATGAAATTGCGAAGGTTGAAGACCAGATAAAAGCAAGATTAGAAGGAATTCCGGGGGTGAAAGATTTATATGTTGAACCAGTTACTGGGGGTAAATATTTGGAAATCACAATTAAAAGAGACGAATTAGCAAGATATGGATTAGACATAGATGATGTAAATGCCACTGTAGAGGCCGCTATTGGGGGACTTCCTTTTGCAAATACCGTAGAAGGGAGACAAAGATTTGATATTTCTGTCCGTTTGGCTCAAGACTATAGAAATAGCATTGAGAAACTGAAACGTATTCCTATCAATTCACCAGATGCGGGCACCATTCCGCTTTCTTCGGTAGTAGAAATCAAATTAGCGGACGGACCTCCAATGATTACCTCAGAAAATGCTTTGCTTCGTGGTGCGGTAATGTTCAATGTGCGGGATCGAGATTTAGGAACTACGGTAGATGAAGCAATGAAAAAGCTAAATGGAGAAATCAATCTGCCGAAAGGCTATTTCTTAGAATGGAGTGGACAATATGAGAATTTAATCCGCGGAGAGAAAACACTCTTACTTATTTTACCAGTAGTATTGGTCATTATCTTTTTAGCACTTTATTTAGCTTTCAAATCTGCTAGAGAAGCTTTCTTAAGTTTAATCACTATACCATTTGCTTTAATTGGAGGTGCTTATATGGTTTATTTCTACGGTGTTAACCTCTCCATTGCGGTGGCGGTAGGCTTTATAGCCTTATTCGGAATTGCAGTGGAAACCGGAGTAGTGATGGTGATTTATTTAAACGATGCGATGCAACAGCTGGTGAAAGAAAAGGGAAACTCCAGAGAAACCATCACCAAAGAAGATATCAAACAATATGTGATCATGGGTGCTGCCAAAAGACTTCGTCCAAAGATTATGACGGTTTGTGTGGCTTTATTCGGTTTGATTCCCGTTTTATGGAGTAATGGTGTAGGTAGCGATGTCATGTTACCTATTGTACTTCCCATGATTGGCGGAGTGCTTACCTCTTCTACTCACATCTTATTGGTTACCCCGCTCATTTTTCTGATGAGTAAAGAGTATGAATTAAATAAATATGGAAAACTGGAGGTATTAGATGTTAAACACTAAAAAACATATTATTACGCTTTCGCTGATGCTTTTGGGTATTACAGCTTCCTATGCTCAAGAAAAGCTTAGTTTAGATAGCCTCATTCAAGTAATCAAAAAATCTAATCCCGAGTTAATGGTTTATGACCAGCAGATAAAGAGCCAGGATGCGAAAATTGATGGCGCCAGTGCATGGATGGCGCCAATGGTAGGTGTGGCTAGTTTTATGACTCCTTATAATAATTTCTCCAGACCGGGTAATCAGCAGGATGGTTCTTTCATGCTCACCGCCGAACAAAAATTCCCGAATAAAAGTAAGATTAACAGTACCAAAAACTTCTACACCGCACAAGCTGCGATCACCAAAGAGGGAAAGGCGGAAAACTTTAATCAATTAAGGGCAATGGCCAGATCAATTTATTTCGAGACTTTGGTTCTCGAAAGAAAATTACAATTTGATCAGCAAAACCTTGAAATATTAAAGAATTTAAAGAAGCTATCTGAAATCAGGTACACCTATAACAAAGCTGAATTGGCAGAAATTTATCAGATGGAAGCTAAGATCTATCAACTCCAAAATAAAATATCTGATACGCATGCCAATATCAATATCGGTAAAATTAAACTGAATACATTAATGAATCGAGATGTTGAAACCACTTTTCAGTTAGATAGTAAAGCGATGGATTTCACTTTAATAAATACCCTTAACGAACAGGAAATCAGTGAAAAAAGGAGTTTAAGTAAACAATATGATGCGCAAATTAAAAGTCTGCAATTAGAGAATAAAATGATTGCGGCTGATGCTAAACCTGAGTTTAGCTTACAGTTTAACCACATGATTACCTACAATACCATTATGCCAAATCAATTTAGTTTAATGGCAGGTATTAGTATTCCTTTTGCGCCGTGGGCTGCCAAATCTTATCAATCTAAATTAAAATCAAATGAGTTTGAGACCGCAGCAATGCAACAACAAAAAGAAAGCTTCATCATTAATAATATTGGAATGATAAAGACCCAGGAGGAACATCTAAAGCACATTAAAATGGAGCTAGACTTATATGAGCAAAAGATTATCCCAGCTTTGCAAAAAAGTTATGATGTCAATCTCCTAAACTATCAGGAAAATAAAGCCGATTTATTAACTGTATTAAATGCTTGGAAGGATTTAAACGAAGCGCAACTAGATGAGCTCGATTTATCAAACACCTATTATCAAATGCTAGCAGAATATGGAAAGAATGTGGAGAAATAGAGTAGAGAGTTTGGCGCTAAGCGTTCAAAGTGAAAAGTTAAGAGTAAAAAGCCTAAAGAAAACTACTTTTCTTCTTATTGCTTGTTGTTTTATACTTTCTACTTTACTATTGGGTTGCCAATCCAATACCGATAAAAAAACTGGAAAAACTAAGCAAAAAGGAGTCGTTAAATACACTTGCTCCATGCACCCTCAGGTAATTAAAGATGGCCCAGGTACCTGCCCTATTTGTTGGATGGATTTAGTGAGGTTAAACCATCAGGATGTGCATTTAGCTGTTGATGCTGATTTAAAAGATTTAATAAAGCCTACCAACGAGTCTATTGTCTCAAACATCAAAACCATTCATCCTCAAGAATTGAGTCTTTCGGACACGATTCTGTTAAATGGAAAAGTAAGTTACGATACGAGACAAATTAAAACCATTACTGCCCGTTTTGGTGGAAGAATAGAGCGAATGTTTGTGAAGTACAATTTTCAGAAAGTGGTTAAAGGCCAAAAAATTATGGAGGTTTATAGTCCAGATTTAGCTGCCGCTCAACAAGAGTTATTGTATTTAAAAGCACAAGATGACCCATCGTTATTAACAAGAGCAAAAGAAAAAATACGATTATTAGGTATTGACAATCAACAAATTAATCAGATTATTAAAAGTGGAAAAGTAAATTATCATCTCCCCATTTATAGTAATTATAGTGGTTATGTGGTTGACCCCGTAATGGATAAAAGACTAAATGAAAAGACCGATAATACGTTTAATGATGCACAAAATGCTATTGCTTTTTTGCAAGGTCAATATATTAAAACAGGTGATATGTTATTTAAAGTATTCAACCAACAACAAGTATGGGGAATATTTTATGTGGATGCGCATCAACAACAGCATTTAAAAAGCAATCAATCCATAGGTATCATTTATAAAAGGGACACCCTTCAAACGAAAATCAGTTTAGTCCAACCTTATTACGATGGTGGACAACCTTACACTTTGGTAAGGGTAACGCTAAATAATGACCAGGAGCAATTCCACATTGGCGAATTTTTAAAAGCGCAATACATCTCCCCTGCAATTCAGGGTTTATGGGTTCCTACAAATTCCGTTTACAAGTTGGGAAATAGATCCATTATTTTTATAAAGGAGCAAAATATTTTAACTGCGAAAGTTGTACAAACAGGCGCTACAGTTGGAAAGCAAATTCAAATTATAAATGGGCTGCAAAAAGGAGATGAAATTGCTGAAAGTGCAGCCTATTTAATAGATACAGAAAGTTTTATTCAAATCAATTGATGTTATGAAGACTTTAAAATTTATATTATTTCTGATTTTAACAGTTGGCTTCGCTAGCTGTAAAAATGAGCATAAAAAAGAGAAAACAACTACCCGTTTTTCTTTGCATTATACTTGCCCTATGCATCCCCAAATTATGGAGGATAAACCTGGTAGTTGCCCTATTTGCAATATGGATTTGGTGCCTGTAAAAACACAAGATAAGGATGCGGGTCTCACTTTAAGTGATACTCAGATCCAGTTGGGAAATATCAGAACTATCGAAATTGGGACACAAAATTTTTCGGATAGCAAATTACTGAATGCTGTTTTAGTAACCAATCCCGAAAACACACAAGTAATTTCTAGTAAGTTTGCAGGAAGAGTTGATCAACTTTATGAGCAGGAAACAGGTGTGAAAGTAAATAAAGGGCAAGCATTGTTCCTAATTTATAGTGAAGAATTACTTTCTTTACAGAAAGATTATTTGCTGAATGACAAGCAAAGTGAAGCTTTTCCTAATGAACCTATTTATCAAAAACTGGTAAAAGCTGCTGCTCAAAAATTGAGTTTGTATGGTTATTCGAAACAACAAATTGCTCGATTAGGGAAAAGTGGTAATATGAATCCTCATATTACGGTTTACGCTCCAGGAAGTGGATTAATTACCGAGATTAATTTAACAGAAGGTCAATATATAATGGAAGGTTCTCCCCTTTTTAAAATCGAAAACTTAAATCAATTATGGGTGGAAGCTGACTTATATCCATCAGAGATAAAAGATGCGCAATTAGGCAAAAAAATAAAAGTAAGTGTAAATGGATTTGAAAATGAACCAATTGAATCGCGAATTTCATTTATCGACCCACAGTTTAATGGAAATAGTCAGATTTTAAAAGTTAGAGCAGTAATCTCTAATTCTAAACAACAATTTCAGCCAGGTATGCAAGCCAGCATAAGTTTTCCTTATCAGGGAAATGAGGGTGTCATATCATTACCAAATGATGCCGTGATGCGAGAAGAGAGCGGCGATATAGTGTGGGTG
>JACMOI010000037.1 GCA_014378105.1 Pseudopedobacter sp.
TAGCTAACTATGCAAAAGGAGGGATGCTATTCTACCTCTCTTTACTCAGATTACCCTTTCAATTTTTGTTGATTTATTGGGCCTATCAATTGTCCAAAAAGAACAAAAGCTAATCTACTCGGTAGATCAGCTCATGTGGGGTTAAAACTAAAAGGTTGGTAAAATTTTGATTAGAGCATAAAGGCCTTTAAACTATCCTTAAAGTAATCATCAGCTTGTAAAATAATTTCTTTCAGACTTTTTAAGGTGGCTGGTTTTCCTTTGATAGGGATCACAAAATCTTTATCAGGCACTGGCATATCCGTTACTTTGGTGGCAAACCAGGTCACATGTTCATAAGGCAAGGCAATACCTAAAATCATTCCGGGTAAACCGGTAAAAGACTCTGGTCCGCCCGAAACCGGGATTTCATCCGTATAAAATGCCACTACATAAATCGAATCCATAATTAAGGCGTTTGCCCTTCGGCAGTTGTAACCTGCTATTTCGCGAACCTCGGATGTAATTTTCCAGTCGATTTTTCTCACACTATCTTTCACAATAAAATTATCTTCAAAAACTGCTTTTTTAGTGGTAAAAACACCTTGAGTTAAATTGGTAAACACCTCATTTATCTGTGTTGGATTACCTCCACTACCCCAAAAGCCGCCTTTAAATTTATCGTTATCTTCCTGATTGGGTTGGAAATAACTTTTGTTTTGATCAAAAAGTAATTTCGATCTAAATTTTGTGAACTGCGGTTGTGATGATCTATATTTTTCGTAATAAGCCTTTTGAAAAACATTGTCGTCTCCCTCTTTAGGTTTTAATACGGCAAACATGTTAACAGATTTCTCAAATTCGATCACACCATGATTGGTGAAATGAGCAAATTGAGCCGATGCTTTATCTACACCTGATAAAAGAAGGATAGATAGGATAGTGATGCTATTTTTCATGTGTTTAGTTTTTTAACTTTCCAAATTTTGCGAAATCCCATATCAAGGAAAGCATAAAATATCTTTGGATGGTGTTATAATTAGACTGACTGATGGTGTTCCCATAAACACTTCTATTAAAGCCAACGTTTTGGTTTAACAAATCATTACCTGATAGTACCACTTTAAGCTGGTCGTCTTTCAGGAATTTTTTATCAATGGAACTGTTTACCGTAAAGCGGTCGAAATTTGTACTGAAGGAGCTTGTCTTCTCCTGAAATTCGTAATTATAATCTAGATTGATGGTGACTTTTCCCGGTAAATTATACTTGAATTCGCCATCTGACTCAAAAGTCATCCCATTTCCGTTTTGTAAGGGTTGCAATGATGATTTGTTAATTTTGTATCCCGGCAGGAAACTTATGTAGAAATTATATTTTTTTTCATAGCTGGATAAACCTAATGAAGTAGATAAAGTATAGCCTTTGGTTTCGTTAATTTTATTGTTAATCATACTGTAATAAGTATTTCCATTGGCATTAAGACCTGCATTAAGATTTAATTTACTTTTTCCTAGTTTTTTATTGTAACCACTATACAGGTAGAAATTATTAGGTCTTTTATCTGTTAAATTGATATAACGAAGAATACTTTTACCGCCTTCATCGGTAGTGACAGAATTTACTATCGCTTTTCCAACATAGCTAAAAGAAGCCCCCATATAAATAGACCTGTTTGATAATACTTTATAAGAGTTATAACCGATGTTGAACCTATTATTAAAAGCTTGACCTAAAGCTTGATTTCCAAGGGTAATATTTAATGGATCGCTATTGTCTAAAATGGGTTGTAACTGATTCACGGTGGGTTGGCTGGTGCTACCATTATAATTAAATCTTAATCCACTTTGCTTAGAGAATTTATATTCGAAAGAAGCAGCTGGTAAATAGTTGGTAAAACTTCTGGAAAAGGAAGTGCTTTTTAGGAGGTTATTCTGCTTTAAATCTGATCTTGCGATTTTAGAACCGAATGTAATATTTGTTTTATCTTTTTTGAAATTGAATGATAACCCACCTTGATTGGTATTGACATTATAATCTAAATTATTGGTATAAGCTGGATCTACAATAGCATAATTACCGTTATTATCAGCGTTTAAAGACTTTAAATCAGAATTTGTTTTTGCATCGGCGTAATCATAGTTGGCAGTAACGGCAAATAATTTCCCCAGCTTTTCTGTAAAAGTTAAACTGGTTTTGTACGAATCTCCATTACTAGCATTCTTTTTTAATTGATCAATTACATCTACACTATCTACCGCTCCGTTAGATGCATTAAAGAATGTATTGGTTGATTGTAATAAACCATTAGCAGTCGTCTTAAAATGAGATTGGTTAAACCTAAAAGTTAAGGTTCTACCTACTTTTTTAAACTTTTTACCATAAAACAAACTTGAATTTTGTTTGGAATCATCTTGTGATTGGCTATAATTTCTAATCCCAGAATTGATTTTTGTCAAATTATCCTTGAAACCTGAGGTAATGGTATTGTTAGCATCGTTATTGGTTTTCAATGTTTGGTCAAAACCTATTTTGATATTCGAGGTAGAATCAATTTTGAAATTATAGCTTATACTTCCTTTTTTTTGATCCAAGACATTATTAAAACCTTTGTTCGAATTATTGGTCAATAAGTTAGTCGGTAAATTATTCTGAACGATGCTGTTTCTAAAACCCGCATTATCTAGTTTGCCGTATTTAAAATCGAAATTTAATGCGTGTTTATCTTCCTTCCATTTATTCTCGAAATGGAGACCAGTATTTATTATTTTCGGTATTCCTTCACCTCTAAAATTCTCCCCAGAAAATTGATCATAGTCATTAAAAAAAATACTTACACCGCCATCGTCACCAATCTCAATATTGTTATTCATTAAGCCATATTTCTGAGATGATTGCCAATCAAGACCAGTTCTTTTAGTGTTTCCAATGGTGCTGTACAGCGATAATTTCTTTTTATTATCAAATAGGTTGAATAATCCTTGAGTACTATAATAATCTCCATTCCCTTTTCCCAAGTCTAGTTTTCCGAAGTAGCCTTTCTTTTTATCGTCTTTTAATTTGAGGTTGATGGTTTTATTTTTTACGCCGTCATCTATCCCGGTGAATTTGGCATTTTCGCTTTTATCATCATAAAGTTGCACTTTATCCACCATATCTGAGCGGATATTTTTAGTCACCAAGGTTGGGTCGTCTCCAAAAAATTCTTCGCCATCTACCAGTACTCTATTTACAGTTTGTCCTTGAGCAGTGATTTTACCGTCTTTATCTACCTGTATACCTGGAAGCTGTTTTAGTAAATCTTCCACTTTTGCATTGGGTTGTACTTTAAAGGTTTTGGCATCGAATTCAGTGGTGTCGCCTTTCATTCTCACTTGAACTGCTTCCCCTTTAAAGATGACTTCTTGTAATAAACGAGCTTTTAAAATCATCTCAATTTTCCCAACCTCTCTTTTCTCCTTGTCTTTTAAAGAAAAAGGGTCCATATAGTCGGCATAATCTGGATAGGTAATCATCAATAAATAATTGCCGCTTTTAAGATTTTGAAAATTAAATTCACCGTTTGTAGTAGCTCGAGTAAATTTAACTAGGATAGAATCCTGAGCTCTTAAAATGCTAATAGAAGCATTGGTCAATTTCACATTTGCCGAACTGTCGATAACAGTTCCTTTAATTTGTGTTTGTTGGGCTTTCAGGATTTGACACAGCGATAAAAGGCTGATAGTGAGTAATATTATTTTTTTCATAGGTAGTTAAAATCAACTAAATCTTTAGGTGAAGATGGTAATTATATTTTTATTTCAAAAATATAAATCCTTATTTTAACAATAATTAACCTTTTTTAAGTTTTTACGATAGATTTTTGCTTTAAAGCGGCAGATTAATGATTTAAAGGTTTATTCATTTTGTAAATATTATATAGCATAACCGTTATATCAGGTTTTTTTATCTGATGTTTCCTATCTTAGTTTTTTAATCAATCCCTAATCAAATGAAAAGAACTCTATATCTCCTTATTTTATTTGTTTTGCCCCTATTTTCTTCTGCGCAGAACAATTCAGATTTTGTTAAGCAGAATTATAGCAAAGTAGAAAAGTATATTACCATGCGAGATGGGGTGAAACTTTTCGCATCCATTTATATTCCTAAAGATGCTTCCGCGACCAACAAATATCCAGTGATGATGCAACGTACCTGCTATAGCGTTGCACCTTACGGCGAAGATAAATTCAAATCAAGTTTAGGTCCATCCGAAACGATGATGAAAGATAAATACATTTTTGTTTATGAAGATGTGCGAGGTCGTTGGATGAGTGAAGGACAATGGACAAACATGACTCCGGTGATTGATAATAAAAAATCGAAAACCGATGTTGATGAAGGTTCTGATACTTACGATACTGTGGATTGGCTAGTTAAAAATCTAAAAGAGAGCAACGGAAAAGTTGGTCAATGGGGGATTTCTTATCCTGGTTTCTATACTGCAGCAGGTTTAACGGCTAATCACCCAGCTTTAAAAGCCTCTTCGCCGCAAGCACCAATTTCTGATTTTTGGTTTGATGATTTTCACCATAATGGAGCATTTATTCAAGCATATATCGCAACATTCCCAGTTTTTGGCGTTCAAAAAACAGCTCCAACTGCAGAGCCTTGGTATAAGATGATTGATATGGGAACCAAAGATGGTTATCAGTTTGGGATGGATTTAGGTCCATTGAAAAACGCAGATAAATATTATAGCGACAATTTCTTCTGGCAAGAAACGGTGAATCATCCTAACTATGATGAATTTTGGCAAAAGCGTAATCTTTTACCTCATTTGAAAAATGTGATGCCTGCAGTAATGACAGTAGGTGGTTGGTTTGATGCTGAGGATTTACGTGGTCCGTTAGCCATTTACAAAACCATTGAAAAAAATAGTCCAAATACTTATAATACTATTGTTGAAGGACCTTTTGGCCATGGTAGATGGAGCCGAGAAACTGGTCACACCATGCATAACGATATTTATTTCGGCGATAGTGTGGCTACCTTTTATCAAAGAAATATCGAGGCAAAGTTCTTTTATCATTTCTTAAAAGGAAATGGCGATAAAAACTCAGGATTACCAGAAGCTTACATGTTTGACACAGGTAAGAAACAATGGGAACAATTTGATCAATGGCCAGCTAAAAATGTGGTAAAGAAAACTTACTCCTTAAATTTAAAAGGAGGTTTATCTGAGGTTTCTACCATGGAATATGGCGCAAGATCTTTTGAAAGTGATCCCATGAATCCAGTTCCTTATACCAATGATTTATCCACATCTACAGGTTTTACGCCATTTAATTATATGAGCGAAGATCAGCGATTTGCAGGTCGAAGACCAGATGTTTTGGTTTATCAAACCGATGTTTTGGACAATGACATCACCCTAGGAGGAGAAATTCTAGCTAAATTAGAAGTCAGCACCACAGGAACTGATGCCGATTGGGTGGTAAAATTGATTGATGTTTATCCAGCTAACGAGCCAAACAACGAGTATATGCCAAATAAAAATATCACGTTAAGTAACTATTGGCAAATGGTACGTTCGGAAGTAATGCCAGCTCGTTTTAGAGATGGTTTCGAAAAACCTGAACCTATGGTGGCAAATCAAGAAACAAAAATTGAAATTCCGATGCAGGATGTATTGCACACTTTCAAAAAGGGGCACCGCATTATGGTTCAAATTCAGTGTACTTGGTTCCCGTTGATCCAAAGAAATCCGCAGACATTTGTGCCAAATATTTACAAAGCAAATGCGAGTGATTTCCAAAAGGCAACACAAAAAGTTTTTAATAATAGCGTGATCACGTTTGACGTACTGAAATAGAAATTATATCGATGAATAGACTCATCTCATCAGCCATTATTATTTTATTAATGAGTGCAGCTTTTTCTAGTTGCGCTCAGTTAATGAAAAAAAAGGAAATTTTTACTAAATCCGATTCTTTGAGAGGAAGTTTAACCTCACCCTATCGTACTTGTTATGATATCAATTTTTACCATTTGGATGTTAAAGTAAACCCAAATGATAGATTCATCAGCGGAAGCGTAGTTTTCAAATTTACGGCGACTAACAATTTCAAAACCTTACAGTTTGATTTATTTGACAATTTAAACATTGATAAAATCATTTATCATGGAAAGGAGTTAAGCGGAAAGAGAGAATTTAACGCCGTTTTCCTAACATTCCCGCAAGAAATCCTGGAAGGAAAACAAGATAGTTTTCAGGTTTTTTATTCTGGAAAACCAACAGTTGCCAAAAGAGCGCCTTGGGATGGTGGTTTTGTATTTGCTAAGCATGATGGGGATAAGGATTGGATTGCCACAGCTTGCCAAGGTGTTGGGGCAAGTATTTGGTGGCCCACTAAAGATCAGCAAGCTGACGAAGTAGATAGTGCTTTAATCAGCATCAGCGTTCCAAATGATATCATGGATGTTTCTAACGGAAGATTAGTGGGAACAACAGATTTAAAAAATGGCTATACTCGTTACGATTGGAAAGTGGTAAATCCAATTAATAATTATGATATCGCGGTAAACGCTGCAAATTACGCTCATTTTTCTGATACTTATAAAGGGCTGAAAGGCAATTTAAGTATGGATTTTTATGTTTTACCTGAGAATTTAGAGAAAGCAAAAACTCAATTTAATAGAGATGTACCCCGAATGTTAAAAGCTTTTGAGCATTGGTTTGGTCCTTATCCTTTTTATAAGGATGGTTACAAATTGGTGGAAACGCCACATTTAGGAATGGAACACCAAAGTGCGGTAGCTTATGGAAACAAATATCAAAATGGATATTTAGGTAGGGACAGGTCCGCAACAGGTTGGGGGATGAAATGGGATGTTATCATTATTCATGAAAGTGGTCACGAATGGTTTGGTAATAACATTACCTCAAAAGACATTGCCGATATGTGGATTCATGAAAGTTTCACCACCTATTCTGAAAACTTATTTGTCGAATACTTTTACGGAAAAGAAGCGGGTGCTGATTATGTGATTGGTCAGAGAAAAAATATTCAGCTAGACGGACCTATTATTGGAATTTATGGAGTGAACAAGGAAGGTTCTGGAGATATGTATGATAAAGGGGCTAACCTATTGCATACCATCAGACAAATTATTAATAATGATGAAAAGTGGCGCTCAATTTTAACAGGATTGAATACTACATTCGGAAAAAAGACGACCACAACTACCCAAGTTGTAAATTATATTAATCAACAATCTGGAATAAATTTTACGCCAGTTTTTGACCAATACTTGAGATATAAAAATATTCCAGTTTTAGAATTTAAACAAGAAGGCAATCAAATTCTAATGAGATGGAGAACAGATGTAAAGGATTTCGCGATGCCTGTCCGTTTAGATGGTCAAAAAGTTTTTGTTTATCCTACTCACATTTGGAAGGTTCTAAAGACTGCTACAAGTTTAAACGACATTAAAGTAGATCGTAATTTTTATGTTGATGTTAAAATTATTAATTGATGATGCAACGTTTCTAAAGTTCTGTCGTCTATTAATAAAAACATAAAAACATAAACACATGAAATCATTCATCCTTTCCTTAGGTATAAGCGCTTTATTAGCAGCAAATACCACAAATTCAAAAGCTTGTGTAGTTGAAGTTTGCCAATCTCTACATCAACAGTCTGAAACACGCGATGTCAAAAATTTTCATGCGATTTCTTCCAGTGGATCTTATACCGTAAATGTGATGATGGGAGAAGAAGAAAGTTTAAGTATTCAGGGTGACGCTGAAGATATCAACAAAATTGAAACTGTTGTTGAAAATGGTGTTTTAAGAATCCGAACAAAAAGAAACAGGAGTAGCTGGAATTCAGTAGGTAAAAAAGTAACCATTAATATTACTGCTAAACGTTTAGACGGTTTAATGTTATCAGGTTCAGGAATTTTAAATTTGGATGGCGTCATGAATTCGGCCAGTGCTGATATTCAGTTAAGCGGTTCTGGAGAAATAAATGCCGATGTTGATACCCAAAATACTGCGGTTGCATTAAGTGGATCGGGTAATGTTAACCTGTCAGGGAAAACTGGTTCTGTGAATATTGTAGTTTCTGGTTCAGGAGATGTAAAAGCAAAAAAATTAGCAACTGAAACTGGGAATATTAAAGTTGCTGGTTCTGGGAATGTTTACATTAGCGCTCAAAAAGATTTAAATGCTTCAGTTTTTGGGTCTGGATCTATAAAATATATTGGAGATCCGAATGTTTCGATTAACAAAGTAGGTTCAGGGAACGTTTCTAAAATAGATTAATAGCCTCATATTATTAATAAAGAAATTAATAAAAAGAGGAAGAGGTTTTATATTATCTCTTCCTCTTTCTCCTTCGGAATATCTTCTTCATGGGTTGATTCATCAATCATTTCCAAAATACTTCCATCATTTTTCACCAATAAAGCGGTTAGTTTATTAGCCTTATAAGCTCCAGTATCAATATTTATAGCATTTACCTCAGCATCAAAAATTGCTTCATCTTGCGGAGTATGCCCATAAACTTGTAATTGGTCTAATCTTTTAATTTTATTACGATGCCATACCACCCCATCCAAGCTTTCTGCGTTAAAAGGATCATCCGTATCACAAACTCCAGCGTGGGAAATTAATAAATTTGGGGTTTCATAATATAAAGGAAAATCCGAAAACCACTCTGCGTCTTTATCCACCAATCGGTTATGTATTAAATACTGACTAAAAGTACGTTCACCAGATTTCTCGTACCAATCCTCATTAAATTCATTTAAACAATGTTGCTGGAATTGCTGTTCGTGATTTCCTCTTAAAATAATCGTATCTGAATGTTTCTTTTGAATATCTTGGATAAGGGCAACTGTTTGAGGGCTATTATTTCCGTGATCAATCAAATCACCCACGAAAATCAGCTGATGTTCATTTGCTTTCCAATGTTCCAAAAGGTTTTTAAGTGTATGAAAGCAACCGTGAACGTCGCCAATAATAAAGTGATTTTTCATTTTAATTTTTTCCGATGGTAAACAAATATTAGTCCAATATATTTTGACGGGTTAACTGAAATCTTTATTCAGTAATCGCTCCAAATCGGTAAAACTGATGTTCATTTTTACTCTGCCTTGCTGTGCATAGGAAATTTCCCCTGTTTCTTCAGATACAATTAAAGCCGTTGCATCGCTCGATTCGGTCACGCCAATTCCTGCTCGATGTCTTAAACCAAACTGAGGTGGAAGTTTGTCGTTTTCTGTTAGGGGTAAAATGCAACTGGCTGATTTTACTTTGTTTTCTGAAATGATTACTGCACCATCATGTAGCGGACTGTGTTTTTGGAAAATGCTTTCTAATAATCGTTTCGAAATTTTGGCATCCATCATTTCGCCACTATTTACAAAAGCATCCTGATCAAAATATTTGGCAAAGACAATTAATGCACCTGTACGTGTTTTTTTCATCGTTTTACAAGCATCTATAATCGGCTTAATTTTAGCCATATTATTCTTTTCCAACTCTTCTTTTCTGAAAATAAACTTTAACCAGGTCTGATTTTTTAAGGAGATATTTTTTCCAATGGTGAGTAAAAAACGACGGATTTCCTGTTGAAAAACGACAATCAAGGCAATAAAACCAACACTTACGAAACTGCCTAAAATACCCGAAAGCAATTTCATATGCAAAGCATCGGTAACGAAATAAAGAATATAAATAAGTATGAAACCTATAAAGATATTAACCGCAATAGTCCCTCTGATTAGATTATAGATATAATAGATAATGACTGCTACAAGTAGCATGTCTATAATATCTAATACCGAAAGTTTAAGAAAGCTAAAATCTAAAAAATCCATCATTCTAAAATAGTGAAAACAATTTGTTTAATTACTATGCGATTTTAAAAGGTCTAAAATTTTAATGCATTCTTTCGCTTCTTTCACGTCGTGTACTCGCAAAATACTTGCGCCATTTTGTAACGCAATGGTATTTAGAATTGTTGTACCATTTAATGCATCATTAGCAGTGATATTTAATTTTTTCCAAATCATTGATTTTCTGGAAAGTCCGGCTAAAACAGGATAGCCTAACATCCTGAATTCATCAAAATGATTTAAAAGTTCATAATTCTGAGCAATATTTTTAGCGAAGCCAAAACCTGGATCAACGATGATGTCATTAACTCCTAATGCTTTTAGTTGTGAAATTTTTTCAGAGAAATAAAAAGATATTTCCTGCATCATATTTTCATATTGATTCAAGTCTTTCATGGTTTGCGGTGTGCCTTTCATATGCATCAAAATGTAAGGGACTTTCAATTTCGCAACAGTTTCAAACATCTGATCATCCAAATTTCCTCCAGAAATATCATTAATGATATGCGCTCCATTTTCTATAGCCTGCGCTGCAACTTTAGCTCTAAAAGTATCTACTGATAAAATGGCTTTGGGAAATTCCTTTGATATTAATTTAACACATGGGATTAAACGATTAATTTCTTCCTTTTCAGAAATATCATCCGCACCTGGTCGACTAGAATAAGCTCCTAAATCCAGAAAGTCAGCACCTTCATCAATCATTTTTTCCGCTTGTGCAAGAATCTCTTTCTCGCTATTTACTCTGCTACCTTCAAAAAAGGAGTCGGGTGTGATATTTAAAATCCCCATCACCTTAGGTTGGGTCAAATCTATGATTTTACCATCTATATTTAATGTCTCTTTTATCTGAAAAAATGTATCTTTAGCCGTCATAATTGACGCAAATTAGGCATTAATTCATATATCCTGTAATCATCAGGGTAAACATTTTATCAGCTTTGGCAAACAACACTTCTTCAGAATACGATGCGATTATTAAGGTTTGTAAAGACCTCTTCATCAAGAAAACCAAAGATTATGGAACGGCTTGGCGCATTTTAAGACCTTCTTCCATTACCGATCAAATTTTTATCAAGGCGCAACGCATTCGTACCTTAGAAGATAAGAAAGTAAGCAAGGTGGGTGATGATATTATCGGTGAATACATCGGGATAATTAACTATTGTGTCATTGCTATGATGCAGTTAGAATTAGATGAAAGTGCCCCGCAAGAATTAAATGCAGATGAAATTGGAGTAGAGTTTGATGTGAAGGTTAATGAAGCAAAAGAGTTGATGTTTGCTAAAAATCATGATTATGGCGAAGTTTGGAGAGATATGAGAGTAAGCTCTTTAACGGATTTGATTTTGATGAAGATTTTAAGAGTTAAACAGATAGAAGATAATAAAGGAAAAACTTTAGCCTCAGAAGGAGTAAAGGGAAATTATCAAGATATGATGAACTACGCTATATTTGCTTTAATTAAACTGGGTGTTTCCTGATTTTAAGTTATGCAGAAAAGAAATAACATCCTACTTTGGTTAGCCAGAATTTTAGTTGGCTTACTTTTTATTTTTTCGGGACTAATTAAATTAAATGATCCGCTTGGTTTTTCGTACAAGTTGGAAGAATATTTCGAGGTTTTTCATCTAATTTTCCTAAATCAGTTTGCTGTTTTCTTATCCATATCCTTATGTGCTTTAGAAGTTATTTTTGGCGTGTTATTGCTCACCGGTTTTTATGCTAAAAAAGTAGCTTGGGGATTACTTTTACTGATTGTCTTTTTTACTTTTTTAACTTTCTATTCAGCCTTTTTTGATGTTGTAAAAACGTGTGGTTGTTTTGGTGATGCCATTCCATTAACTCCATGGCAATCTTTTAGTAAAGACTTAGTTCTATTAATCTTTATCATATTTATTTTTATTAAAAAGGATGATATAAATCCGCTTTCTTCTAATAAATCAGTTCAGTTTTTGACCAGTACTTTAGTGGTTGTTTTAACTGTTTTGTTTGGATTGTATACTTATACTTTTCTCCCAATTATAGATTTTTTACCTTATAAAGTTGGCCTCAGCATTCCTGATGCGATGAAAATCCCTGAAGGAGCGCCGCAAGATGAATATGTCATTATTTATACCTTAAAAAACAAGAATACTGGCGAACAAAAAAAAATGACAGATAAAGAATATCTGCAAACAAAAATCTATGAAAATCACGATTGGGAGTTAATTTCCTCGTCAGCACCTAAATTGGTGAAAGCAGGTTATCAACCTAAAATAAAGGACTTAAATATTTACGATTCGCAAGGTGTAAATTACACGCAGGAAATACTAGATAATCCATATTATAATTTAGTTGCAGTAGCTTGGAATTTGGATAAAACCAATCAAAAAGCTATAGGAGATATTAATGCGATAGCTATTAATGGGGTAGAGAATTTTAATATTAGAACAATTTTGTTGACTTCAAACTCTGCTCAAGATGCAGCTAAACTTTCAAAAAATTTAAAATTATTAATGGAGGTTTTTTATGCAGATGGAGTTCCTTTAAAAAGTATGGTGAGGTCTAATCCTGGATTGATATTATTGAAAAATGGCGTAGTAATTAAGAAATGGCCATCATCGGCTTTGCCTGATTATAATCAATTAGCGAAAGCATATTTTAGTAAAAGCGAATGATCAAATACATACTCCAAAAGCTTTTATATGGCGTGGCGGTTTTAGCTGGGGTAGTTGTCGTTATCTTTTTTCTTTTCAATATTTTGCCGGCTGATCCTGCTAGAATGACCCAGGGACAGCGTTCGGATGTACAATCTTTAGAAGCTGTTAGAAAAGAGTTTGGTTTAGATAAACCAGTTTCAGTTCAGTTTTTATATTACATTGATGACCTTTCACCAATAGCTATTCATGGTGCCGATTCTGCTTCCCAAGCGAAATATCATTATCAAAAATTATTTAAGATTAATCAAACTCAAGCTTTAGTTTTAAAATTTCCTTACTTAAGAAAATCTTATCAAACTAAAAGAGATGTCACGGCTATTTTAGCCGAGACGGTTCCTAACACGATGATTTTAGCATTTACTGCGATGCTAATGGCTACCATTTTGGGTATATTTTTAGGAGTTATTGCTGCTATTTATAAAGACACTTGGATAGATCAATCGGCAATTGCAGGTTCAATTTTAGGAATATCGGCTCCATCATTTTTCGCTGGGATAATTATAGCATGGTTATTTGGCTTTGTTTTGAGCAATTATACAGGCTTAAACATGACGGGAAGTTTATATGATTATGATCCTTTTAATGGGGAAGTTTTGGTTTGGAAAAACTTAATTTTACCAATGGTTACATTAGGACTTCGTCCTTTAGCCATCATTATGCAATTAACTAGAGGCGCAATGCTGGATGTGATGCAGCAAGATTACATCCGAACAGCAAAAGCAAAAGGTTTAGGTAGAAAAGCAATCATTTTTAAACACGCCTTAAAAAACGCTTTAAATCCTATCGTTACGGCTGTTTCTGGTTGGTTTGCGTCACTATTGGCAGGTTCCTTTTTTGTAGAATACATTTTTGGCTTCAACGGATTAGGAAAAGCTACAGTAGATGCACTAGAACTCGCAGATTTACCAGTCATCATGGGCGCAATTTTATTCATCGCATTTATTTTTGTAATCATTAATATTCTAGCTGATATCTTGTATGCAGTTTTAGATCCTCGTGTAAAATTATATTAAGGATGTCTCAAATCTCAAATCAAAGAATATTTCTCATCGGTTTTATGGGATGCGGTAAAAGTAAATTGGGTAAAAGCGTTGCTTATAAATTTAACCGCCCCTTTATAGATTTAGATGAGCTGATAGAGTTGCAAAATCAAATGCCCATTCCTCAGCTTTTTGCGGCAGTAGGTGAACAAGGTTTTAGAGAAAAAGAACGTGACGTTTTACAAAACGCTGCATTTGCAAAAGATGTCATTATTGCTACAGGGGGAGGAGCGCCTTGTTTTTTTGATAATATGGAATGGATGAATGATAACGGAATTACAGTTTTTATTGATTCGCCTATAAAGGTTTTAGCTGATAGATTAATTAATGCTAGGGTAGAAAGACCTTTAGTAAAAGGGAAAAGCTATGAAGAGTTAATCGAATATATTGAGGCTAAATTGATAGAGCGTAGACCGTTTTATGAACAAGCTCGAATCAAATTAAAAGAGTTGGATTTAAATGCTGATATTTTAATGCTAGCATTGGAAGAATTAAATGATTAGGTCAATTCGGAAAAACGAATCGCTATCAAATTAAATAAACCGCATCTTCTTCATTATTTTCATCTAAAACAACCGATACATGTTCTTTTAAAACAGTAGAAAGTTCTAGGCCTACAAAGTCTGTTGCTACTGGAAAATTCTTATGACTGCGGTTAATTAAAACTACAGAACGCAACTTCTTTAAAGGAATGTTTAGGAATACACCTAAACCATAAGCAATCGTTCTACCACTATTCAATACATCATCAACTAAAATAATCACTTTGTTTTCGCATTCTTGAATAGGCACATCAATTGCCGATTCTAATTTTGAACTATCTTTATTGAGCTCAATTTTAACCATCTTTATTTTAATAGTTGATATTTGAGAAAGTACGGTTTCAATTCTTTGGGCTAAACGGTAACCTCTTGAAATTACCCCAGCAATAATAATTTCCTTCTCGTCGAAATTATCTTCTAGAATCTGAAAAGCAATTCGATTAATTTTTTGCTGAATTTGGATATGATTAAGGATGAGTACTTTCTTTGATGACATAACTAATTTTTTGTTTAAAATTAGTGATTTATCCTAAAAGCTATAATTTTTTTCGTAGATGGTGCAACTTATTCCCAGCAGGAGGCGTCTGATAGAAACAAGATGTAACAAATCTTAGAAATTAAACTCTAAAAATAAATTAATGATGATGAATCCTAAACTTTTAAAAACGGTATTAAGTTGCTTTTTGATTTTTGTTAGTGCAGCTACTCTGATGGCTCAAGAAATTGAGAAAGCCATCAACATAAATAATTTTAATGGTATAATAGTGTCTTCAGGCATAGATTTATACCTTACTCAAAATGGTTCAGAAAAAGTAGTTTTAAAGGGGTCAAAGGATTTAATGGAAAAGGTTAAAGTTTCTAAGACGTCAGATGGCGCTTTAAAATTTGAAATTGAAAATGGATCTAGCTGGGGAAACTGGAGTTTTGGAAAAAATAATAATATAAAAGCATATATCTCTTTTAAGACTTTAAATAGTTTAATTGCCTCTGGAGGAAGTGATATTTATGGTAAAAACCAATTCAAGATGAATAGCTTATTAATTAGAACCTCAGGTGGAAGTGATGTCAAATTAGATTTAGCTGTTGCTGATTTAAAAGTAGCAAGTAGCGGAGGTTCAGATATATATCTGAAGGGGAGCGCATCAAGTTTTACTATACAAGCTAGCGGAGGCAGCGACGTTAAAGCATTTGGATTAATTGCAGGTGAATTGGTTGCTAAAATGAGTGGAGGTTCTGATGGTGAGTTTAATGCTGAAAAATCAATAACAGTTGCTGCCTCTGGCGCAAGTGGTGTAAGTTATAAAGGGGCGGCGATCAAAAAAAGCATCAATACAAGCGGAGCTAGTGACGTGACGAAAGTGAACTAATTTTTATTTTATAATAAAAAAGAGCTGCTATAACTAGGAGCTCTTTTGTTTGAGAGATTTTTATAAATGTCAAAAGCTTAATTTTTAATATTTATAGGCATATAATAAGCAAACTGAATTGGTTTACCTTGTTCTAAAGCTGGGTTCCATTTAGGCGCATTCTTTAATGCAGAAATGGCTAAAGAATTTATCTTCTTGTTAGAAGAATTTATAACTTCTATATTCTTCAAATTTCCAGAAGGATCAACAATAAATTTCATCATTACTTTTGCATCAATGCCAGAGGCACTTTGCAAAGAAGAAGCAATATAATTGTAAAAACTGTTGATTCCGCCCTTTGGCTCAGGTCTTCTGTTTCTTTGTGCATACTGATAAATATTACCATCTAAAGAGAAATTTTCTCCTTTTATTAATACACCGTTCTTATACACTTCGATAAAAGCCAATTGGTTATTTTCATAACCTTTCCAAGTTCCATCCGCAAAGGTATTTATTACAGTGCCTTCTTGAGTTACTTCAAGTTGATTATTATAGGCTTTAAAATAGCCATTTCCATCTTCTAAAATTACCTGATGATCAGGAGTAGCACAAAATAAATATTTTGTGTCGCTTTCGGCTTGGTTTGTAAATCCGTAACCAGCTGAGTTTACCATGGTCTTGTAATTTACTGTTCCATCAGCAAAATAATGGATTTGTATACCGCCTGGTAATCCTGCGATAAAGTTTGTCTTATCCATCATGTTCCCGTTAGTATAAAAAGTTGTTATTTCTCCATCTTTTATCAAGGTTGAAATATTCTGAACAGTACCTTTTTCTTTCAAAATATTATCCATACAATAGCTCTGGAAAGCAAATGATCCGTTATCCAGTTTGCTAAATTTCATATAATATGTAGCACTATCTGTGTTTTTTGTTATTTCATTATTATTATGATAGTAAACCGTAGTCTCTTGTGCTTGTGTTATAAAGCCAAAGCAAACTAATAAGGTAAGGGTGTAGCGTAACTTTCTCATCATATTGAATTTAGTTTAATACTAAGATAACTAAAATTTAATATTAAATTAACATTAGAAATAAATAATATTTTATTAAAGTTATAAAAACTACTTTTTTTGCTGTTTAAAATGTGTTTATAAGGCAGGATATATTGAAACAGAATTTTAATCTTAATCTAAAATTCAATTTATTTGTAAACTATCCTGTTTCAAGTTAAATAATAAGGGTAAATATTTATTTAGCGCTTTGGTAGATATTTATATTTTTACAGGAGACAAATTAGTGTTTGATGAATAACATAGAAATTATGAAGCAATCATTCGAGGAAACTATAAATGGTGAGCTGGTTAACCATCATTTTCTATTTAATGCCAATGGTTTAAAAGTTGGAATATGTAATTACGGAGCCAGAATAACCCATTATTTGGTCCCATGTAGAAAGGAGTTGATTGACGTTGTTTTAGGTTTTGACGATTTAGAAAGCTATATAAATGCAGATGAATTGTATTATGGAGTAACAGTGGGACGATTTGCAAATAGAATTGCAGATGCAAAATTTACATTAGATGGCCTTGAATATTTATTAGAGCCTAACAATGGTTCAAACTGTCTTCATGGGGGTTCCAAGGGTTTCCATAATAGCGTTTGGAATGTAGTTGAAGTTCACCAACAGTCTATAGTTTTGAATTTGAAAATATCCGATCTAGAAGATGGCTTTCCTGGAGATTTGGATTGTACAGTAAGCTTTTCGTTGAATGATGATAACGAGTTGATCATTGATTATAAAGCAACTTCTTCAAAAAAGACAGTGATTAATTTGACAAATCACACTTACTTTAATTTGAACGGAGAAGGAAGAGCAGACATATTAAATCATGATGTACACATCAATGCAAATCAATATGCGCCCATTAATAAAGCTTGTATCCCTAATAATGGATTGATAAATGTAGAGCAGACGCCTTTTGATTTTACGAAAACTAAAATAATAGGAAATGATATTGAAGAAAAGGATCAACAACTTGTAATTGGTAAAGGATATGACCATGCCTATAGTTTGAATAAAATAGGAAAGGGATTATCGTTTGCAGCTTCAGCTGAGGGCGATAAATCAGGTTTGAAATTAGAGGTTTTTACTACGGAGCCAGCGATTCAGTTTTATACAGGAAATTATTTAAATGGGTCAGATAAAGGTAAAGCGGGGAATTTTTATCAGTCTAGATTTGGTTTCTGTTTTGAAACACAGCATTTTCCTGATTCTCCTAATCAAGATATTTTTCCTACCACATTATTAAACCCAAATGAGGAATTTAAGTCCAAAACGATCTATAAAATAAATCCAATTTAATTTTAAAAATACCACGAAGTTGGTATTGTACAATAAATCAGATATCAGTAATTTTAAATGTTTTGGTTAATACTGTTCTGAAATTTTGAAGAACATACTAATGGAAGGGGAGTCAAATCCCCTTTTATCATTTTCCTAAAGTGATTTTTTGAGTATAAAGTTTAGATCCAATTTTTAAATTCAGAATGTAAATGCCATCATTTAAATTTCTTAAATCAAGGGATTCTGAAAACTTTCCAATAAAATTATTTTTGCTTTCACTAAGTACTTCTTGCCCAATAAGATTGGTGAAGCTAATCTTAATATCATCTTTCTTAATCGCTTCAAAATTCAAATTTAATATTCCGTTTGACGGAATTGGATAAACTTTTAAACCAATTTCTAATGGATCAGAAGGTCTAATAGCAGATAAGACATAACTGAAATTGTCTGAAGAGCTAATACATCCAGAACTACTTGTAATATCAACACGGTATTCACCTGAACCTGATGGAGTGAAAGTTTTTTCAGTTGCCCCAGCAATAACAGTTCCGTTTAAGTACCATTGGTTTGATTTATCAAAATTAGATGATAAAACAGTTCCAGCTTGCGTAATTATGGGCTTACTTATTTTAACTGGCTTACGAGTATAATCTGAGCAACCTAAAGATTTAAAAAGCATATTATAAAAATAATAATATGAAGTGGTAATATTGGTAGGCGTACTACTAGGAAAATAAGCGCCATTTAATACTATTAAATTAGTTCCTAAAATAATTGGAAGATTACTGACACCTGAGTTACTTCTGAAAATTGTTGCTCCGTTGTAGGCAATACCAATCCTGTAGGTACCTGCTGCAGGGAATTCTAGACCAATTTTGTACATTTTTCCTTGGTCATTTGGATCATCAAGAATTTGACTATTTGCGTTTACTACATCGTCTGTAGTCTTACTTTTACTTACGTTGATTGTGACGGAACTTAAAATTATCCCAGACGTAGTTTCAACCGTGAATGTTAACTGCCCTCCTTTGCTGGTATATAAAAGTGCACTGTCTAAAACCATGGGAGCAGCAACTGAGATTTCTGGTTTTGGACCAAAGTTTCCTGAGTAAGTACCACCTGTATAAACATATTTGTTCACTGGTCCGAAGAAGCTTTTAAAATCATTAGAACCTACATAAAATGTATTATTTGCTAAAGGTGCAATTGTTGAAAATGGATGGTTACCAATAGCAGTTGGAAGGGTAGCGTTAGCCGAAGTATACCAGAACAAAGTGCCATCACCTTCGCCGTTTAATTGATAAAAACCAGCAGCATTATCACAAGCTGTAGCGGACAAAGAAGTGGGCGCTGTTGGAACAATAACATTGAATGTTTTGGTGATACTATTATTTTCTATAATAGGATCTGAGTTTAGGTTGGTTTTAACATTAATAATATACTGATTGCCAGATTGTATACTCAAACCTTCTGAAAACACAAAATCATCTTCGTAATTAGGGAGTAAAGAGCGTGTATAAATTTCAGTTATCGTTTTAATTACCGTGTTGTTATTTGTAAGAATTAGTGTTAAGGGAATATTTGTAATTGTTGAGCTTCCAAAATTTTTAATTTTAACTGAAACCTGTTGTGCGTTAGACATACAAAGATTATCTGTGATATTATTGATGGCAATAATGCCAACATCAGTAGCGGATTTAGTAAAATTAATTTTGTAATCCTGTGTTTCACCTTTCGTGTAAGTTCCACATGGGGTTACACTAGAACTAGTTGATGTTTCAGTAAGAACCACTCTTAAAAGGGAAGAATTTCCTGTAATAACATTAGTTGGGACAGCTATATTGCCTGTAAAGGTTGCGATTCCATTTTCAACTGAAGATGTTGCTACTGTCTCTCCGCTATCCTCAAAATCTCCATCCGAATTCCAGTCAATAAATAATTTTGCTACCTTATCATTACTAGCGCCGCAAGTGCCAAGTTTTAAAGTAAATGGATAAATTTTTCCAGTTTCTAAATTCGTTGAAATATTAGTGAAATCAGAATATCCTCTACAATTATTAGGTAAGGTGTTATTAATGCTTCCAAGTACAAATTGATCGATTCTTGAATCATTAGTTGATGATGGTGCTGAAGCGCAATAAACTAAACCCCCAATTCCAGAAGCAATAATTGAATAGTTTTGAGGACCTTTAGTCAGCGTTCCTTTGTGAGAAACTCTGATTGTATAAACCTGTCCGGGTACAGAATTTGGAATAGCTATTTGTTCTACATTATCAACTACATTATCGGCTTGAGTAGCGGCCAAGGATGGATTATTTGGGTCCAATTTCCAAGGAAAGAAATTTGTATTTCCTTTTATTAATCTTAAATCAAGATCATTTACCAATAGTGGTACCCTACTGTTTAAAGTGCCAGAAGCTGGAGGAGTCCCTTCTGGGTCGGTCCAACAAATCGTTACTTTCAAAGGGCCATATCCTGAAGTAATTACTGATAAATTATAAATTTCGCCTTGAGCTAATGTTCTTTCAGATATTAATGATTTTGTACCATTTAGTTTAATGAGTGTAGCGGCTCTTTCCGTATTTAATAATCCCCATCCAAATATATAATCGGGACCATTAGATACGCCAGCTTCATCTGCTGTTTCTATTGCTAAACCTTTTAAAGTTGCAGAACGCATAAAAGCACCTCCATTTAATTTGGAATAATATTCTTGCAATAAGACTAAAGAACCACTGACATTAGGGGAGGACATTGAAGTTCCTGATAATACCGCATATCCTTTTGTATCGGTGTTACTTGTAGATGTTAAATTTATTCCGTCAGTAACAATATCAGGTTTAATACGTCCGTCGTCTGTTGGACCCCAACTACTAAAAGGAGCAATCTGAATTTGAGAAGTCTCGGAGGCTCCAAAAGGTAAACCATAAATTGCACCAACCGATAAAATATTTTTTGCAGTTCCTGTCGTACTAATGATATCATAACTATCATTGCTACTTATTCCGGATGGTCTTGCTCCTTTATTTATAAACGTTGCAGTAGAAGTAGCATTGGTATATCCATAATATTCTGTACCTACTGCAGGGCCATTTTCACTTCTGTTGTTACCTGCTGATTTTACAGGTAAATAATAAGGAGCATTGTAACAAATTACATCCCAACTTTTTGTAGTCTCGTCATAGAAACCAAATTTATAATCTTCTGTTGCCGTTGGCAAGCCATACCATTCCCATCTTGCAGGAGTTGTATCCGTGTTATAATTCCATCCAGCGATATAACCATAAGAGTGATTTGATATCAACATTCCCGCAGATGCCTCGGTTGTCATTTCTGATAGATCCGAATTAAAATCATAAGCGGTGAGCTTTTGTAAACCCCAAGCCATGCCTCTTGCAACAGGATAAATACCTGTAGCCATCATAGTGCCAGCAACGTGAGTAGAATGTTCACTTGAAGAAGAAGGAGAATCTTTCTGAACGATTCTACCACCTGTAAACTCTTGATGTTCCTTTAAAATAGAACCGCCATCCCAAATACCTACTTTACCTATTAGATTTGAACTTGAACCATTTAAAGATAGGCCTAAAGACCCGCCTTGATACATACTATTGGTTCTTGTTGTGGCAGCAGCGGTGGTGTTGTTAAAAGTGGTAAGATAAATGGGATAGCCTAAATCGTCTACGCCCTGAAGAGAAATAATAGTTCCATCTCTTTCAACCCTGAAAGTAGTCCAATTATTTTCTTTGGCTAATGAAAAAGCTTTAGCTCGATTTTGATCAGAATTTTTCTTAAAGCTTATAGCTAGTTTTTGCAGGCTATTATATTGATCATCTGTTACTAATTTCGACTGATCTTGAGAAAAAGCAGTAATAAAAATAAGAGAACAGAGTAAGGTTAAAATAAATTTTCTTATCATAAAAATGATTTCTCACTGTACCAAAAAGGTATTGTAATATACTAAAAAACTGTATGTTAGGTTTTTTAAGAAATTAAAAATGCGGGTTTTTTATTTAAAAAACAATTTTAATTTAAAAGGGGATTAAAAACCCTCTCTAATCCTAATAAATTGAAATAATTCTTCGATTGGCTTTTCTAAAACTTTTCCAACACTTACTTCATAATGACTGCAGGTTTCTTCTAAAATGCTTTTAAAGTGATATCCAATTGATCCTACAAAATGACAATAAAAATCCTTATAATTAGGATAGGATAGGATGTGTGTTTTTATAAAATCATGGAAGCCATTTTCTAGAATTTGATGAATGTAAGGATGTTCTTGATGCTGACTCATGAATTGAGCAAAAGATGCCAAGTAAAAATTTGGCATTGGTTTTTGATAAATATTTTTGATCACAATTTCTTTACTCAGCTGAAATTCTTTCTTTAATAAGTCTATGATTTCTTCTGGAGCTCTTTGATATAAAAAATCAGTAATGAGCGTTTTTCCAAAATAAGTTCCCGAACCTTCTTCACCCAAAATATAGCCTAAACCATGTTTATTAGATAAAACGTTGTTTCCATCAAAAAATGAAATGTTAGATTCGGTACCTAGAATACAACTGAAACCTGGTTTTTTTTTACAAGTCGCTAATGCGCATCCTAACAAATCATTTTCTACACTAATAAAAGCATTTTTAAATCTTGAGGTAAGTGCATTTGATACAAGCTCCCTTCTATCAGGGCTGCTGCAACCGGCACCAAAGAAATGAATTTCGTTAACCTTGTCTGCAATATCATTGAAGGATTTAAACTGCTGGAGGTTTCTAAAAATATCTTTTTCCGATAAGAAAAAAGGATTTAGACCACTGGTGTGAAATCTTTCTAAAGATTTATCTGGAAGTTGTAAAATCCAGTCGGTCTTAGATGAGCCTCCATCAGCAACTAAGAGCATTTATAAATCTTTTAATAAGTCGCTGGTAAGTGGTTTTCCCAAAAAATCAGTTACATTATTAAATTCAATCACTTTCTTGTGATCGCTAGGATCTAATGATGATGAAAGCATCACAATTTTAACATCTTCTTTTTTAGGAGATCGGATATCTTGGAACTCGACTAAAAAGTCGAATCCAGTTTTAACTGGCATTCGGATATCTAAAAAAATGACTTCAGGTAAGTCCTGATTGTTATCCACCAATTCTTGTAGATAATTAATTGCTGACTCACAAGATTGCTTAACAATAATATTTTCGGCGAAATCACTATTATTTAGGATCTTCTGGTTAATCATATTGTCAATGAAATTATCATCAATCAAAAGAGCGTTTTTGTACTTAAAGGACGACATTCAAATGGATTAGTTGTAAACAAATATATAAAAAGATAAATTCAAACCATTTACATCACAAGATAATTTTATTTTAACCTACTATTAAAAATTAAAGATTAATATTTCCTGCAATCTCCTTAAGTGCTATTTCCGCAATTTTTGTCTGATACAAAGCATCAGAGAATCGAGCTGTTGCACTTAAAAAATTTCTTTGTGCCTCTCTTAACTCTAAAGGAACAATACTTCCTAATTTATACTTCTCAAGGGTAATATCTAAATTCTCTTTAGCGACTGCTACATTTGAGCGCTCTAGACCGATAAGCTGTAAATTAGTTTGATAATTTTGATAAGCAGTTAATAGTTGGGCATCAACATCTTGTTTAGAACGATCTAAATTAAATTCAGCATTTTCTAATTCGAGTTTTGCATTTTTCTCTAATCTGTTCTGTTGCGAACCGTTAAATATATTAATGGAAGCAGTTAAACCATAATTTAAACCATGATTATTTGATCTTAAAGCGAAACCAGTTGGAGGGGAGGTTGATCTTGAAAAATTATATCCCGAGGTTAGTGATACCGTTGGATATCTTGCGCCTTTTGTTTGTTTTAAAAAGAGCTCCGAGATTTTTTGATTGATACTAGCAGTCTTAATATCTGGATTTTGAGCGTCAGTTAAGGTTTTTAAATCTGCATAAACTAAGCTGTTGTCAATATCAAGTTCGCTGTCAATCACAAATTCCGTTTTTAAGTCTCTTGCTAAAAGCTGATTAAGTTTTATCTCGCTTGACTTAAATAAATCTTGTTGTCTCAATAGCGAGGTTGTATCTGTATTTAAATCAACCTTTGCAGACAGCAACTCTAGTTTCGATCCTTTCCCTAAAGTATAACGGCTATTCGCATTTTTAAGGCGTATGGCTGAAACTTCTAAAGCAGTTTTGGTGGCTTCAAATTGTTTTTGTTGAGCAACTAAATCATAATAAGCCTGTATGACGTTCGCAATAGTAGTTTGAACTGTTAATTTAGCATTTAATTCACCTAATTGCTCTAACTGCTGTAAACGCTGGTAGTTGGTAAACATTTGAAAACCATCAAAGATCTTCCAGTTTAAATTCGCACCATAATTAAGATTGGTGGTCTTCGCATTTTTTGCTGTTCTGGTGATCCCTGATGCTAAATCTACATTGGACGTTTGTATCTGATTTCCCTGAACCAAATTACCGGTAACCATTGGTAGCATCCCCGCATTGCCAATAGTGACATCGTTTTTACTGATCTCCCTAGCATTCTTACTGAGTTTTATATCGTAGTTATTTTCTAATGCAATAGCGATAGCTTGCTGTAAAGTTAACTTTTCTTGTGCTCTTAAGCTTAAAGCTGATATAGTAAAGAAAAGGATGAGATATATTGATTTAATTGTTTTCATTTTAAGATTCTTTTTCGGCCCTTCTAATTTCTTTATCAGCTTTTTCGGCTCTGGTTTCATGATATTCTTTTGACCAATAAGAGTAAATAGCTGGAATTACAAAAAGCGTTAA
>JACMOI010000178.1 GCA_014378105.1 Pseudopedobacter sp.
TCGCACATACTCACAACCCGCATCAATCATCCGAATACTTTGCGCTATAGAAGCTTCCGTATCCATAGTGAATGCCGTCGTCATACTTTGAATACGAATCGGCTGTTCCCCTCCCATCGGAATAGCACCAATATGTACCTCTCGGGTCTTAAATCTCGAATATTGAGTAATTGAATTACAGTAATCTCCTTTTAAAGCTTTGCTCACCTTGGCTTCCATGTAAACGATATTTTCCCCAAAAATACGGGTTATATCTTAAATAGTTTTGATGGAAAATTGTTTGATGAAGCATTTATAATTTTAAACTGAAGAGGTTTTGGGCACCCGCTTGTTACCAACATTAGACAAGCTTTCCGCACATAAGGTCCCGCTACCCATCGGGAGCATTAGGCGTAAAGGCCGGGTACCCCTTCTGGTAGGCAGGCGCTGCTATCGTTAACGCGTTTCAATTGGTATTTACAAAATGTCAAAGAACAAAAATGAGCAGCTATCACAGCTGCTCAAATCAATTTATTTAGCAGGCTTTTCCGCTACCGTAGCAGTAGACACTGCCGTGGCTACCAAACCAGCTGTTGCCAAATAACCTGCGAGTGTACTAATTACTGCAGGCAGGGCAATGGGTGCCGCCAATAAAGCTGCGCCAATGGCACCAACAGTTAAACCAATGTTTCTGATCCTTTTAAAAAAGGAGGGAGTTGGTGAACTGATGCGCTCACGCAAACTCAAAGTTTTATTTACTTTTTTCATGTTTTTAATTTTTACGAATCCTTACAGGCAGTTTAAAATCCAACCGCCATTCTATAAAGTCCATTCGCTGTTTTAATAATTCATTTGCCGAGCGGGTTTCCGAATGAATGAGTGCACTATTACTTTTTAGTTCACCCAGCTCCTTCACTACTCTTTTAAAGTCACTATGTAATTGTTTAATAAAATAAGCAATCGCAGAAAGTAGCACAGTCAACATTAAACCCACTAAATAGTCAGGCTGCAAGAGGTGATTCATCATGTTCTATTCGATTAATAACAGAAATATCCTGACTGCCCGCTTTGATCATCGCTATTAGTTTTTGATAAATCTGCTGATAGCTAAATGCGGATTGCAACACCTCAAAATCACCATTCGACTGGTTCCAGTAGTGACCCGTTAATGGGCAACCTCTGGTTTCAGAATAATAATTTCCGATATGGAAAAATACCAGGTCAAAACCTTTAATCCCGCTAATTTGTACCATGCCTTGATGGAACTCAGGAAATCTATTTTTATACCTTTTGTTCATCCCCGCAGTAGTATTCATGGTTAAATGATAATCACCTTCTGGTATGCAGGTTTGCCCTGCTACTTTAACCGAGGCTATACGGTCTTCCAATAAATAACACATAAATATGCCGTCTATATATAAATGACTCAAGGTGCTGTGGTGACCACGCTTTACTCTTATGATGCTTATTTTATTCATAACAATTCATTTTAAAAGAGCAGGCGAACCTGCTCTAATTTTAATTAAACAATAGCAACCATACCCGCATAGGTGCTGGTAGATCGCGTTTTCTTATCCTTGGCTACAAAACCCAACCAGCAGTGCACCTCATCACCAGAGTAATCTGATGGAAGTGAAATCGCTATTTCACCAATTGATCTGATCACTCCTGAAATGCTCATGAAATGTTGATCCTTTGCAGGATTGTAAATCACTACCAGACTTTCATCGTCTGGATTGGCTAACCCACTACTGGTCACCGTAGACCAAGTAACCTTTAATTCAGCAGCATTTTCGCTAAGTGCTAGGCTGTTAAAGCCGGGTGAAAGCTCACCTTTTGAGATCAAAATCTTGGTATAATCCAGACTGTAATTTCCAGTGGCGCCAATAATCGCATTTTGTAAAAGCTGCGACATAGCGACGTTGATACTGCTCAGTCTGGGATCAGCGGATTTAAAACCTAATTTCAAAACCGTATTGATTGGCTTTAAGAAACCGATTCCTAAACTGAACCTATCCCGTTGATTAAGCTGTAATTCTGTAGGTGCTTTGGTAGATTTTTTAGGTAAGCTACTGATCATATCAACCCCATTTCTTTGGCTGCCAATGACTGTACCTACTTTCCCTACAAAACCTCCTAAGATTCCTTTAATTATTCTTCCCATAATTTGTTTTTTTTAATGTTAAACCATACACAATTTATTACCGGTAATGTGCTTTAATGAGTTAAATATCAGCTGCTTTAAGTTGAAATAAAAGCATCGGTAACGTTTGGCGTAGTTTGGCCGAACTTGGCGGTCAATGGCGTGGCAAGCAAGCATAAAAAAGCCCCCGTTCTATCAAAAAACGGAGGCCCATTAACACTTGAAAAAAACTATCTATCATTGGGGCTTAACCCGCCCAAAGCAATTTCATTATCCGGAATCGGTAAAACATACTTTTTATCATTGGGGGCTAACGTAAAAGTTGTCCCATTAATTTTTCTTGTTAAAGTGGTCGCAAAAGCACTTTCTAGGTTCAGCCTCTTCAAATCTAGCCAGCGTAGACCACGGAATAAAAGTTCCTTTCTACGCTCTGTTAAAATGATTTTCAAGGCATCATCAGCACTGGCTGCTTGTAGTGGGATGAAAGTATTTGCCTTAAACCTTTTGATTAATAGCTGATTTAAGGTTTTCATGGCCGCCGATGTATTGCCAGCTCTAGCCTCACACTCTGCTTGATCTAAATACATTTCGTCAACTGTTAAGCCAGCAAATAAATTGGTGGTGCCATCATAGCTCCCTTTAAAGTTTACGCCACCTGTTCCATTTTTAAAATAAATAACCTTTCTCAAATCATTACTCGCATAGGAACGATAAAGGTTACTATCTATTAAGGTAGTAGTAGCCGTAAAGGAAGATTGACTGATGATGCGGTTCTGAAAAATCACTTCTACGTTTGTTCTGGTAAACGGACGGCTGGAAAACGCACTAATACTATTGTAGTCCATCAAAGTACGCTGATAAGCCAAACAGCTATCCACCGCTATTTTAGCTTTCGCATAATCTGCCATGGCCATATATACCCTTGCATTTAGCGCAAAAACCGCTGCCTTATTTGGCCGTGTTAAATAACCTGTTACCACTGGCGCATCAATCTTAGCCATCGCTAAATCTGCCAGTATTTGTTGGTAAGTGGCTTCCAGTGTTCCCCTACCTGGTCTAAGATTTACATCTGCCTTGGTATAAACGGGAACGCCCGGCAATTGAGCGGCAGTATTGGCCACATATTGCGGTGCAAATACGGCCGCAGTATGAAATAAAGCCCATGCTCTATAAAAATAAGCAGCTGCCATCAGCCTTTTCTTTTGTAACTTTTCTTCGGGCTTTTCCTGATATTTTGCCAAACCATCCAACACCACGTTCGCATTAAAAATTTGTTGGTAAGGCGTATTCCAATTGCTGGTGCTCCCTCCTTCAAAAATATCCGAGGCCCATACATAACTATTTTTTTCTAGTGGTGTCCTTAACGCAGCATAAGCTGCATCGTTCAACGTATGGTCATCGTCACTCAAAATGCCTAAACTATTGCTGACATTCATCGTAATATCATCATTGAGTAGCAATTCAAAATCATTCAATTGCGTAGGTACCAACAAAGCTTTGTTCGGTTTCACTTCTAAAAAATCCTTACAGGAAGGTAAAATTTGAAGGAGCAGTAGAAAAAATAGATAATGTTTCGTTTTCATAACATTTAATTTAAAAGTTGAATTTTACACCCAATGCACTTTGAAATACGGGCTTGTAGTAGAAGTAATCAGGGTCATAATTACTTTCGCCAGCCTTCCAAATGATGCCAAGATTAGACAGGTACAAATAAACTGACGCCTCTTTGATCCGGCTTTGTGTCTTGGTTTTTAATTGATAATTAAGGTTGATATCCTGAAAACGGATATGATCTCCCCGCTCCACTAAAGCAGAAGAAAACAGGTAAAACTGGTCTCTTTGAGGGCTACCCGTTGCAGGTATGGAAGGAATAGGTGTGATTGCTTCATCACCAGCTTGCTGCCATCTTTGAGCATAATCCCCATGCGTAATTTCACCAGTTAACAGCCTACTATAAGAAACAGAAGGTTTCCTGATAAAATAACCTAAACGATAAACAATATTAGCGCTCAATGTCCACTGCTTGTAACTAAAATTATTTCTGATGGAACCAAAGTATAAGGGACGAGCACTGCCATGATAGACCAATTGGCTGCTCGTAGTTCCGTTAATGATAGCCGAATAATTTTCTGTTAAATTACCATTGCTATCATATCCTCTTGGGGCACCAGTTTGGGGATTTAAACCACCCCATGGATAGCTATAGATGGCAAATAAAGGTTTACCCACCAATGGATAGATAAAGTTTTGGTTACCCGTACCACTACCATACAATAAATAATTATTGATGGGCGACTCATCGCTATAACTCGTTACTTGATCAGTCGCATAACTCATTAAATAATCCGTACTCCACTTAAATTGTTGTGTCAGATTTCTGCTATGTAAGTCGATGTCAATCCCTTTACCTTTGGTATTCGAGGTATTCCCTCTAAAGACATCCAATCCAACCGAAGGAGGTAAAGGGGCATCCCCAATTAAATCAAGACCGTTTTTGAGATAAAAATCAATACTTCCGGTGACACGATTAGATTTGGTCTCAAAATCCAAACCCCAATTCAAAATTTTGGTGCGCTCCCACTTTAAGGAAGGGTTTGGCGGGTTGATCACACGGGCATAAGGTAAGGCAGTGATGAAGCTATTGGCAATAGTTAGTGCGGTGGTATAGGCACTCAGTGTTTTGTCAATGTTCCCATTGTATCCAAAACTCATTCTTAAAGCTAATCTTGGTATAGGATCTAAATGATAAAATTTTTCCTTTTGTACATCCCATCTGATCCCTACAGAACCTAAAGGAACCCCCTTTTGGTTGGTGGCCACCCCAAATAAATTAGATCGGTCTAAACGCCCGCTTAGGGTAGCCGTATATTTACCAGCGTAGGTATAGGCGGCATTGGCAAAATAGGAAAGAAAGCGGTCAGTTAACTCGGTTCGGCCATCTGCATAAAGTACCCTACTGTATCTTCCAGTATAATAATTCAGTGGAAAATAGCTCAGATAATCCACCAACTGATACGTAGCACTTTCCTCCTGATAACCATATTGTCTATTATTTTTCAGGATATTCGACTGGTCTCTTAACTCAGTACCCGCAAGGGCATTTAACTCATGCTTTCCTGCCCATAAATGGCTATAATTCGCTTGTAGTCGTAAATTATGTGAGCGTAATTGCCCCTCCCCTTCATCCAAAATACTGCCGACAGGTATATTGCGAGTAACACTACCGTCCGGATTGAGGATACTAAAACTATTGATTTGGTCTCTGGTGTACCAGCTATCTTTAATTTGTAAATTACTTTCTAAACCATTACTTAGGTTAAACTGATAGTTCAGCGTCACCGCTAAAGAAGGATTGAAAGTATATTGCGTACTCAAACCCGCTCTGTAATCATAGTTGTTTTTATCATGCTTGTTTGCATTGATATCATTCAAAGGTTGGTAAGACCAATCTAAAAGACCACTTGGTACGGCATTGTCCACAAAGTTTTTACGGTACTGATGCGTTAAAGTAGCCGCTTGGCCATTGGCATCCATCAGTTGGGCATAGGGATAAATAAAAGACGAACTGCTACTTAAGCTGAGCGCCTGCTCCCCAGGATTGTTGAGTTGAGCATGACTGTAAATAAAAGACAGTTGAGGTTTGATACTTAAGCGATCTTTTAAAAGATAAAGTTGGTTACCAAAATTAAAACTATACCGCTCTTTACCATTTTTCACTAATGCCCCCTCCTCCTTATCGTAACCCATGGAAAACTGAAAGCTTTGTGCTTTACCCCCTCCTGCCAGTTGCAAATAATATTGTTGTTTTAAAGCATCTTGATAAAGGTATTTACTGATGTCATTTCTTACATCCAATTGCCGCAAGGCATTAATTTGTGCATCAGCAACGGCAGCACTTAATAGACCATCTCTTTTTTTAATCAACAGTTCTACCACAGGGCTCAATGCTTCATGATTGGCCGAATTTTCTGCAGTGGAATAAAAGCCTTTGTTGAACAGCGATTTTTCAATATCAATAAAATCACCGGTACTCATTCTGGGCGCATAAAAGACATCTGGCTTTTGGGCTACCGTGGCATTCATATTTAAGCTCACCTTTAAGGCTTGCCCTAAGCTGCCTTTCTTCGTGGTGATGACAATCACCCCATTTCCTGCCCGGGTACCCCAAACCGATGCTGCTGCCGCATCCTTTAAAATGGTGATACTAGCCACGTCATTGGGATTGATATTGCTGATATCCCCTTCATACGGGAAATCGTCTATCACAATTAAAGGCTGTGCCGTACCAAATAGAGTACTGCGCCCACGTATACTGATGTCATTAGATTGATTGGTACGGTTAAAAACCAAACCACTTACATTACCGTCTAGCCGGTCTAAAATATTGGCACTCACCACCCGATTGAGCAGCTTTTGATCTACTTGCGTATATGCACCTGTTAATCGTTCTTTTTTTATTTGTTGGTAGCCACTATTCACCACCACTTCCTGTAAATCAGAAGAAACCGCTTTTAAATAAAATAGGGCCTCATTGTTGATTTTGCGTAACACGGTATCTAGCGATTGATACCCGATAAAACTGATTTGAAGACGCGTACCAGCTGAATAATTAGCTAAACTAAAGTAGCCCTCCGCATTCGTTTGAGTTTTGGTATTTCCGTTAATTACCGTAACGGTGGCGCCTATCAGTGGCGTGATTTGATCTACATCCATCACCTTACCTTGTAGGGTGCCTTGTGCTTTTAATTGCTGTACGATTAAAATATACAGCACAATCAATAAATATTTCTTATACATGTTTAAGGTTTTTGGTTTGTAATTGGTTTGTAATTAGGGTGATCTCTAATCACCAGCATATCAATAGAGCGTATGCTTTTTTCGAGCGTTAAATCATAAGCTTTTAAGGCTTCATTGATAGCAGTTACATTAGACATATTGGCATCTAAAAGTAGATCCACTTTGCCCTCATAATGGGTTTCATCCAAAACAGGAAAAGGTTGCAGACTTAAAAATTTAATATCCAACATCCCTACCAACTGTCTTAAAGGTTGGTTTTGGATTTCAAAATGTAGCGGGTTAAAGTCCCGCACTTCAGGGCCTCCTTTGGTGGCTAATTTATCCTGAGTAGAGGTGCGTTTCAATACCCAGCAAAAAGTCTCTTGCTTTTCGATAGCAATGGCATATTGCGGAAACAGTAGCGCCATATCTCGTTGCATTTCTTCAAAAGCCTTCCCATAACTTCCCGCAGGCATCCTTAATTCATAGTTATACTCATGGGTAGTTGCCCAATCATGAAAAGCCGCTTTGTCTGCAGGTGGCAAAAACTGGCTAGTATCTTTGACCAAAAGCTTCACCCGGTTACGGCTCAACAGGTCTATATGGGTATCCGCATAGGCCTGTTGGAAAAGGTGTATCAAATCGGTATTTAATGCTGTAAGCTGTACCGAACCATCAGGTTTAGACCATGTTGTTGACCGCCCCGGTAAACCCAAAACATATTTGCTAAAAACTTTATAATAGCTAATCTCATCACCATTACTTCCGTTATTTGCATTAAACAATGGCTTGGCACTATCGTAGGGAATAAAGACAATGCGCTCCACTTTAGAGTTAAACTGGTTAGCAAAAGCTTTCTTCAAGTTTTCTGCAGTCAATGCCTTTTCATCGGTGATGGCGATCACTTTACCTGTTGGGCTGATCCATACTTCTGTAGGTAAATAAGAATGTGGAAAATAGGCGGAGAGGATGACATCATCTGTTATGCCTAAGCCTTTATTCCCACGCCCCATTTTTAGCATCTGAGCATTAAACTTATCTACCACAGCCCTGCTTTGATAAGCCACCGTAATAAATTGCACCTGATCTTTAAATTGCTTTTGCAAGCTATCTAATTGAGGCAACATTTTAACACAAGGCGAACACCAGGTTGCCCAAAAATCGAGAATCAATAGTTTGCCCCGATAATCTTTTAAATTGATGGAGGATGCATTGCTATTAATGCTATGCGCTAGCACCAATTCAGGCATTTGATCCCCCACTTTTAACGGACGTATCGTATCCTGCGCTTTTAATTGGGGTACGATTAAAAAACACAGCGCAATCAATAAATATTTCTTATCCATTTTTAAGGTTTTTGGTTTGTATTTGGTTTGTAATTAGTTTGATCTCGAATCACCAGCATATCAATAGAGCGAATGCCTTTTTCGAGCGTTAAATCATAAGCTTTTAAGGCTTCATTGATGGCAGCTACTTTAGACATATTGGCATCTAAAAGTAGATCCACTTTGCCCTCATAATGGGTTTCATCCAAAACAGGAAAGGGTTGCAGACTTAAAAATTTAATATCCAACATCCCTACCAACTGTCTTAAGGGTTGGTTTTGGATTTCAAAATGTAGCGGGTTAAAGTCCCGCACTTCGGGTCCACCTTTTGTGGCTAATTTGTCTAGCGATGAAATACGTTGCAAGACCCAGCAAGGTCTTTCCATTTTTTCTATCCCTACTTGGTATTGCGGAAATAATACGGCTAAGTCTCTTTGCATTTCTTCAAAAGCCTTTTCCTTAAAACCTGCAGGTGTTCTTAACTCATAATTGTATCTATGAGTGATTGCCCATTCAAGAAAAACCGGACCTCTTGGTGCAGGAGGTAGAAATTGGCTACTATCCTTTACTAAAAGAAGCAATCGATTACGGCTGATCATTTCAATTTTATTATAGGAATAGGCCTGTTGGTATAAACGAGACAAACTGGTATTGATGGCACTAATCTGCACACTGCCATCGGGTTTAGACCAGGTAATTGCTTTACTTGGCAGATTCTTCACATATTGCCCAAAAACTTTATAGTAACTGATATCATGTCCATTACCTCCATTATTTGCATTAAACAATGGCTTTTCACTATCATAGGGAATAAAAACGATCCGCTCAACTTTAGCGGTAAACTCGTTAACTAAAGCTTTCTGCAAGTTTTCTGCAGACAATGCCTTTTCATCGGTGATGGCAATTACTTTACCCGTTGGACTGATCCATACTTCTGTAGGTAGATAAGAATGTGGAAAATAGGCGGAGAGGATGACATCATCTGTTAGGCCTAAGCCTTTATTCCCACGCCCCATTTTTAGCATCTGCGCATTAAACTTATCTACCACTGCCCTGCTTTGGTAAGCTACCGTAATAAATTGCACCTGATCTTTAAATTGCTCTTGCAGACTATCTAATTGAGGTAACATCTTCACACATGGCGAACACCAGGTTGCCCAAAAATCGAGAATCAATAGTTTTCCCCGATAATCTTTTAAATTGATGGAGGATGTATTGCTATTGATGCTATGCGCTAGCACCAATTCTGGAATTTGATCCCCCACTTTTAAAGGTTTGATGGTATCCTGCGCTTTCAGCTTAGCAGCACAGCACATCAATAACACCACCATTGTCAGGCTGAGCGGAGTCGAAGCCCACTGCCTTAAATTCCAGCCGAACCCATCACACCGTGTCATCGCGAGGAGCAGCGCATTAGCCACTGGATTGGGGCGACGTGGCGATCTGTTTGTTAATAATCCATCTGCTATCCAAACCTCCTTGCTCCTTGTTCCTTGTTCCTTTCTCCCAATTTTCAACAGCCGATCCGTCCAATGTTCCCCTGTCAGGCTGAGCGGAGTCGAAGCCCGCTCCCTTTTCAACGCCCTTTGTTTCAGCAATCGTCTTTGCACCTCCTTCCGATATCGCTGCCTGTCCAAATAACCAGTCCATAGCTTCTTTAAATAGGAAATAATCCCTATAAATAAGGTTACTGACTTTAACCGAATAAGGTCTAGATACTTGCTACTTACATCTTGTATCTTAAAAAATAGACCATAATTATCTCCTACGACCTTAAAATTCGTTGTTTTCATAAAAAATTGTTTAAGATTTAAAAAATAGAAAACCTCTTCCCCAGAAATGGAAAAGGAATAGAAAGGACTTTATTTTTGTTCAAACTGAATGTTAATGCAATGACTAATGAACCATCCCGATCACTATCGGGACAACTAACAAACCAACAAAAAAAAGTCCTGCCCCCCAGCCTATACCGGTGCCTTTGGATAAAGTGGATGAAGATTTTTGTACACTGTTTTCATACTCGTATAGATTGTTACGAGTCTTATTTTTTAGGAATGCCATACTACAATAAATGTAGGGTCTGCAAACCATAGTCACATAAAAGTTTCTGAAGCCTTAGGTTAAAATGATTGTACAGCAGACCCTACATCTATTTCAAAAAGCTAATATAGCATATAACTAAATAGATGAGGGTATTTTTCTGCTGTCCTGCGTTAACGGCTTCAGAATGTGACCGCAAGACTCTTATAAATACCTTTTATATACACAAATATATTAAACATCTTAATAGTAAACAAATTTGTTGACCATTCTTTTCTAATAATATGGAGTTTGCTTATATGGAAGTAAAAGTTATTGAGTTCAGAAAAAAATTGGGTAAACGTATTGCTGAATTAAGAAAACGTAAAAACTTAGAGCAGGCTGAATTAGCAGCAATTTTGAATGGCAAAGACAAGCAGTTTATAAACCGCTATGAAAAACAAGGGGCAAATCCAACAGCATATATTTTAGTACAAATTGCAGAAGCTTTAGATGTTACGGTTGATGAGTTGTTAGATTTTTAAATATATCAAAAGAAAATTTTGGACAAAAAAAACCTGACACTAATAGCCAGGCTTTGTATCTCTTTTAAGTTCAGTATTTGAGTACAATATTTATTGTCGCACCTTATAATAATGCAATTATTTTAGTTGCAACCTAAAAGGATTATTAACTGAATACTCACCAAAAACCTCCAATAACTTAGCAGTATTCTTACTTTCTAAAGGATGCTTAGAAATATATTCTTGAATCTTTGGTTGTTTAACAGAAGGAATACGATTAGAAAAAAATGGCCATAGTATTTCTGATTTATAAGTTTTATCTACATCAGGAAAATCAATTAATGGGGTTATTTCTTGTTGTTTCTTAAATAATTCTGAATATTCAAAAATCCAATGATTATCTAAAAACTTCAAACTACCCATTTCTAAATCATGATAATTCAAGGCAAATAAATGACTAGTCTCTTTATGCTCAAGTGATAACCCAGTTGTGGGTTTATTATTAGTAAATATTTTTTTTAATGTACTTATCATAATTAATCTTTTAAAAGAACACTACAAATTTTTTGGAATCTAACTGACAAAATATATGCTATTACTTCTTTTCGCTCTTTTGTAAACAAATGACTGAAGCTTTCTTGTAATTTATACAATACTTTTTTAATATTGGTTTCATTTGTCCATGTTAAAATATGTTCCTCATTAAAACACCCATTAGAGTGTAAGTGGCTAATCAAATCGAAATGATTGCACTTTGGATTATTAGGAACGCTGATTTTTGGAACTGAATTTAAAACGTATTTTGTAAGTCTAATCTTATCTTTAGTTGTTAATTCTTTATGCAAAGATAATAAATCTTTGTCAGAATTATTCCAATATAAGCCTCTTGCCGTGTCATATACAGGTGAAAAATAAGGTGGATGTAGATTTTTGATATGTGAAATTACTCCCCAATTATAATAATGACGATCATTATTTCCGGTTAATGCATCAAATAAAATCATATGTAAGAACCCATTGATGATGTTTTTAGATTCTTGGGGAAATACCTTATTTAATGCGAAAATCACATCGTCAATGTGTATTTCGCCTTTTAGCTTATTTGTCCTATCTAAATCATCTATCCATGCTGTGCTATCTTCATTGAGATAACTTGTCAAAATATTTGCTCCGTGACTTAATATCTGTTCTTCTGAATGGAAGTGTTCACTTAAATATCTTACATAATTTTCGGCATATATTAACCTACTGTTTGCAATACTTAAGCCAAAACATTGACCGACTACAGTGAGTAAATGTTCAGTGATACTCTCATTTGGATACCATTTATGCCCAATTTTTGCAATATATTTTTTCCAACTCTTAGGCTTATCTTTCTTTCCTTCTCCGTAAGTATAAAGTCTTATAAGATCTTTTGGAGCATCGCCACCAACCGTTTCATTCAACGCAATTACTTGATGGCTTTTTGCTAAATCAAAACATTTAACAGATGGAGAAAATCCATTACGGTTTTCTATTTTATAAGTTATCAGTTTGGCTTTTGACATTTATATAGTGCTTTCAAATTATTGAACTTTTCTTCCTTTTCATTCACTTCTAGAAAACTACCACCAATGCATCTAATACAATTTTGTCTTTGGCTTTTCTGCAGTAAAGTGTGTTTACCATTGTCTCTATTTAGGCTTCTATTGAAACTTTATGTGTATACCAACCACTTCTTTCCTAAAAAACCTTCACTTAATATCAAGTTTAAGAAAAATGACAATTAACTCTTTTTGGCAGCTTAAACCGAACTCAAATCATTTATTACATATTGCTTTTCTTGAGTTCATCAGGAAATTTAGCATAAAATAAATTTAGAAAATTGAGATTATATGGAAATGTTAGCATCTCAAAACGTTTAGTTTTATGACCACAATATTTATTTACAACACAGCCTGCACATTTTTTCATATTAAGTTTATCAATTTGAAATAGGGTTTCTGTATTTGTCCCCAATTGTTTAATACCGTTTACAGTATTTGAATAAAGTTCCTCGGTCTGTTCGTTTAAATTAATTCGCTTTGCTAAAACCTTGTGAATATACGGTTCATCATTTTTAATATCATAATACCAATATAAAAGATAACCATATTTTAAAGAATATTCCTTAATGTTTTTTATGTATGAAACTATTTGTACTATGTGATTACTGAAAAAGTAAGCTTTATAATTTGACCATGCTTTTTGTTCTTTTTCAGCTTCCTCCGCAGTATACTCATCGTATACATAAATATCTTCTGGGTCTTTTTTGTAATGAAATTTTTCTTCAACTACAAAGTAATTATTTTCTAAATCCTGAAAAATATAATCCGGGATACCTACCCAGTTTTCATTGTTAAATTTCTTGTCATCCTCCTGATGACCCGCAAATATTAGCCTGCTATCTCGTACTTTTTTTACATCTAAATCAATTGAAGAGAAATCAATATTTTTCTTTTCATACCAAGTTGTTCTGGTCGCCAAAAGTTTATTATGAAATTCCTTTCCAATTTCTGTAAACTCAACTCCACTTGGTTTTTCAATTTTAAAAGAGTTGTTGATTACAAAACTTGCTGGGCAATATTCGTAGTTTGATAAATCGGTTGCTGAAAATGTAGATTTTGGCAAGCAGAATTCAATTGAGTTAATGGATTGTTTAAGGTCAATTTCTTGTTTAATCAATTCAATACAAGCACTAACGGAATATTTCCAATAAATCCCACTATAAGATTTTTGACTAGGAAAACTAACCATTTTGCCGTATAAATTTTCCAAATGCTCTAAGTATATAGCAATGTCACTATTATTAGTCATGCCAATCTTTTTAAGCATGAATTCTGCATATAGTTTTTGTTTAATACTGTAAGTCATTGATTTATATATAATCTATATAAAACTTTTAACATTGCAAAACATGTTAGATTTTGACCCCCCTCCAACTCATTCAATACAATTTGGTCTTTGTTGCATCCATTAGATTTATCTACTTGCTGCTTTGTCAAAACGTTGCTTAATTAATTCTGCAACACTCCAGTAAACCTCATTTCTTTCCATTTGAGTTAAACCCAATTCGTCAAATATTATATTGTCTAAATCTTTCCGGTCATTTAATGGATTTGGTTGTTGATTCCGAATTGGTTCATTAGCGATAAAACCAAGTTCATCCAATACTACGTTTATTTGCCTGTTTTTAATTTTAGAGTAAACCTTCTCTATGCGGTCTTTATTTTTAATATTTGGCAATACTATTTGCAAGTTTCTAAATTCAGGACCATAGAATAATAATACACCATCACCCATATTTTTACGTCCAGTAACTAAAACGTTCAAAATTGATATCGTACTATTTAAACTTGCAAGGTACAGTTCCTTATTTTTCTTTTCCTTAAACTCAGCAACAAAAAAAGTATCTCCAACAACATAATCATCTCCTTGTACAAAAAAGATTCTATCTCCAATAAATCTATTTGAAAGAACATCAGCTATTTTATACTTTTTAAATCCTTGCTTGTACTTTGCAGACTTTAATTTTATGTGATGGGAAATCTCTTTTGGCGAGTGATAAATTTTATTTAAAATTTTTGAAGAATCCAAAAATGGAATATCTTTTTCATTAGGGTTTTTTGTTTCTTCAAAATAATCAAAAGCTTCGAGAGTATTTCTTTGTGAGTATGTAATTAGATCCTTCATCTTGCAGATTTTATCGACACCCTTTAAAAGTATATTGAAATATATTTCAGGTGAATGCAGCCATTTGCCACCCCACTTATCACCAATGAACGAAGATGCCTCCTCGTCATAACCTTCTGTCCAAAGTTCTTGTGGTGTTTTTAAAATGATTCTGTAATGTTGACGGAATGTATTTAATGTACAGTGTTCTTGTTCCAATAATAATGGGGCGAAGGCAGTGTCTGTATAATCTGCCTTATTCATTACAAATTTTATAGTTTCGCCGACTGGCTTAAAGGTTTTATACTGATTATCTGTTAGGTTGCTATTAATAATTGCAGAGTGAAAATAAATTATAGTGTTTACTTTTGCAGAAAAACTACGCACATTACAATCATATATGGCATGAAGTTGAGTGTGTTTCAATAAAAATTGTTGCACAAATCCCCCATATTCAACATCAAGCCAAGAGTTAGAGATTATAAAACAAAAAGTACCACTAGTATTCAGTAGAGATGGTATTAGTAATTGAAAATATACATACAAGTCACTACGACCAGGTACTTTACTGCCGTATATATCAATGGTTTTGTTTTTACCGTCTATTTGAGTTTTAGCTTTTGTTTTTAGAAATGGATACGTTTCGTAAACTTTAGCTGAGAGCTTTTCTTTATACGTTTTATTTACATCTGCCTTTTCCGCCTTATTTTTTGGCAATAAAAGTCTTTCTAATTCTACGGCATCTTCGGCAGGTAAAATATCTTCTTGTCTAACATATGGAGGATTTCCTATTATTAAATCAAATCCTGAATCTTCTTTAGTTAGAAATATTTCCATAAAATCTATATCGTAACTAAAAGGTATACGTCCAGTAGATTTTATAGAACTTAAAATTTTATTAAGTTGCTCATTCTCTTTTTCTAAGTCTTCGATTTGAGCTTCGAACAAATTCCCTTTTTTTTCTGAACCAAATATATCTTGCTGACCGTTACCTTTAGAAAGTCGAATTATATTGCTATTATTTTCAAAAATAATTTCTTTTATAAATTCTTTGAAGACAACTAACTCTTCCTCTTTTAATTTTTTATAATTGGTTTTAGTTTCTGATTGATTGGCTATAAAGTCTTTCTTTTTCTTAATAAATTCATTTAATTTACGGCTTGCGCCGGCATTTCTTTTTCTTCCTTTGAACAATCCTTTTATTGAAAAATCTAAATTACCTATCTCTTGCATAAGGCTATTGCCTTGGCGTAGCTTAAAATCAAGGTTGGGAAGCAAAGGTTCTTTGGTCAATTCTAATGTTGAAAATTCTGCTTCGGCAATCATATAAAGCCAAAACCGTAGTTCGGCAATTCTTACAGCCCATTCCTTTATATCAACACCATAAATTGATTCTGAAATAATCTGCTTTTTTAAATAGAAATCATCCTTTGGTGTATGTGCTTTACCATCGTATTCATCTATAGTTCGAATCAACTCGACCTGTAATTGAATAATCCCGATTAACATAGAGCCCGAACCACAGGATGGGTCAAGTGCAGTTATAGAAAGTATTGCAATCTTCAATTCAGAAATATCGACTTTAAATTTTTTAAGCAATTCGAGCTTAGCTATTGGTTTATCAAAACAGAAATGATAAAGAAATTCACGCGAAAAAGAATTGGGAAGTTTTTTGTTAAGTACTTCCACAAAGCTTCTGCGTGTCATAAAATTTATTTCCGGTCTTTCAGTGTAAACAATACCATTTTCAGCATCAACATCATTTAAGTCAGTTGCATTAATCATTCCCTCATACATTTTACCTAGTAATTCAGGATTTATTTCGAGGTTTATTTCATCGGCAGTATCTTCGGAAATTGTAAATATATATCCCTGAAGGAAATTGTAAATATCTGCAAAGACTTTATCTTCCAGAACGAAATTATCCTCATCGTTAGGAGAAAATAAACCACCGTTCAGATAAGGAAATTCAAGAATTGCAGTGTGATATTTAGCAGGTAATATTTTAAAGATTTCGGGGTCGTTAAATGCTTTGCCATTAAACGCTTTAAAAAAAACCTTGTTAATCCATTTTTCATGAAAAGAATTTTTCGAATCTTTAGTTTCATTATATTCTTGCCAAAAATGGAATAGAAATTCCGGGTCGTTCATTAGCCATCCTTTCTTCTGAATAAAACAAACAAACATCATTCTGTTAAGCAGGTTTAATGCTCCCTGGTGTGCTTTAAGTTTGTCTTTTATTTTTGAAGGATAAATTGCTCTTATGAGCTTTACTGATAGTTCCTGATAGTCTTTATAGAACTGCTCGTTTAGTACATTTGTATTAAATACCTGTTGCCATCCTTTATATAAGTCGGAAAAATTTGCAACCTTATTTTTACGGTCATATTCTTTAATAGCATCAATTGAAATAGCTTTAAGAATTCTTTTATGCCCTTGATGAGTGTTTAACTTACCTAGGGAATCAGTTGAGCAATCAACATTCATCAACAAACTTACTTTACCTACTTTCTCTCCTTCTCTCCACTCTTGTTTATACTTGAAACGCTCACTATTTGAGATTGAAATATAGTTGTTGTTTTTAAAAACAATAGTAACAGGCGTGTATGGAAATGCCTGATTAAAAATTCGCGTTATTTCTGCAAATTGGCTTCGAGTTGGTTGCTTCTTTAATATCACACCAAAAATCAACAACCCATCGTAGTCTACTTTAATCTTTTTTACTGAAGCTATATCTTTAAAGGTTTCTGTTCCTTCAAAAATGGCATCATTCACCATACCCAAAGCATATACATCGGCAATGAGTTTGTGCGTCTCGTTTGTAGCTTTATATCGTTCGCCCAAAATATCAACAAGCGAAGCTGGTTCATCAGCCAAATAATTAACTGGCACTTTCAGTTCATCAAAAAATGCTTTTAAAGCGTTAATGAATGGTTCGGTATTGAATTTTATAATTGAATTCATTTGTTGCTTATGATAAACCAAGTGATTAAATCGAAATTATCTTTACTGAATTTATGTGAAGCAGAGCCTTCATCTTTCAGCTTTTGAATAGTGGTTTTGCTTCCTGATTTTAGTTTGTTGAGCATATCCAACGAAGCTTTCCCCATTTTTTGTTTTACCGTACCATCTTCCTGCACTTCTTCTTCGGTTGCCTGACTTTTTAGCCAAGCGGACAAAGCACCAGATAAATGTTCAATGGATTTCGGTTCTCCTTGGTCAATGGCCTTTGGCACATAGCGGATTTCCTCTTTGTGTTTTGCCAAAGCGTCCAATACTTCTTTTTGGTTTAAGAATATCGATTTGCCCGAATGGTCAATGTAAATTAGTTCATATCCTTTGTATTCAAAGTTTGTTGACTTGGTAGGTTTACACGGATAGCCCAATAAAGCGATCAGTCCTTCTTGCGGGCAAACTTCCTGAATGGCCTTAAAACCTGTATAAATTCCGTTAGGAAGTGATTTATAAAAAGCTTCATTCTTTTTTAATTCCTCTAGTAATTCCTGTCGGAAAGTTTCCAAAGATAAGTCGTCAAATCCCAATGATCTTTCGATGTCAATTTCATCCCAAGAAGATTGCATTTGCTCCAACATTCTTGCTTTTTGTTTCTGTTCCAAATTTTCATCTTCTGCCATTTCTTTGAAAGTATCAGAGAAATCCAAATGAACTTCGGAACCTGCCAATTTCATTGCAGCCATTCGTTGTTCGATTCTGCCTTGCAAATTCAAATATGAATTGATATTGTTTGATGGCCAGAAATTAATACCAAATATTTTTGTGTTTGGTGAACCCAAACGGTCAATACGACCCATTCGTTGAATCACACGAACGGGATTCCAGTGTATATCGTAATTGATTACCAAATCACAATCTTGCAAGTTTTGGCCTTCACTCAAAGCATCCGTTGCTATCAGTATATCAATTGGGTTTTGAAGTTTTTCATAAGTTCGTTTGTCGTTCTCCGCAATCCACTGTTGCCATTCGTCAAACTGTTTGTTCAATGAAAGTTCCCTGCTCGATGGCTCAAAAGACCATTCTTTTTCACGGAATAATTTTGTGAAAGGAGCAAAGCGTTCCAAAATTGGTTCATACTTTTTGGTTTCACCTTCTTCGTTCCAAACCGTGGAAGTGTCGCCACTTACGGCAGCCACATTGTCAAATCCCCTTGCGGTTAATTGCTCAAATAGATAAAAAGCAGTGTCTTTGTAAACTGTAAAAATCAAAACTTTTGCGTTACCTCCATTTTCACCTGCTTGTCTTTTCTTTATGATGCGGTTAATTAACGTTTCCAGTTTATCATCTTCGCTGCTGTGGTTTCTCGGCTTCTTTACTTCTTTGGTAATCTTTCGTTCAAATTGGATTAAATTTGTTTGCAATAATTGCAAGGCTTCAATATCAGCTTTCAAATCTTTCTTGTATTTTTCAATATTGCCCGAACGGTCAATATCAATCAAACGGGTTTTACGTTTCTTGCCCAAAGTGAAATCTTCTATTTGAGCTAAAATATCATCATCCTCAAAAAGCGATGGTTGGGCATCATTCCAGCCAGTATCCTTTTTTGTTTCCTGATATTGCTTAATTCTGTCAAGTGCATTTTGATGATGTGCCAATATTTTTTCAGTGGTTGATTGAAAAGAACACCAAGAAGATTCCAGTCGTTTTACCAATAAAATATACATCATCTTAACCAAGAAATGGTCACGTTGCTTTTCATCGTGTAATATGTCGGCATCTTGAAACACGTCAATATAAAACGAAGGTTGATAACCTGAAAGCATTGGCGGAAAGTGGTCGAACAATTCTTCAAAACTCTCGAAGTTTCCAATCTGCTTAGGCGTAACGAAAATATTCTCGGGTTTTGTTTTCTTTGGAAATTTCAAGCCGTCCTGATGCCCCTCAATCATTTTACGAGTGCGGGCAACGGTCAATGAATCAGTTAATTTAAAGAAGTTAGGTGGTAACTTCTTAATAAATTCTCCGATTTTGGGCTCAGGTTCTTGTGTCCATTCATTGAACGCTTTTTGCGCAGCCCTAAAAGTGTAATCAATATTTTTGATATCCAATGATTCTTCAAAGCCTTTTGCATTCCCGCCAACAATCAGTTTGAATTGATTGCGAATATCTATCAAGGAATTGTTGATAGGCGTTGCTGAAAGCATCATCACTTTTACATCTTCGTTTTGTGAAAGTATCTGGTCAACTAAAAACTTGTAGCGTTTTGATTTATCGTTCCTTAGATTGTGGCTTTCATCAATTACAAATAGTTTGGGTTTTTCATTTAAAAACATTTTGTCCGCCCTGTCGTGATACTTCTCCATCAGATCGTCTGTAAGATCAGTATGAAACCTTAGGAAATATTCAAACTGGTCTTTCTCAAATTTTGAGTTTTGGTTCTTCTGATAAATACGCCAATTGTATTGTAGTTTCTTTGGGCAAATTAAAATCACTTCACGTCCTTGTAACTGATAGAATTTCATTACTGCCAAAGCAGTCCAAGTTTTACCCAAACCTACTGCATCGGCTAAAATTGCGCCGTTGTGTTTTTGAAGCATTTTAATCAAACTCAAAACACCTTTTTGCTGAAACTCATATAAGGCATTGTAAACGGCAGTGTTTTCAAGCCGTCCAATTTGTCTGTTAAATTCGGGATTGTCTTTTTCCAGTAGTAGCTCATCACCAAACAGTTCGAACAAAACTTTATAGTAAAGTTGTTTTGGCGAATATTCTGTGAAAATCTTTTTGATTTCGTCAATCAGGTATTGTTTGAACGGAATGCGATTTACCCCACCGCTGCCATCAATTACAGTTTTATAATCGTGGGCTTGTGGTCTTGACCACAAGGCTTCGAACCATTTTATTAATTCGTTGTATTGCGGATCGGAACCGAAACTGCCAATGTTTAATTCAACATTGTTTGTCGTTTTTAACCCAACTCCTGCTTCTGTTAGGTTTGAACTGCCCGAGATATAATAGTCTTTTTGTGGGTCTCTGTCGTTGTGTTTATATAAATATGCCTTAGCGTGGCAAAAGTTTGGTTCAAGTGTCTTAGCAACAACTTTATCGAGTTCTAAAAAAGCTACCGCTTCTTGTGCTACTTTACTAAGTTTTAAAGAAGAATCAATGTCGATATCTTCGTTTAACAGATCAAGCGCCCTATCTTTATCTATGTCGAAATTTACAATATCACCTAATATAAATTTATATTCATCAATTTTGTCTTTTGTCGCTTTAGATAAATAAGCTAATGCACCAACTGTAAAATAGCCTGTAACGATAGATAGCTTTCCTTCATTGGTGTACTTTGAAATCCACTCATGGACTTTAAGATTATCGTTTTCGTTGTCTAAAATCATTTATATATTGAGTAACATTAGGTAAAATGGGAGATATACTAAATTTTAAAACCATTTATTTCTTCTTTTCCTATTTGGTAGGTTTGGGTTAAATATAATTTTAAGTTAAGGGATTTGCAAAAACTTGAACTTTAATCTTTCTTTTGGTAATAACCAGTTTTTACGCAAGTTAAAATTGTGCCTATAGAGTTTTTTAGAAAACTATCTACTGAGCGAGCAGATAAGTCGAATTGCTTGCCAATAGCTACTGCTTCTTTTCTTTGGAAAACGGTATTGGGAAGTGCTTTTAAGAACACGCTGTTCCAGATGTTAGCCTGAGCATCTGGTACGCTTAAATAAAAGGAATTTGCAATCCCCCTAACTGGTTTAAGTCTTAGCGGGCTAGACAAAAGAAAGAGGTTGACTTAAATCGCTTTAAATGTGAGATGTCTCCTACCGTCGACATGACGTCAATAGGAACGTCACTTCGGGTGAAGCGAGAGGTCTCACATGCACATCAACCCCAACTGTAGCGCGAAGCGAAGCATCTCTACAAATGATCATATAGAAAAGAATTTTTAAACTCGGCCTACCCAACCTTTCTCGTTTATTGTTTCACTAATTACAATCAAATGCCTAATAGAGTTAGTGATAACATTGATTACTGCTAACTACATATAATATCCATCAATCCCACTACCAATCTCCGCAATTAAGCTTTCAGATTGTGGCGCTCCAGAGGCTAACACCCACTCCCCACCAACATTTTCTACTTCAAAGGTGGTGACATCATCTAAGGTGACTAAGAAAACATGACCCTTCTTTTCATCATCAAAATTACTCACTTGGGCATTGATGCCATACGTTGGTAATGCCACTTTAAAATGATCCATCTTTAAAATTTGAATAAAATTATCCTATTATTTTAATTGTTTGAAATAATCAACGAAATGTGGCATGGCACTCATAGCAGGGGTGTGCATAGCGAAATAGGCATTTGCTAAACCCATATCCCCAAGTTCCTTAATGTTTAGCATCCAATCATTTAATCTAACGCTATCAGTTGGATGAAAGTTATTACTTTGAAAGCGAATATATAAGTCTTTTGTAGTTAAATATTGATGTAATACGTCTCTCTTTAAGTTCGTATCGGTAACGACTAAACCTATGCCTAAATCTCGCATAAATTTAAGCAGCTCTTGCTGCTCATTGATACTTTCAAAAAATGCATCTTCTCTAATTTCTACAAATAGCTTCACATCTTGAGGCCAATGGTTTAAATAAGCCTTAAACGTTTCCTTATTTTTTAATACGCTATAATGATCTGGTAGCTGCAGTAAAACTCCTCCTAAATGATTTCCTAGTTGTTCACAGCATACTAAAAACTCATCTGTTTTAATGGCTGAATCTCTCAGCCGTTTATAATGACTGACACTGATATTCATTTTAGGAAAGAGTAAGCAATTGGTTCCCTTCAAACTATTTAACCAACCTTCTAAAACTTGTGGTTTGGGTGTGCCATAAAATGTTGCCCCAAATTCAATAAAATCAAAAGTGCTTGCGGTATAATGGAGCCAAGTATTTGGCTTCGCTTTAGCAGGAAATAGGGTTCCCTTCCATTCTTTAACTTTCCA
>JACMOI010000004.1 GCA_014378105.1 Pseudopedobacter sp.
CATCATAATATCTAACGAACTAGGAATGGGCTTACATGCCGATACAGAATCGGGAAGAAAGTTTACTGATTTACAAGGCTGGACAAATCAATACATCGCAAAGAAAGCAGACAAAGCTATTTTTATGGTGTCGGGATTACCCTTATTTTTGAAAGATTTGAATTAAAGACAGGATTTAAATATGAAAAAAATAATTATCCTAACTGGTGCAGGTATTTCTGCCGAAAGTGGTTTAAATACTTTTAGAGATGTCGACGGGCTTTGGGAAGGATATAATATCGAAGATGTCGCAACTCCTGAAGCGTGGGAACGAAATCCAGCGTTGGTTCAACAGTTTTATAACGATAGAAGAAAATCAGTGATGGCTGCTCAGCCAAATCTAGCTCATCTGGCTTTAACCAAATTAGAAAGTAAATTTGACACTTTAATTATCACTCAAAATATTGATGATTTACATGAGCGGGCAGGTTCAAAAGCCGTGATGCACTTACATGGTGAAATTATTTATTCCAGATCGAGTAAAAATCCAGCTTTACTTTATAAAATGGATAAGGCTGAAATCGAAATGGGAGCTTTCTGCGAATTAGGTTCTCAACTTCGTCCGCATGTGGTGTGGTTTGGTGAAGCGGTCCCAATGATTACAAAAGCCATGTACGAAATGCCAAAGGCAGATATGGTGATTTTAGTAGGAAGCTCTTTAGCAGTTTATCCAGCTGCAGGTTTATTAGAACTAGCCAGAGCTGATATTCCTGTTTATGTGATTGATCCAAAAATTCCAGCAGTTAATCTACCAAATTTTATCATAAAAATTCAAGAGAAAGCCAGTATAGCTGTTCCATTATTGGTGGATAAATTATTAGAAAATGAATAAATTATCCTGCATATTTAATTGGAGTGGAGGGAAAGACTCTTCTTTGGCCTTATATCATTGTTTGCAAAACCCCGAATTAGACATTAAGTATTTAGTCACCTCGATTAACGATATTGTGAATCGGATTTCGATGCATGGCGTTCGTTATGCACTACTCAAACAACAAGCGGCATCGATTGGTATTCCTCTGTATGAAATCAGGTTACCTGAAATGCCTACTATGAGCGCTTATGATGATACTATGCGATTACATCTTGATAAATTAAAAGGAGAAGGGATTACGCATTCCATTTTTGGAGATATCTTTTTGGAAGATTTGAAGAAATACCGTGAAGATAGATTAGCCGAAGTAGGTTTAAAAGGGATATTTCCAATATGGAAAAGAAACACACAAGAATTGATTACGGAGTTTTTAGACTTAGGTTTTAAAACGGTAATCGCTTGTACTCAAGAACGATTAGGTGAATTTGTAGGTAAAGTAATTGATGAGCAGTTAATTAATGATTTGCCAGAAGATGTTGACGTTTGTGGTGAAAACGGAGAGTTCCATACTTTTGCATTTGAAGGACCTATTTTTAATCATCCCATAAATTTTATTTTGGGAGAGAAGGTTTTTAAATCTTATCAAGCTCCAAAGAATGCAGATGATAATTGTTTTCAGAAAGATGATGAGCAACCTAAGAATTTAGGTTTTTGGTATGTGGATTTAATAGCGCAATAAAAAAAGCCATTTTTGATTAAAAAATGGCTTTCATATCTTCAAAGGATAATTATTTAGAAGATCTGGCTGCCTGTTGAGCGTTAGCGAAAATCACGATTCCAACACCTGCAATTAATAACCCTCCAAAAAACTCTAAAGCTGAAGCGTTTAATCCGTTATTAGAATCCATTGGGTTAAATCCATGAGAGTTGGTTAAAACCAATGCGCCCAGTATAATTGACGCTCCAATTGCCATTATAATTATTCCTAATTTTTTCATTTCTTAAATTTTGATATTGCAAATATAAATATAAATCATAAAACCTTTCTAAAAATAACAATAAAGATATCTCTTATTAAATGCGTGATATTTTTAAATATGCATTAATAAGCGAAAGCAATAAGCAAATTAATTTTAAACAGGCTTGTCTTATAAGATTAATTCATCAAATTTGTGACATCAATTAAAATAAACCAAATGAATCCCAAACAATTAGTAGGTGAAGCTGCGGCAGCTTATGTTAAAGATAACATGATAGTAGGCTTAGGAACCGGTTCAACAGCCTATTTTGCAATCATGAAAATTGGAGAGATGGTGAAAAGTGGAATGAAAATTCAGGGTGTTCCAACATCTAAAGCTACCGAAAAGCTAGCTTTAGAACTCAATATTCCACTTTTGGCTATCTCCGAGGTAAAAAAAATAGACCTGACTATTGACGGTGCTGATGAATTTGATGGAAATAAGAATTTAATTAAAGGGGGAGGTGCGGCCTTATTGCGTGAAAAAATTATTGCATCTGTAACCGATTTTTATATCATCATTGCGGATGCGGCAAAAAAATCAGATGTACTAGGAAGTTTTGCTTTGCCTGTTGAAGTCACTCCTTTTGCTAAAGAGATTACTTTGATGCAATTAACTGCTTTAGGTTGCATTGCCCAATTCAGAGAAAAGGATGGTGGGTTGGTGATTACAGACAATCAAAATCTAATTGTGGATTGTCAATTTGATAAAATCCCAAATCCAGCTGAAATGAATATGAAAATTAATCAAATCCCTGGTGTGGTTGAGAATGGTTTGTTTACTGGAATGACAGATTTAATCATTTCAGAAGATGGTAAAGGAGGATTGATAAAGCTGGATTAAACTCAAAAAAAATATGATTTAAAGGGATGATATTTATTTAATTTCATCCCTTTTTTATTTGAATATTTATTCTGTATTTTTATTTTATTAAATCTGTTAATAAATTCTAAAAATGCCGATTACAAAGTACAACGGAAGTTTTGGTCGGTTAGAATTAATACATCTACTGAAACGTACAACTTTTGGTGCGAATTTAAAAGACCTTGATACATTTAAAGGTAAATCTTTAAATGAAGTTTTAACTATTTTGACTTCTGATAGACTAATTCCGGCTCCGCCAATCAATACTTATAACGATTCTACTTATACAGACCCCTCGGTTCCACTCAATCAAACTTGGGTAAACGCAGGTTACGATGATGGAACTGTGAATGCTAAAAGATTAAATTCGCTTAGAGGCTGGCTTCTTGGAGGAATGATCAATCAAAAAGGGAGTTTTCAAGAAAAGATGATGCTTTTCTGGCACAATCATTTCGCCTTAGAATCTGGCATTGTTACAGACGCAAGATATATGTATAAATATTTTGCCTTATTGCAAAAGTTCGCGTTAGGTAATTTTAAAACCTTGGTAAAAGAAGTTACACTTGACCCAGCAATGCTAAAATACCTTAATGGGTATTTGAGTACGAAAACTGCACCCGATGAAAACTATGGTAGAGAATTGCAAGAGCTTTTTACAATGGGAAAGGGTCTCAATTCTAAATACACCGAATCTGATGTAAAAGCTGCTGCAAAGGTTTTAACCGGATACAGGATTGATGGGGTAAAAATCGAATCCTATTTTGATGCTACAAAACATGATACTTCCGACAAGCAATTCTCTTCTTTTTACAATAATTCAATCATTAAAGGAAAAACGGGAACAGCCGGATCAACTGAGTTAGACGATTTATTGAATATGCTGTTTCAGCAAAACGAATTAGCCATGTTTATCTGCAGAAAGCTGTATCGGTTTTTTGTTTATTATGATATCACCAATCAAATAGAGCAGGAAGTGATTGCTCCATTAGCGCAAACCTTTATTAGTTCAAATTTTGAAATTAAACCTGTTTTATTGGAGCTTTTAGGAAGCGATCATTTTTTTAAATCAGAAAACAGATCATGTTTTATTAAAACTCCTCTAGATCTTGTAATTGGCGTTTGTCGAGAGTTTGATGTGGTTTTTCCTGATGCAAATGATGCAACTACTCAGTATGTTTTATGGTTGTATATGAAAAGTCAAGCAGGAAGTTTTCAATTAGACCTTGGTGATCCACCAAACGTAGCTGGATGGCCAGCGTTCTATCAGTTTCCCCAGTTTTATGAAATTTGGATTAACTCTGATACATTACCAAAAAGAAATCAATTTACAGATATTATGATTAATGTTGGAGTCACCCGTAACTCCAAAAAAGTAATTATAGATCCATTAAAATATGCATCTAGTTTTTCGAAACCCGAAGATCCAAATATTTTAGTTGCTGAAATAACTGAGCATTTGCTTACACTTTCCTCATCCGCCGCACTCAAACAACAACTAAAGAGTATTTTGTTGAGTAACCAAACTACTGATTTTTACTGGACGGATGCTTGGAAAGCTTATCAGCTTAGTCCTAACGATAATATTAAAAAGGGAATTGTGTTAGGAAGGCTCCAAACCATGATTAAATATATGATGAATCTTCCTGAATTTCAATTAACATGAAAAGAAGAGATTTTTTAGGTAAAGCACTTCCGGCTGGGATTGTAATACCAACTCTAATTAGTGGTTTTTCTTTCAAAGCATTTGGAGCTTCCCAATTGTTGAGTGCTTTAACTGCAGGTGATACCGAGACCGACCGGGTATTTGTTATTATTCAGTTAAACGGAGGAAATGATGGATTAAATACGGTGATTCCTTTAGATCAATATGATAATTTAGCAAATGCAAGATCCAACATCTTAATAAATGATAAAAAGATATTAACCTTAAGCGGTTATGATACAGGTTTACACCCTGCTTTATCTGGTTTAAGTGCACTCTATAATCAAAAAGAATTACAAGTTATTCAATCAGTAGGCTATCCACAACCAAACTTTAGCCATTTTAGAGCCACTGATATTTGGTTGAGTGGCGCCGATTCTAATCAATACTTAAATACCGGATGGGTGGGCAGGTATTTGGGAGATGAATATCCAAATTTCCCGGTAGGTTATCCAAATAACATCATGCCTGATCCACTTGCTTTGCAAATAGGGTCATTTATTTCCCCTGCTTTTCAAGGACCATCCGTTAATATGGGAATGGCAATTACAGATCCTGTAAATTTTTATAACCTGATCAATGGTATCGTAGATCCTGCTCCTCAATCAAATGCAGGTAAAGAGCTTACTTATATCAGGCACGTTTCTCAACAAACGCAAGAATATGCTAATGTCATTAAATCAGCTGCAGCTAAAGTTCCAAGCCAAAAAGATTATCCCACTAAAAACACACTTGCAGATCAATTAAAGATAGTTTCAAGGTTAATCGCCGGAGGTTTGAAGACAAGGATCTACATGGTAAATATTGGTGGATTTGATACACATGCCCAACAAGCCATTACTGGAGCAACAGAAACAGGTGCCCACGCGGTACTTTTGGCAAAAGTTGGAGATGCGATAAAAGCATTTATGGATGATTTGAAATTTTTAGGTGCTTCTAAAAGAGTGGTGGGCATGACTTTCTCTGAGTTTGGCAGAAGGATAAAATCTAATTCAAGCTTAGGTACTGATCATGGTGCCGCAGCACCTCTTTTTATTTTTGGAGAAGGTGTACAAGCTGGAGTATTAGGAAATAACCCAACTATTAATTCTGTAATTGGCACTGGTGATAATATTCCAATGCAGTATGATTTTAGATCTATTTATTCAACCATTCTCCAAAATTGGTTTTGTGTGCCTGGTACTTCATTGCAAAAAATTATTTTAAAAGATTATCAATCATTACCCATCATTAAGCCGATGTATACTTGCGCTGGAGGTGTGGTATCTTACCTCGAACCAAATAAAAACGCTGGGGATAATATTATTTCAAATTATCCTAATCCCTTTTCTGAGGGCACTACATTTACCTATAAATCTGCTGGCGGGCATGTTTTACTTCAAATTTTTGATGTTCAAGGTCAGCTAATGTCAACCCTTGTAGATGGAACAAAAGACAAAGGGAATTACAATTTAAGATTTGAAAATTCGAAGTTAAATTCTGGAATATATTATGCAAGATTACAAAATGGTGCCTTGCAACAAGTAAGAACTATTCAGATTGCTTATTAATCTTCTTTCAGAACCAAAGGAGTAAAAATACCTTTATGGACATTCATAAAATCTAGCTTACTGGATTGATTTTTAAAATAATAACTCAGCTTTGTGGTTGAGCTGTAATCTATTTGAAGGTTAAAGACATTTTCTAAAGGGAAACCCAATACAAAAGCAATCAAAGACCTAATCACGCCTGCATGCGTTGTTATCACGACATCGTCAGTGTCTTGAGCGGTTAAATCTTCATAAAACGAAACAACTCGATCATATAAATCAATAAAATTTTCGCCTTTAGGTATTTTGTAATTCACAAAATCTTCCATCCATGGATTCATTTCTTGGACAGGGATTTCAGACCAAGCTTTCATCTCCCAAGTGCCAAAATTTAATTCGGATAACCGTTCATCTGTTTGATAATCATCATCACTTAAAAAAGCAGCCAATTTAGTGCACCTTCTAAAAGAACTCGAAAAGTACAAGGTATTTTCTGATAGATTTAAATGATCTTTAATCCAATCAAAATCTGCAGTGAAGTTTTCCTCTAAAGGAATCTCTGACTGCCCATAGCAAAGCTTATTAGGGTTATAAACTGCGGTATGTCTGATTAAATATATGTTCATCTTTTGATTTGAATATTTGAAGGTGTGTTAATTTGAAGATTAATACGACTAATGAACGAATTTAACTGATGAACTTAAAAATCACCAATAAGCTTAAATAATAAATCACTTCAGCAACTTGCTGAACTGTTCCCAAGCAATCCCCAGTATAGCCGCCTATCCATTTATTAAAATATCTAGAAAAATAAAGTTTGGTTAAAATTAAAGGTATGATGACTAAGAAAACCCAATAATTCCTCATCAATAGTAGTGGAGCTAATCCAAAAATACAAGCAATTAAATAATTGCTGTGCTGCATTTTAGTGGCTAAGGGTTTGGCTTTGCTCAATAAATCTTCACGAGCGTATTCATCTGTATAGATTAAACTAACGGAAGTTAATCTACTAATGGCATGTGCACTAATGATTGTGGGCACAACTAAATCAATAGGCATTTGATGTAAAGAAGTAAATTTTAAGGCCATTAAAATGATCAATCCTACCAAACCATAAGTTCCCACTCTAGAATCTTTCATGATATCCATGATTTTTTCTTTTGTCCAACCTCCACCAAAACCATCACAAACATCCGCGAAGCCATCTTCATGGAAAGCTCCAGTAGTTAATAAAGAAGTGGCAAAACTTAATAATAAGGCGATTTCTAAGGAGAATATCAATTGAAAAAGATAAAAAGCTGCTGCAGAAATACTACCCACAATAATCCCAACTAATGTAAAATACTTGGAAGAACGATTTAAATATTCCGGATCATGATCTGTAAAAGAAGGGCATGGAATTCTGGTAAAGAACATCAATGCGGTAAAAAATATTCTGATTTCCTTTTTCATTGTTTATTTATTACTCACTCCAGCAGATTCAAAACTTGCCATATCATTTAAAAAATTAACGGACGCTTGTACCAAAGGTAAAGCTAAAGCAGCTCCAGTTCCTTCACCTAAACGCATGTCTAGCTTTAACAAAGGATCAGCTTTTAAATATTGCAACATTTTATGATGACCTTTTTCATCTGATTGATGAGAGAAAATGCAATAGTCCAAAATTTCAGGATACAAATCTTGAGCAATTAACAGGGCAGAGGTAATGATAAAGCCATCAATCAATATCATCATTTTTAATTCTGCAGCTTGTAGCATAGCCCCACAAATCATGGCTATTTCAAACCCTCCGAAGGTTTTTAAAATGGACAGGGGCTCATCTGCCATATGGTTTTCTATTGCTTGTGAAAGCACCCCAATTTTATGATCTATGCCGTTTTGATCTAAACCAGTCCCTTTTCCAACACAGTTTTCAATAGGTATTCCAGTGATTTTATGCATCATCACCGCTGCGGCTGAAGTATTACCTATCCCCATTTCGCCAAATGCGATGCAATTAGATCCTCCATGAAAAACCTCATTTACTAAATCGACACCATTATGTATTGAAATTACCAATTCTCCATCATTCATGGCTGGTTCATTCAAAAAGTTCTTAGTTCCTTTGCCTACCTTCAAATTTCTAATGGGTAGCTCCTCTGAGAAATCATAATTTACTCCAGCATCAATCACTTTTAAGTTCCAATTATTTTGTTTAGCAAATACATTAATTGCAGCCCCACCGGAAACAAAATTCATCACCATTTGCCAAGTCACATCCTGCGGGTAAGGGCTCACACCTTCAGCAACAATTCCGTGGTCACCGGCAAAAACCAAGAGAGTAGGGTTGGTGATTTTAGGGGAAAGTGTACCCTGAATTAAGCCAATTTGTAATGCTAGTTTTTCCAACTTTCCGAGTGCTCCGAATGGCTTCGTTTTGAAATTAATTTTATGTTGAAGCTCATTTTTAATAGGCGAGTCGATTGAACTAATTTGAAAGGATTTAATCATTTATTTGGCATTTTTAAGGATCAAAATATAATTTTTCTATCATATATAAATATCTGTAAAACAAATATTTACTGAGTTTATATTAATTGATTATTTATCCAATTAAATACTTTAGAATAAAAGTACATTAGAAACTCAAAATATTATTCTGTATGAAAGACAATTAAAAATCAACTACTTATAATATAGATAGTTATGATTATTTATTAAAGTGTTAATTATATTTATTATAGGCTTCAATAAAATCTTTTCTCATCCCTTCAAATCTTAAAATTACGGTCGAAATAAATGCTTCATCTAAAATTTCAAACACGCCATTTACGCCGTTCAAAATATCCATTTCTGCAAGCTTGTAAGTTTGTTCTAAAATACCTTGTTCAAATTTGATGATGTATTTACTATTCATCGAAAAGATGATGATCTTACATTCGGGATGGGGCAACTCTGCAACTACTCTCATGATTATAATTTGAAGATTTGATAATTTGTCAATTTGATAATGAACTTAAATTCTAAAAATAATTACGGTTTTAATGGGTCAGCTCCATTCAAGGTTCCTTCGCTTTTAAGGATTTTAAAGCGAGCGAAAAGTTCTTCGCTATACCAATCTTGTTCTCTTGTTAATTGGATCACTTTGGCATGTTCTTTATCACGGTAAGCGAATTTTTTTACATCTTCCAAACTTTCCCAAATAGAAAATGTGGCTTGCATAAAAAATGGAGCTTCCCCAATTCCAATAGAAGTGATAAACCCTTTAGATTGCCCCATAATGGCTGCAACTTTGGGTACGTTATTCCAAAAGCTTTTTAATTTAGTGGGTCTAATGGTGGCTCTGGTGAGTACGCCAACCATTCCTTCATGTCCTTTCATCTTTGGCTTACCAAACGGCTCAAAACCGCTCCATTTGCCGTGAGATTCGACGGGCTCGCAAATGATTTGGAACTTTTCATTGCAAAATGCTTTCCACCATTTAGAAAGAAACGACTGCTGAGAGAATTGGATAAAATCTTCTTCCTGATTCCAAACTGAAAGTAATCCCCATTGTTGATAATCTGGATGAATGTCAAAAGTCCCGTTTTTACCACAGCCTAATAATTTATAAAAAGTACATTTTTTATTCATCCAAAGCGGAAAGCGGTGAATGGCCATCGCCAAAAAGGCAAAAGGGATGTATTTCTTTGGATATCTAACGATGGTGAGTGCAACAATCATGAACGGCTAATTTCGTGAAATTAAAGCGTTGCTTTAGCTAAGGTGGATAACTCGTTAAATGTGGAAAGGTTTTAAAGAAGAATCAAGATTTAAGACAAAAGAACAAAGAAATTAGATAAAGACATCAATCACTAACCAACTCACTAAAAAACTACTTTTCCAACGCCTCTAACACTTTTTGAACTAATTCCTTTTTATAATTCTCATTCATTAAATAGATTTCTTCTTGATCGATTTCAGAAAGTTTTACTTTAACGTATTCTAAATCCTTTTGGAAAGATTTGCAATATTTACATAAAACTATGTGGGTATTTAGGGCAATACCATCTAAAAGTGTCAACTTTTGATGCTGACTTTTAGATATTAAACGGGTTGCTTCTAAACAGTTAGTTAATGTGCTCATCTTTTTTAGTTAATCCATTTTGCCGACATGCAACTTCTCAATTGTATTTTTGCTCTATGCAGTATCACCCAATAATTGCTATCAGTGATGTTTAACATCTCGCAAATCACTTCTGATTTTTCTTCCATCAGCATTTTTAATTTAAAAACAGTGGATAGTTTATTGGGTAGGATGCTTAAACATTTCTCTAAAACGGTATAAAACTCTTTCTGCTCTAATTGCTGGTCTGCTTTTTCAAAATCTCCTACAAGCATGTGCTCCTGCTTCCAATGACCGTTATCTTCAAAAAAATAATGATCAATCTCTTCCCCACTATCATAATGCAATGAAGAGGTTTTGTGCTTACTTTTCTTTCGATAATGATCTATGATCTTGAATTTCAAGATGGCGATTAACCACGTTTTTTCAGTGCTGTTTCCATCAAATCCTTTTTGAGATTTTAGGCCTCCTAAAAAGGTTTCCTGAACCAAATCCTGAGCAACTTCTTCATCATTCACTCTCTTTATTGCGAATGAAAAAAGTATATCGGCATAATTTTTAACCCATAACTCGGGTTTTAATAACGGTTGGTCGTTCATTATTTGTTAAACCTTACAAAATCAATTAAAATTTTCAAATGTACCGATTGGAGATCCATCGGGCATTGGTAATGGTTCTGCTAATTTAAATTCCTCTGGATGTTGTTCAAAACGTTCAATCAGCTTGTTCATTGCAATTGCAGTTCCTTTTTTAGCATCATTTCCAGCCAAATAAATTTCATTTTTAATTTCATTCAAAGCTAAATACAATCTGGTTTTAACATTTTCAGGAGTTCGATTTGATGCTATGGTATTTAAAATCTGGTTTAATAGCTTCATTTGAACCATTCGGGCAATTTCCCCATTAAAATTATCTTTATTTGCATTATTTTCTTTAAAGCTAGCATTTACTAATTTATCCAAAACTTTTTCTAAAGAAGGTTGATTTGGATTTCTTGAATGATGAATAATCAAGCGTTCTAACCTTTCTGGTGTTAATAACAACCGCAAAGTAGTATTGGTAATCGATTCTGCCGCCGCTAAGGGATCAAAGGTTAAACCTGTATTCGATTTAAAGGTTTCTCTGCTACGTGGATAGCCTACTGGTCTTGGAGGAATTTTCGAAATTAGTTCTTCTGACAAAGAAAGATTTTCTGGAGTAATAGAAGCTAATAAACCATCTAATGCTTTCATTTGAGTTTCTGGCTTTATAAACTCTGTAACCAATTGTCCATCTCCTTTAACAGCATAAGTATAATTTAAGCCACCTATAATTTTAGAAACAGCTTCTAATTGGTAACGGTGCAATAGATAAATAGGAACCAAGGCTTCTTCAATAGTGGCCATTGGCATTCCTGTTTTGATAGAATTGTCAGAGAATTTATTTAATAATACTTTTCTGATATTCATCAAATCATCTAGCTCTGCAATAGGATCTTTTCCATCATCCCAAAGATGGGCAGCCGGATGAGCACTACTTTCAGGTCTTGCATC
>JACMOI010000179.1 GCA_014378105.1 Pseudopedobacter sp.
TAATGATGATGATTGTTTTAAAACTCATAATTTAAAGACTAAAATTTAAACCTAATTCGAATATCGGATTTTTTGTGCTGCTTTCGTTAGGAAATATGATTTTACCCCCTAATACAAAATTTGGTAAATAGAACCTGAGTACATTCATATCTGTTTTAAGCTCGGCACCATAAGATCTTAAACCTTTACCTTTTCCAATGTTTTCAAAGTCGGTAAAAAAACCTCCTCTAATTCTTTTAACATACGCTAAAGGCCCAATTTCCCAATCAGGGTAAGCAATTGGGAATCTATAATCTAATAAAAGTGTGTTGTATAATTTAGAAATAGGAGCGAGGTTCGCATAACCGCTGGCTCTGGCAATTTCTATATTGTAAGCATAAATCCCACTGCCTGTTTGAGCATTAAAACTAGATTGAAAACTATGATTTAAGAATAATCCTGGAAAATAAAATTGAGATTCAAATAAAAAATAGTTGCCTTTTCTGTTTTTAATAAAGGGCAAATGTTCATAACTCAGCTGTATGTTTTGTCCCCAAAGTGGAGCTAAATCTCTTGGACTCCTTTGTGAATTGGAGCCCAGCAATAACTGTTATTTCAATGGAAATTTAACTTTTGTGAGGAAATCGGTAGGTTGTAAGATAAATTGATATCTGTTGGTATAAGAGCTTTCGATACTTACGCTGCTATAAAAACTTTTGTTTAACCAGTTGGTGTAAAAAGGAAGATTAACTTTAAAGGAAGTTACATTTTCTCTCCATTGAAACGCGACAAAACTCGTATCTGTTCCATTAATTTTAGGAGTATATGATAAACGAGCTCTGTTTTCATAATCGAGAGATAGCTGAGGATAATATTTCAAATAACTAAAGCCAGCTCTATATTCGTTTTTGTTTAGTGCGTTGTTAAATCGGTAGCCTACGTAAGAAGATGAAGTGTTTAGTTTATTGTTCGAAACCAAATCAAAACCAAAATTATTCCCATTGTTAAAAGCGTTGCTTTCGTAAATTGGTTGGATACTATGGAAGTAAAAAAGATGATTAATATCACGATAAGATTTGCTCTCGTAAGTTTTGGTAGGGATATCAACAAATACATTGGAGCGATTTTCCTGAGAGATAAGCGGTTTAAAATATTCGATAAACAAACTACTTAGCGGCTTTGAGGTAAACGCTTCAGGCTTGTTTAAATCAATCAAAGAAATTTGATAGCCTTCTGCTTGATAGTTGTTAAAAAGTAAAGTTCCGTCTTTGTTAACCGAAGGGTTAAAAGCACCAAATTTCGCAAAACTGAGTTGACTGATTTCTTTGTCTTTCAGGTTTAATGCGTAGATATTATCAATGCCATTATAGTGCGCTTTAAAAATAATTTTATCCTGATAGAAAATTGGACGAGCTATAATTTGATGAACCTGAGCTATCAATTGCTCTTGGGTGTCATTTTTGTTATCAATGAGTAAAATCGTCTTTCCTTGTTCATTTACAGCTGCGACCACAATTTTATCCCCATTAGAATTATACGAAGGGAACTGCAATGTGAAATTTTGTGGGTTTTTATAAGTTTTAATTTCTTCTCCAGTTTCGGCATTAAGTTCTATCAAGTTAAAAATACCTTCTGTTGATACTTTAACAGCGATAATCTTTTTTCCATCTGGCGATAATGCTGGAGAGAATAAACGGGTTTTGGAAGTTAATTGAATGTATTTTTTAGTCTGTAAATTATATTTACAAATCACATTGAAAGAGCGTTGGTCGAATCTGGGGTCGCTTCTATATTCGTCCCAAACAACTTTATCAGCAGCATAGTTTAAGTTTGGCTCTGTTTGATAGCCTATTTTTATTAAACTTTCTTCTTTTCTATTTTTAATTAAAGTGATGGCAGGAGTTTTGGCTTTAGACCCTTTGATGCAAATGATACCTCCATCCGCTGTTGAATAAGGAAGTAAATAACTGGTAGGTATTTTTGATTGTGTTGAGTTTAAGATTTCGTAATCTTTAGTTTCTGATTTAGCTAGTTGATCACTCCATAATGAATCTATTTCGTTCATCGTATTCAAGTAAAGTTGGTGAGTTCCTATTCCACTAAATTTTTTTAAAGATGAACTGAAATTATAAGGACGGATGGGAAGTTGATGAATTCTTTCTAAAATATTATCTAAGATTTTTGGTCCACCGTCTCTCCTGATTTTGGTAGTCATAAAATATCCCAAAGGATAATAACCCGGCGTATAACTTTTTAGAGAACCTAAATAATTTTTAGAGTAGCTGAAATGATTTTTGGACAATTCGTTAGCTCTTAAAACCATATCGAATGAAGGTTGTCTTCCTCTTCCTGCATTGGTTAAAGCAGTCTCAATTCCAACTGCATCTCCTTCGAAAAACCAAGGTGGTAAATTGACCCCAAATAATGCCAACTTTAATTCTTCAAAAAGTGGTGCGCTCAGTTTCGGAGATAGCTTATCAAATTGTACTACATGTCGCATCTCATGAACGGCTAAACTATTTAGCCAATCTTGCGAATCAAATTCTTGACCAGGGATAGTGTAAAACTCTGACCTTCTTGGAGCCATTTGAACAAAGCCATTAGACACCACACCTTGTGTTTGTAGAATGATTGAAATAGGCTTTGGCTGGTGCCCCAAAGTTTTGCTGACATCTTTGATAATCGCTTCTAATGTATTTGCCATTCTTTGTGCTTCGGCTTCGAATAGGGTAGGGTAGATGATTTGAAAATCTGGGGTGTTGATTTGCTTAAATTTCACACTAGGTGGGTTCTGCGAAGCATCAAAAACTTGTCCATAAACAGAAGGTGAAGTTATTAACAAAGTAAAAGCACTTAAAATACTGAATATTAAATATTTGTATGATTTATGGTATTTCATCAGAATTGTATGCTAATTTATTTAGTATTTTATTGAATAGAAATCAAAATTTGTTTAAATTTTTATTTTATATAAATTTCATAAATATCTGATTAGTATTTATTTAATATTATTTATTGAAATTAATTAAATGATGAGAATTACGTTTTAATGTTAAATTTTTAAGCCTAAAAAGCTGTTTTTAACGAATTGGAAGTTAATATTTTTATTTGAAATTCTAATACACTAACAGATTCATTTTTCCTCGATTTTTCTTTTAGAAAATGATCAGCCATGTATATGTAAATTTTAAAATTATGAATTATAAATTCGATTTGAATTTGAAAGAATCCTAAGTTAAAGCGTCAATTCAATTAGATTAAAATTCAATAATAAGATTTAAATGAGGAGATGAAATGGCTTTTTTGTAAACCTAAAATCAAATTCAAAAATAATACTTAGTGTATAATATTTTATATAATAGGTATTTGCTTTTTAAGCTTTCTATTTTCTATTTTCCCTCGAATTATTGGATACATAAAAATTGATCCTAGAATAATACTCGCTCCTAAGTAAAAGCCTGATGTCATTTTTTCGTCTTTACCGAAAATTATTAGTGCTAATATAATGGCATAAACAGGTTCTAAATTTGTGATTAGTGCCACTCGAAAAGCGCTTAATTCTTTCATTACAGATACACCCGCAACATAAGCAATAGAAGTACAAACAGTACCTAAAATAAGTAGATAAAGGCTATCCATAAGTGTAGGTTTCATTTCGATTGTAAAACCATTTTTAATGAATAGATATATGGTTATCCAAAAGAAAGCACCTAATAATTCGTAAAAACTTATGATTGGGGCTGGTCTATTTTTAACCTGTTTAGAGTTAATAATTGAGAATAAACTAGCACAAAGTGCACTCCCTAAGCCCATAATTATCCCGACTTTATATTGGGTCTCAAACTTAAAAATTAAGTAAATTCCAAGTATAATAAATAGCCCTACTACTATTTCAAGCTTCGAAATTTTAACTCTGTTAAGTATAGGTTCTAGAATTGCTGTGAATAAAGTTAAGGAAGATAAACAAACCATCGCAACAGATACGGTAGCGGCTTTTATAGATCCGAAAAATAAAATCCAATGTAAACCAACGATAGCACCAGTGAAAAATAATCTTAGAAACACCTTTCTAGTTACCTTATAATTTGTTTTGTTCCAAACAAAATAAATCCACAAAGAAATTGCCGCAATTAAAACCCTATACCATACCAATGCTGTTTCATTGATAGTTATTAGTGCCCCTAAAATACCAGTAAATCCCCATACAATTACTGTGATATGCAATATCAGGAGGTTACTTTGACGAGATAGCTTCATTTATTTAGGTGCTTTAATAGCTAATACTACTCCGATACTACCAAAAATTAGATTAGGAATAATGACTGCTATGATTGGGGGAAGGCCACCTTTCAATGCAAATACATTTGCAAACTGAATTAATAGAATATAAAGGAAGCTCATAGCGATGCCTATTCCAAGAGGTAAACCAACACCTCCTCGCACTTTACGAGACGATAACGCTACTCCTATTAATGTTAAAACATAAGTGGAGAATGGATAAACCCAACGTTTATATTTTTCGAGTTCTAGATTTACCATAATCCCTGAACCGCGAATTTTTTCTTTTTCAATTTTATCATTCAGCTCCCAATAATTCATAGCCGAGTATATATTATCTCGCACATCAAAATCCAAAGGTTTCATATCCAATGTGGTGTCTTTTTCTACGCCACTAACCATTCTTTCTTTTAATCCGTTGACATACCTAATGGTATAGTTGTAGATTTTCCATTTTCTGGCTACTGAATCCCAACTTATACGGTCGGCCATTAATTTGGATTTGATTTCATCCCCATCAAATTTCTCCAATGAAAAACGGTATCCGGTATTATTATTATTATCAAACGATTCCATGTACACATAACTTGATTTATTTAACTGTATGTGTACATTACTTCGAGCATTAGTTTTGCCATCTAAATAAGTATTCTCAAAATTGGTCTTTAATCGATTGGTCTCTGGAATAATAAGCTGATTAAAAATCATACTCACTATAAAAATTAAGCTTGAAGCAATGAAATAAGGTCTTAAAAAGCGATTAAAACTTGCCCCTCCACATAAAATAGGAACAATTTCAGTTTGATCAGCCATCTTTGCAGTAAAGAATATAACCGCAATAAAATTAATTAAAGGAGAGAGGAAATTTAGATAAAATGGGATAAAACCACCATAGTACTGAAAAACAATCTGGCTTAACGTTGCGCTTCCACCCAGAAAATCATCTAATTTTTCTGATATATCAAAAACAACAGAAATAATGGTGAAAATAGCTAGGGTAAAAACAAATGTCCCCAGATATTTTTTGATAATATACCAATCTATTAATTTAATGTATTTGTTGATAAATTTCATTAAAGTTTTTGTCCTAAAACTTGAACCATTTTGTTTTTCCAATCATAAAATTCACCAGATATAATTTTCTTTCTAGCTTCTTTAACTAACCAAATATAAAAATGTAGGTTATGTAATGTAGCAATTTGAGCGCCTAAAATCTCTTTTGAATGAATTAAATGCCTTAAATATGCTTTTGAATAATTTAAATCAGAGAATAAATCACTATCGGGATCGACTGGAGAAAAATCATTTTTCCATTTCTCATTTTTGATATTAATGATACCATTTCTGGTAAATAGCATTCCGTTTCTTGCATTTCTTGTAGGCATTACACAATCAAACATATCAATACCTAAGGCAATATTCTCTAACAAATTGATAGGTGTACCTACACCCATCAAATATCTGGGTTTATGTTCAGGTAAGATATCGCAAACAACTTCAGTCATGCCATACATTTCTTCTGCGGGTTCACCAACGGACAAACCACCAATTGCATTTCCTTCTCTATTTTGTGCTGCAATAAATTCAGCGGATTTCATCCTTAAATCTTTATATACCGAGCCCTGTACAATAGGGAATAAAGTTTGCTCGAAACCGTAATGAGGTACGGTTTCATCAAAGCGTTTGATACAACGCTTTAACCAGCGATGCGTCATATCAATAGAACGTTTGGCATAATTATAATCACAAGGATAGGGAGTGCACTCGTCAAAAGCCATAATAATATCGGCACCAATTTGCCTTTGAATATCCATTACATTTTCTGGGGTGAATAAATGTTTAGAACCATCAATATGCGATTTAAAGGTAACTCCCTCTTCCTTAATTTTTCTAACTTCGGTTAAAGAATAAACTTGATAGCCTCCACTGTCAGTTAAAATAGGTTTATCCCAACCGATAAATTTATGTAAACCACCAGCTGATTTCAGGGTATCTAAACCTGGTCTTAAATATAAATGATAGGTGTTTCCTAAAATAATTTGTGCTTCAATATCTTCTTTTAATTCACGTTGATGCACTGCTTTTACAGTTCCGGCGGTGCCAACAGGCATAAAAATAGGGGTTTCTATTTCTCCATGATCTGTTTGGATAGATCCAGCTCTTGCTTTTGAAAAAGAATCTTTTGCCGCTAATTTAAATTTCATGTAATATTGTTAATGGCTGGCAAAAATAGCAATTTTTATGCCTTAGGTCTAAGTATTTTCTTGGCATTGTCTGTTTTTAAGCTAATTTTGAGAAATCTTATAATCAACGCACTTGAGTATTTATTTTAATTACATTATTTTATTTCTATTTCTAAGTTGCTTTTTTATTCAGCTATATTATTTAATGGTTGTCCAACGAGGTTTAAGCACATATAAACCAATTGAAGAGGATAATGATGGAATAAAAATTCCTGTTTCAGTAATTATTTGTGCCAGAAACGAATCAAAAAATTTACAAAAAAATTTACCTCACATATTAAATCAGGATTATCCTGATTTTGAAGTCGTTGTGGTAAACGATTGTTCTATTGATAATAGTGAGGATATTTTAAGAACTTTTCAGGATTCTTATTCTAATTTAAAAGTTGTAAAAATTGAAGAGCATCCGCGATATAAAACGGCTAAAAAATTTGCGGTTACTTTAGGTATAAAAGCTACAAGTAACGAACATTTAATTTTTACTGATGCTGATTGCATTCCTAATTCAAATCAATGGATTTCATTAATTACTCGTCATTTTCAATCTCCCGAAAAGGAAATTGTATTAGGCTTTTCTCCATATGATCGATATAAAGGTTTTTTAAATAAATTAATCAGATACGAGACTTTCCAAACAGCGTTAAACTATTTCTCATTTGCCTTAATAGGGATGCCTTATATGGGTGTTGGGCGAAATTTATCTTATAAGAAATCACTTTTTTTTAAAGGAAAGGGATTTGCATCACATATGCATATTCCATCTGGAGATGATGATTTATTTGTTAATCAGAATGCTACTCTTGAAAATGTAAGTATCGAATTTACTCTAGATGCGCAAGTTTTAAGCGAGCCAGAAAGAACATGGAAAGCTTATTGGAATCAAAAAAAGAGGCATTTAGGGGCGGGTAAAGTTTATAAAAAACAGCATCAACTTAATTTAGGTTTACAGGCTGCATCAGCAATTTGTTTTTATTTTCTTTTTATCACAGGTTTAATATTACATATAGAACCACTTCTTTTAAGTGTTTTCTTTTTTTTAAGATTAGTTTTACAAGTATATGTCTTCTACAAACCCATGAAGAAGTTAGTTAGCGATGATTTACTTTGGTGGTTGATATTCTTAGATCCTTTTTATTATATTTATTTAACCGCTGTTAGTTTTACAGGGATTTTCAACAAGAAAAAAATTGCATGGAAGTAAATCCGAATTTTTCTGATAACGCAAAAAATGACTTTATCTTTGTAGAAAGAGCTAAAGAAGGAGATCAGAAAGCTTATGCAGAATTGATGCATCGGTATAAAGATTCCATTTATTTTATGGTTTTAAAAATGGTGAATAATAAAGACGATGCCATGGATATTACAGTAACTACCTTTGCAAAAGCTTTTGAAAATTTAGAAAAGTATCGTCCTGATTATGCATTTAGCACTTGGCTTTTTAGAATTGCTACTAACGGAAGTATTGATTTTATTCGTAAAAAGAAAATTCAAACTACATCATTAGACGGGTATAGTGATAGAGATGGTGAAGATCGAGTTTTTGAAATTAAAAGCGATGTTTTAAATCCAGAAGAAACATCGATTAAGAAACAACAAACGGAGCAGCTTAAAGAAATTATAGATAGACTACCACTGCGTTACAAGAAATTAATTATTTTAAGATATTTTGATGAACTTTCTTACGAAGAAATAGCCGAGCATATGGATTTGCCTTTGGGAACAGTAAAAGCACAATTATTTAGAGGCCGAGACCTTTTATCAAATATTTTAAATCGTAGAAAGAAAAACCCAGGAAGTGACTTCTAACATTATTCAACATTATTATCCTAATTTAACTAAAATTCAAATTGATCAATTTGATCAACTTTTCGAGTTATATCAATTTTGGAATGCGCAAATTAATGTGATCTCTAGAAAAGACATTGATTTGCTCTACGAACGTCATATTTTGCACTCCTTAGGTATCGCAAAAATTTGTGAGTTTAAGCCAGGTACAAATGTTTTAGATGTTGGTACAGGTGGGGGTTTCCCTGGTATTCCTTTGGCTATTCTATTTCCAGAAACTCAATTTTTACTGGTAGACTCCATCGGTAAAAAGATAAAAGTAGTGAATGAAATTTCTCACGCCATTGGTCTAAAAAACTTAAAAGGTGTTCATCAAAGAGCAGAGCAAGTAAACCAGGATTTTGACTTTATCGTTTCAAGAGCTGTAACTCAATTAAAAGACTTTTACCCATGGATAAAAGGAAAGTTTAAGAAGCAATCTAAGCATGATTTAAAAAACGGAGTACTTTATCTTAAAGGAGGAGATTTAGAAGAAGAGTTAAAAGCATCAAACCTAAAAAGCATTACTTTATATCCTTTAAGTAAATATTTTGCCGAAGAATTTTTTGAAACCAAATTTGTTGTTTATTTTCCTGCTCAATAAGTTGTTGTTCTAACATTTTTATCAGCAGCTTTATCAACCAAAGAAAATATGCTCGATGAAATTGGATTAATGATGATTAAAGGAATAGGTGGAATAACCGCTCGCTCTTTAATTAGTTATTTTGGGTCTGCTAGTGAAGTTTTTAAGGCTAACAAGGCTCAACTACAAAAAATAGCTGGTATAGGTTCCAAAACTGCGAATTCAATCCTCAATAAGGATACTTTTAATCGGGCAGAACAAGAATTAAAATTCATCGAAAAATATAAAATTGAACCCTTATTCTATACTTCTAAAAAGTATCCTAAACGTTTATTGAATTGTGTAGATGCGCCTACTTTACTCTATTTTAAAGGAAAAGCGAACTTAAATCAGCAAAAAGTTGTAGCAGTTGTAGGCACCCGTAATGCTACTAATTATGGTAAGGCGTTTTGTGAGCAATTGATAGAGGGATTAAAAAATCACGGAATTTTAGTGGTCAGTGGATTGGCTTATGGAATTGACATTGCAGCTCATCAAGCCGCAATTCACCATGATTTACAAACCGTGGGTATCTTGGGACATGGATTAGATAGGATTTATCCTGCGTTGCATCGTTCTTTTGCTGAGCAAATGGTTAAAAATGGTGGTTTACTTACGGAATTTCCATCAGAAACAATTCCAGACAGACAAAATTTCCCAAAAAGGAATAGAATTATTGCGGGTATGGCAGATGCTGTAATCGTTGTTGAAGCTACTAAAACAGGAGGAGCGCTAATCACAGCCGAAATCGCGAACTCTTATAATAAGGATGTATTTGCAGTCCCGGGTAAGGTAAGTGATGAGTTTTCTGATGGATGTAATTTTTTAATTAAAACCAATAGAGCGCACATGCTTACGCGACCAGAAGATATTGAATATATTATGGGTTGGTTTGATAAAGAGCCTGCGAAAAGAAGTATAACTCCAGAATTAGCGTTGAATTTGAATGCAGAAGATCAGAAAATTGTTGATTTAATTAAATCTAAAGATGGAATAGCAATAGACGATTTACAAAATTTATTAGCTATGCCTCAAAGTAAATTGACAATGGCACTTTTAAATTTAGAAATGCAATCTATAATAATTTCACTTCCAGGGAAAGTTTATAGAATGAATTGATTATTCATCATGATTAGCACTGGTTTTAGGAAAATCATAGAAAACAATCTCTCCAGTGTGTTTACTGATCATATTCCAGTCGTCGAAAGGGAATGAAATAAGAACCATCCCTGAGGTAGGAATGTTATAAATATCTGCGTCGGTAAGGTAAATTACTAAGTCTGTAATTCCATTATTATGTCCAAAAAGGGCAATTTTATCTGATTTATTGTCTAAATGATTTACAATTTTCATCAGTTGATTGCAAGTGGCATCATAGATAAATTCATTTTGAATAATATCTTCTGGAGAACTATCTATTTCTTTACAAACCAAATTAGCGGTAGTTATAGCTCTTAAAGCAGAGCTGGAAAAAACTTGATTAGGAATCCAATTTCTTTTTTTGAGTCTTTTCCCCATCATCGGAGCGTCTTTAGTCCCGCGAGTATTTAATGGTCTATTAAAATCACTTATTTGAGGATGTCCCCAGTCTGATTTTGAATGGCGAAAAATTAGTAATTGTTTACTCATACTCTATAAAATCAGCAATTTGTTTTTCGTTGATATCATTCATACATTTAAAATGCCCTTTTGGACAGGCTGACAGACCAAATTTAGAACATGGCCGACAATCTAAATCTATACTTACTTCTAGATGTTTATCAAGTTTATAGGGTTGTACTCCCAAAAGTTCTGGCACTGTACTTCCCCAAATAGTGACTAGCTTTTTATTAAAAGCTTCTGCAATATGTGTTAAACCTGTATCAAATCCAATGACATAAGCAGCGTTTTTTACCACAGCTACCGATTCATTTAAACTGATAATTCCTGTCAAATTAATGATTTCTTGGCTTAAACCCGCGGAAATAATATCAGCATTAGGTAAAACATCTTTCCCTCCAAGTAATATTACGGGAATTTTAATCTTTTGGATTGTAGCAATTACTTTTTTATTAGGCATTCTCTTAGTGAAATGAGTTGCGCCAATGATAAAGGCTACATAAGGCTTTGAATAATGATTAGGAAGAATTTCTTCAATTCCTTTTACATCATCTGGTAAAAAGTAATCAATAGGTTTACCATCATTTTTAACACCTAAAAATGCAACTGCTTTTAAGTATCTATCAACTAAATGAATTGGTTCTACTTTGTTGATTTTTAATTTAATAGCCATCCATTTTTTTAACCTTTCTTTTTGATAAGTAGATGATTTTACACCTAGACGGACTTTCACTAAAAGAGATCTTAAACTGCTATGGAGATCAATCACGAAATCAAAATTCTCCGCTTTCAATGCTTCAATCGTTTCAGAAAGTTTCGGCTTTAACAAGTGAAGTTTATCTAAATAAGGATTTTCGTCTAAAAGAAACTTAAAAGCAGGCTTGGTGAGGTAATGAATTTCTACATTCTCTAGCTGATTTTTTAGACATCGGATGATAGGGGAAGTATAAATAATATCTCCCATAGAACTAAATCGAATAACTAAAACCTTTAATTTTGAATGTTTCAAACTTTTAGGTGTGGTTTTCTATTATCTAAATATCGTTCTATCTGCTGAAGATTGAATGAATTAAAACAATTATTTGAACTTAAGCCACCTTTTCTTGCTACATACACGCCATACTGCATATCAGCAAAACCTTCGTTTCTGTGTGCATCCGGATTGATAGAAAGGATCACTCCTTTTTCTAAAGCATATTGATGCCAGCGCCAATCTAAATCTAACCGTAATGGATTAGCGTTGATTTCAATTATAACTCCATTCACTGCACAAGCATCAATTATTTTCTTGAAATCTAAAGAATAACCACTTCTGCTTAATAATAACCTGCCAGTTGGGTGTCCCAAAATTGTAGTGAAAGGATTTTCGATTGCAGCAATTAATCTTTGAGTTGCTTTTTCTTCATCCATTTTTAGATTAGCGTGTACTGAAGCTACTACAAAATCAAATTTCTCTAAAATTTTGTCAGGATAATCTAAACTTCCATCACCTAAAATATCAGATTCTATTCCTTTAAAAATTTTAAATGGAGCTAACTTCTTATTAAGATGATCAATCTCTGCGTGTTGTTGTAAAACGCGTTCAATACTTAAACCATTGGCATACACCGCTGTTTTAGAGTGGTCACACATTCCTAAATAGGTTAATCCCAGCACATCACGACAGTAAAGCGCCATTTCTTCAATACTATGAACGCCATCGCTCCAGGTACTGTGGTTGTGTAAAGCGCCTTTTAAATCATGGTAAGTAATTAATTCTGGTAATTGATGATTTAATGCCCACTCAATTTCTTTGTGATTCTCACGAAGTTCGGGTTCAATAAAATCCATTTTAGCGGATTTGTAAATATCTACTTCTGTTAAAAAATGATCTTTGATATTAATCAATGATTTTACTTTTTCAACATGTTCTAAATTTCCGGTAGTTTCAAATAACTTCAATGCTGCGTCATTTGGATCACTTAAAAAACAAGTAATAGGAATTCCATTAGCATCTTTAAGTTTAATAGACGAATTGTTTTGTTCTACAATTTCTAATTCAGTTTGTTTAAAAAGATCAATTGAAAGGGGAGTTGCGGTGATAAAAATATAATCTAGCTCTTCTATAATTTCACATTTTCTTCTAAAAGCACCAGTAACCAAAACCTTACCAGATGGATTGGTTTTTTCGATTAATGAGATGAACTGCTCTAAATATTGATGTGCTAAGTACTCAATCTTAGCATATAGAAATCTACCAGCATTTGCCATTTTAAATTCAATGGCTTTTCTGATTTCTTCTTGAGTCTTTAAACCAAAACCTTTTGCTTCTATTAAGCGGTTTTCATTACAAGCATAATAAAGCTCACCAATATTTTCGATACCTAAGTCATTCCAAATAATTTCTATTTTCTTTGGTCCAAGACCTTTAATGCCAAGCATTTCTATAATACCTTCGGGAGTTTGGCTAATGATATTGTTCAATTCTTCCATACCTCCAGTCTGAAGCAATTCGGTTATTTTAGCAGCCGTACTTTTTCCAATACCATCAATTTTTTCTAATTCTTCTGGAGATTTATCCTTTAACTTGAAAGGTAATTTATCAACCTTGAAAGATGCGTTGGCAATTGATTTTATTTTAAATGGGTTTTCCTGATGGAGTTCCATTAGTTGAGATAATAGCTTTAATGCTCTAGAAATATCTTTATTTTCCATTGCCTGCAATTTAGCCACAATTTTAAAATAAAAGCCCATTGATTAAATCAATAGGCTTTTATTAAAAAAAATGATGGATAGATTATTGAACTTTTATTTGGTAAGGCATACGAGCTTGGATACCTTTCATGTTTGTAATTTCTTTTAATTGCTGATAAAAAGTATAGTTTAAACCTAACTCTTTCTTCACCATATAGGTTTGGATTTTATCTTCTGAATTATCTATCAGGCCCATAAATCCTGATTTAATTTCAGGATAATTAACGATTTTGTATTCTTTTAAATTTGCTTTTTTAGCTGCAGAAGCAATGGCATCATCAATGTGACCTAATTTATCTACCAATTTTAATTTAATGGCTTGTTCGCCTGTCCAAACTCGTCCTTGCCCAATGCTATCCACATAGGCTTGAGAAAGATGACGACCTTCTGCCACTTTTTTGGTAAAATCAGCGTAAGTTCTGTTTACTTCTGTTTGTAAGATCAATTTCTCAGCAGTTGTAAGAGGGCGAGTAATATCACCCAAATCGGCAAATTTCCCTGTTTTTACATTATCAAAAGTAACTCCAAGTTTATCATTAAAGAAACCTTTCATATTAGGGATGATGGCAAAAACACCAATTGAACCTGTAATGGTATTTGGTTCGGCAAAAATAGAATCTGCGGCACAAGAGATGTAATATCCGCCAGATGCAGCATAGTCTCCCATGGAAACAATGATAGGCTTTACTTTTTTAGTTAAAACTACTTCTCTCCAAATCACATCAGATGCTAAAGAGCTTCCGCCAGGACTATTCACTCTAAATACAATGGCTTTTACTTTATCATCTAAACGAGCTTTGCGTAAAGCTCGCGAGATCCCTTCTGAACCTATTGAGTTTTCATCACCTTCCCCTCCATTGATATCTCCGTTAGCATAAATCACAGCAATTCTGTCAGAAGCTGAATTACTTTTATCAATGCTCTTTGCATATTCAGATATACTTACTGTTTTAAGATTATCTTTTTCATCTATTCCAGTTTTAGACTTTAACTCTGCCAGAACTTCATCTTTATATTTTAGAGCATCGACTAATTTATATTTCACTGCATCTTCTGGCGCTCTGGATTTTATGCCATCAGCAATAGCAATGATAGAATCTTGAGGAATTTTTCTACTTGCAGCAATTTCTGCAGTAAAATGTTGATAAAGGGAACCTAATAAAGCGGTGGTTTGTAATCGGTTGGCATCACTCATTTTTTCTAAAATGTATGGCTCAACCGCACTTTTGTAAGTTCCTACTTTAATGATTTGTGCTTCAATATTTAGTTTATCTAATGCTCCTTTATAAAAGGTAATCTCAGAACTAAATCCTTTCAATTCTAAAATACCTTGAGGGTTTAAATAAACCTTATCTGCTACAGATGCTAAATAATAAGCTCCTTGGGTATATATTTCGCTATAGGCTATAATAAATTTTCCAGATTTCTTGAAATCAACCAAAGCATTTCTAATTTCTTCTATAGTTGCAAAACCTGTCATCATATAGGTTACGTCCAAATAAATTCCTTTTATATGATCGTCGGTTTTTGCAGCTTTAATACTTTTTAAGATTTCGTCTAAACCCAACATCTTTTCACCCTTAAAAGGTCCAATATCCAAATTATCTAATGGATTTGAAGCACTTCTTTCGGTTATAGGTAGGTTTAAATTTACATGTAAAATGGTATTATCTTTAATTTCTACTTTATTACTAGAACTGCTAATTACAGCTGTAACACCCGCAATTAAAATGATTAATATGACTACTGCTGATAGGATAAACCCTAACATGGAGGCAAAAACAAACTTAAAGAATTGTTTCATAGGTGAATTTTTTATTAAAAATGCTATTTTGCAAATATAATTTTTAGATAGGTAAACAAAGTAATTGTTACAACATATTTATGAGTAGTGTGTTTTTATCAATAGGAGGGAATTTGGGAGATAGGTTTAAAAATTTCAATCTTACTTTAGTAAATATTAGTGAACATATTGGGAGCATCAAAAAACAATCATCTATTTACGAGACTAAAGCCTGGGGGAAAGAAAACCAACCTGATTATTTGAATATGGTTTTGGAAGTAGAAACAATATTTTTACCCGAAAAACTTCTAAAAATAACACAACAAATTGAAATTAATTTAGGTAGAGTAAGACATGAAAAGTGGGATGCAAGGACTATTGATATAGATATTTTATTTTATGATAATGAAATAGTCAACCTAGATTATTTAAAAATTCCTCATCCATTAATAAATATTCGTAAATTTATATTACTTCCTATGTTAGAGATTGCGGCTGATTTTATACATCCTGTTTTAAAACAAAGCATTAAAAATATGTATCTAAGCTGTACAGATAATTTGGCGGTAAACAAATTAAATTTTAAAAACTCTATATGAGTATCGATAAAAATATAGTTATAGATTTAGCCTATTTAAAAGAAGTGTCAAGCGATAATAACGAATTTATAATAGAGATGATAGATATTTTTCAGGCTCAAACACCTGGATATGTTGATCAATTAGAGGCTGCCTTGAAGATTGAGGATTGGATTAGAGTGTCCGAGATGGCTCACAAAATTAAGCCAACATTAACTTTTATGGGTGTAGAATCAGCCAGAGTAGTAATGGCTTCAATAGAGAGTAGGGCTAGAGATGGTGTAGATTTCGAAAGTATAAAAGCAGATTTTGCAGACATGAAAGAAGTTTTTCAAATCATTTATCTTAAACTTGAAGATAAAAAGAAAGAACTTCAGGCCAACGGCTAAAGTTCTTGAATGTGATATTGATAACGCTCCATAATTAAATTAGCCAATAATTTTTTACAAGCCAGTTCTACTTTTTCTATAGCAGCCTCTTCAGACTCAGCATCTATTTCTAAAGTGATGTGTCTGCCGATTCTAACATTAGAAATTTCAGGCAAACCTAAGTTTTTCATACTTCCAGTTACAACTTTACCTTGAGGATCTAAGATTTCTTTTAATGGCATTACATCTATAGCGGCTGAGAATTTTTTCATGATGAGGTTTTAAAATGTATTTGTGAAAAAAGTATGTATAAAATTAAAATTATCGGAATTGCTGCGAATTTAAGAAAAGCCAATAAAACTATCGATAAAATAAGAAAAATGAATTTGAATTTATTTTTGCTCCAATTTAAACCATTGATTTTCATGGAGAACAATTTGATTTCACTTACCAATAGTAAACTGCAAATTATAATAATTGCTAATAGAATGTAGGTGTTGGTTACCCAAATAAATTGATCTGCTAAATAGGGAAGAGAGATGATAAAAAAAGTATTCATAGGAGTATTTAAACCAATAAATTCTTCCGTTTGCCTCTCGTCAATGTTAAATTTAGCTAGCCTTAAAGCAGAAAACACTGCAATTAGAAATCCGGCATAAGCCAAGTAATTCGTACTACCTCCTAATAATTGAAACATCACAACGCTTGGTAAAAATCCGAAGCTCACCATATCAGCTAAAGAGTCTAACTCTTTTCCAATCGCGGATTTTACGTGTAATAACCGGGCAGCAAATCCATCAAAAAAATCAAAAATACCAGATATTAAAACAAAAAAGGCAACCGTTTTAAGGTCGCCGTTAAATGCATAAACAATTCCGATACAACCTGAAAAAAGATTGGCACAAGTAAGTGCATTTGGAATGTGTTTTTTGAATTGCATTGAAAGCGAAATAGCTTAGAGTTTATGTTTTATTTGCGTTAACGATTGAAGCGACATTCTTTTTATTTGTCATCCTGAGCGGAGTCGAAGGGCGATAAATAAAAAGATACAGCGTGAAGCGTCGTAAAACGCCCAAATATATTTAAATTAAGAAGTAAAAAATTTAAAGCTTATATTTTTGAATATTGACTTTACACTTTTTACTTCAAACTTTTACAATTAACTATTCATAGAAACTAAAAACTCTTCGTTAGATTTTGTACCTCTTACTTGAGTTAATAAGAATTCCATTGCTTCCTGTGGATTCATGTCAGCTAAATGATTTCTTAAAATCCAGATTCTTTGTAAAGTTTCTTTGTCCAATAATAAATCGTCTCTTCTAGTACTCGAAGCAGTTAAATCAATAGCTGGGAAAATACGTTTGTTAGATAATTTACGATCTAATTGTAATTCCATATTACCAGTTCCTTTAAATTCTTCAAAGATTACTTCATCCATTTTAGAACCAGTTTCTGTTAAAGCGGTAGCTAAAATGGTTAGTGAGCCACCATCTTCAATATTTCTTGCTGCTCCAAAGAATCTTTTAGGTTTGTGTAAAGCGTTAGCATCAACACCACCAGATAATATTTTACCTGATGCTGGTGCAACAGTATTATAAGCTCTGGCTAAACGAGTAATTGAATCTAAAAGAATGACTACATCGTGTCCACATTCAACCATCCTCTTTGCCTTTTCTAAAACAATGTTGGCAATTTTTACATGGCGTTCAGCAGGTTCGTCAAAAGTTGAAGAAACAACTTCAGCTCTAACGCTTCTTGCCATATCTGTTACCTCTTCCGGACGCTCATCAATCAATAAAATAATTAAATAAACCTCTGGATGATTTAAAGCAATCGCGTTAGCAACCTCTTTTAAAAGGTTTGTTTTACCAGTTTTAGGCTGTGCAACAATCAAACCACGTTGACCTTTACCAATTGGTGTAAATAAATCCATGATTCGGGTTGAATAATCACCTGGTTTCATGAAAAGATTTAATCTTTCAGTTGGGAAAAGGGGAGTTAAATAATCAAAAGGAACACGGTCTCTAACTTCTGCAGGTATACGTCCGTTGATAGATTCTACTCTTACTAAAGGGAAATATTTTTCACCTTCTTTTGGCGGACGAATGCTTCCTCTAACAGTATCCCCTGTTTTTAAACCAAATAGTTTGATTTGCGACTGAGATACATAAATATCATCAGGAGAAGTTAAGTAGTTATAATCAGAGGATCTCAAAAAACCATAACCATCGGGCATAATTTCTAAAACACCTTCATTAATAATTACATTATCAAAGTCAAAAGCCGAATCTTGATTTCTTTGTTTTGAATTTTTTTCAGGTCGGATAGATTTAGGTTCTGATCTTTCTTCACTAATTTTTTCTAGTTTTGGACTTTCCTCAGATACTTTCATTGAAGAATTAACTATTTGATTATCATCATTATCTGATGAATCAAATGAAGAAGTATCATCTGCCGGAACTGTTATTCTTTTCTTTTCAGGAACAATAGCTTCTTCAGTTTTGATAACTTTTGTAGTTCTAGCTCTTTTTTTAGATTTTTCTTCGGCAGGAGTCGTTTCTAAATCGCCAGAAGTTTTTGCGGCAATTATTAAACCCTGTTGTTCTTTTATTTTAGCCATTAAGTCGGCCTTTCGCAATTCGTCGGTATTTTCTACTCCAAAACTTTTTGCGATGTCACGAAGCTCGGAAACAAGCTTGTCGTTCAATTCGTTTGTATCAAACATTAAAATGAATTATTATCAAGGAATTATTTTTGTATTTATCCGTCTAGATCAGGTGAACATTTAAAATCTTAGTGTGAATTTACTTGTTTGAACTAACCCGTAGAATAGGATATCTTAGATTATAGTGCAATAATATCAATTAATTTGTAAAAAATAAATTTTTTCAAATATTTTTTTTCCTCATCCTTATAAAAATTCCCAATTTAGCCCCATTATTCCTTTATATTATGACTCGTCAAGAACTTATTCAACAAATAAAAAAAAAGAAATCATTCTTAAGCGTAGGATTAGATACTGACATTAATAAAATACCCAAACATTTATTAAAATCTGATGACCCTATTTTTGAATTCAATAAGCAAATTATTGATGCAACCGCTGATTTTTGCGTTTCCTACAAAGTGAATACTGCTTTTTATGAATCTAGAGGAGTGAAAGGGTGGCAGTCACTTATTAAAACATTTAACTATTTACCAAAGGATACTTTTTCCATTGCGGATGCTAAAAGAGGAGATATTGGAAATACTTCAGCCATGTATGCCGATGCTTTTTTTAATCCTGAAAGTTCAGAAATGAATTTCGACTCAGTAACAGTAGCTCCATATATGGGTAAAGATTCAGTAAGTCCGTTTCTAAAATACGCTAATAAATGGGTGATTTTGCTAGCGCTAACTTCAAATGATGGAGCAAACGATTTTCAGTTTTTTGGTAATGATGATGGATATTTATTCGAAAAAGTCATTAGAAAATCGCAGGAGTGGGCTTCTGACGAGCAAATGATGTACGTTGTTGGTGCAACTAGAGGAGAAGCATTTTTAGATATTAGAAAATTAGCTCCTAAACATTTTTTACTGGTACCTGGAGTTGGAGCCCAAGGCGGGTCATTGCAAGATGTTTGCAAATATGGGATGAATGAAGACTGCGGTTTAATTGTAAATTCGTCCAGAGCAATTATATATGCTTCATCCGAAAAGAATTTTGCGGAAGTAGCTAGAAACGAAGCAAAAAATATACAACAAGAAATGGAAAAGGAATTATTAGCAATCAATTTTTAAAATGAAGTCCGCTGATTCTTTTAAGCTTCCCATTTCGCTCTTTTGTGTTTCCTTTTTCTGGGGTACTACTTATTTAGCAGTTAGAATTGCAGTTCAAACAATTCCTGTGTTTTATATTGTTGGCTTAAGACATTTTATGGCGGGCATGATTTTGTTGAGCTATTTAATCATCAACAAAAAATTAGAAATACCTAACAAAGGCAGATTTTTTCATAATTTATTATCGGCTTTTTTAATGTTGGTATTGGGAAATGGATTAACGGCATACGGAGAATTAACCGTTTCATCAGGTTTAACAGCATTGCTAACAACCTTGTCCCCTTTAATTGTGATGTTCATTAATTTGTTAAGCGGTAGAGAAAAGATGTCACTCAAAATTATTTTAGGAGTGGTTTTAGGTCTTTTAGGAATGGTTTTAATTTTCTTTAATAGCCTTTCGCAATTAATTGATCCGCAATATAGAACAGGAATAATTTCTATTTTATTGGCGATATCTTGTTGGAGTATTGGCACTGTTTATGCAAAATCTGGCAAACATGAAAAGAACAATATTATACTCGATTTGTGTATTCAAATGTTATTTGCCGGTACCGGACTTTTACTAATTGGTTTAATATCAGGGATTCCATTTAACATTTCTATGTGGAAGACTTCAAATATTTTAGCTGTATTTTATCTTACTTTTTTTGGTTCAATTGCTGGCTATATATCTTATTTATATGCTTTAAGTAAATTACCGTCAACATCGGTTTCGGTATTTACATACTTTAATGTGGTAGTAGCATTGTTTTTAGGATGGTTAATTTTAGACGAACGTATCACATCGCGATTAATATTTGCAACTGTTTTAATATTAGCAGGAGTATTATTAGCGAACTATAAGAAAAAATCTGCAGTACCTGCAGTCCAAGGGATGATTATTGAAGAATAATTTTTTAAATTTAGGCATGCTATCTTCAGAAAAAGTTCTCCATCATATCTGGAAATATAAATTATTTTCTTTTCAGGATTTATCTACAATAAATAATGAGTCTATAAAAATTATCTCCAGCGGATTGCACAATCACGATGCTGGTCCCGATTTTCATAATGCAAAAATTGAAATTGATGAGACTTTATGGGCGGGAAATGTAGAAATTCATATAAAATCTTCGGACTGGTTAAAGCATCAACACCAAAAAGATAAAGCTTATGATAATGTAATTCTTCATGTAGTTTGGGAGCATGATGAAGAAATTATCAGAAGCGATGGTACCATTATATCTTGCTTAGAATTAAAGACAATTGTTGACCCAAAGTTGTTAGATAATTACCATCAGTTAAAGGAGAATAACTATTGGATACCTTGTGAAACCCAATTGCAGAATATTGATAATTTCACCAAAAATCAGTGTTTGGATAGGATGATGATGGAAAGGTTAGCGCAAAAGTCCATTTTAATTAAAGATTTGTATGAACAGCAAAAAGGAAATTGGGAAGAGACTTTCTACATCACCTTAGCTAAAAGTTTTGGTTTTAAGGTAAATGCTTTACCTTTTGAGATATTGGCTAAAAACGTACCTCAAAGAATTTTAGCAAAACATAAAGATCAACCCAAACAAATTGAGGCTTTAATTTTTGGTATGTCGGGTTTATTAAATGTTTCATTTAAAGATGATTATCCAAAACAGTTAAAAATTGAGTTCGAGTTTTTAAAAGCTAAATACAATTTAAGCCATATTAAAACAGAAGCGTGGAAGTTTTCTAAAACTCGTCCAGATAATTTCCCTACAGTTCGTTTAGCTCAATTTGCGGCTTTAGTTTTAAATTCTCAGCATTTGTTTTCTCAAATAATTTCAATACAAAAACTAAAAGATTTCAAAAAACTGTTTGAGAAATTACCTATAAATAGCTATTGGGAAACACATTATTTATTTGACAAAGAAGTTTCAAATCGCAGCGCTATTTTAGGTAAGACTAGTATAAATGGTTTATTACTGAATGCTATAATTCCACTTTTATTCTATTATGGGAGGCAATCTGGAAATAAATTGTACGTTGATTTAGTGATTCAAATTTTAGAAGAAATTAAACCTGAAGAAAATCAAATAACGAAGGGATTTAAAGAAAGAGGATTTAAAATCGAGAGCGCTTTTGATTCGCAAGCGCTAATTCATTTAAAAAAATATTTTTGTGACCACAAAAATTGCTTAAATTGTGGGATTGGTTTGAAAATATTAAAATCAACTTAATGATATGTTACAAAATATAATTACATTTTTCGAGAGATATTCATTTGGAGTTTGTACATATTTAGGCGAAAAATTTAAAATCTCTCAGTCTAAAATCAGATTATTTTTTATTTACTCCTCATTTCTTGCTGTTGGTTTCCCTTTAATCTTTTACTTTTTTGCAGCAATTGTTTTAGATATCAGAAACTTTGTAAAAAGGAA
>JACMOI010000038.1 GCA_014378105.1 Pseudopedobacter sp.
AGCGCCACAACCAGTACAAGCATTTAAATCAATGGCCATTACCCAATTATGACCTGGATGATCAAATTTACCCCAAAGGTCTACGTCTTCATGTTTTTTACCATGATTTCCACTACCATGAGCTGGATCTTTTTTGTAATCTGCAAAAGTTGTTTCTCTTATGATATCTCTTCCTTCGATAGAATGGTGAGTTTGGGTTTGAGCCAATTCCTCATATTCACCTGTTTTTGAAATAGTGATGTTGTTTGCAAACTGATAAGTTCCGTTTGTAAAAGTTAAGAACGGATATGCATTTTTACCGACGTTGTCACCGACTTTACCTGCTTTGGTTCTACCATAACCCAATGCAACAGAAACAGTTCCGTGTGCTTGACCTGGTTGAAAAAGTACAGGCAAATCGATTGCGTATTCAGCATTCTTTACAGTAACTACATCAAACTGTGCAACACCTAATGTTTCAGCGTATTTTGGATTGATAGCTACATAATTATCCCAAGTCACTTTAGATACTGGATCCGGAGTTTCTTGTAATAACGGATTGTTAGCTTGGTTACCAGAACCAACAGTTACTGATTGATAAATATGTAACTGTATATCCTTTGAAAGTGTTTTGCTTTGTTGCGCTACTAACGAAGCAGCATTAGCTAAATCTCCTGAAAAATTGTAAGAAGAAGCTGTTTTAGATGGAAGGGTAATAAAGCCACTTTGCAAAACATCATCCCATTTTTTACCAACAGCTGGTAAAACAGATTTTTCCCAATTATTTCTTACGTAAGCATAATAATCCTGAACAGGTTGATTAGCCCAAACTAATAAACTAGTTTCTGCCTGACGGGTGTTATAAATAGGATTGATAGTTGGTTGTACTAAGGAATAATAACCTTCCACAGCATTTTCATCTCCCCAAGATTCTAAGAAATTATGATTCGGTGCAATAACTTGGCATAAAGACGCAGTCTCGTCAGCTCTATCTGCAAATGAAACAGTGAGATCTACCTTTTTAATTCCTTCGGCAAAGTCTTTAGATTTTGGATGATTATAAGCTGGATTAGACTCCAAGAAAATTATAGCTCCAACTTTACCTGCTTTCATATTAGCTAATAAAGCCGCGAAGTCAGCATCATTTCCTAGAAATTGATTAGAAGAATTATCTAAATCTATTGTAGTTCCGTAACTGCCCAAATAACTATTAATAGCATTTATAATAGTTTGCGTAGCAACATCATTTGATCCAGAAACTACTAACGCAGCTCCCTTAGCATTTGACAATTCTTTTGCAGCTAATTTAATAGCGCTATCAACTACTTTGTTTTCTAAAGTTGTATTTCCTAATGAGGAACCTGTTAAAGCGGCATATAAAGCTAATAAAGCAGGCCCTTCTTCTGATAACTTTAACGCAATTCTTGAATCTGCTTTTGAACCTGTTAAGCTCATCCCTGATTCGAAATGAATATGTCTCGACATTTTCTTCTCTTGTAGAGATGCCAAGTTTCTATTACTTACATATTGCTTTGTAAATTGTACAGGGGAAATCCAAGATCCTAGGAAGTCTGTTCCGAAAGCAACAATAACATTTGCTTTATCAAAATGATACTGAGGTAAAACAGCTTTACCAAAACTAGCCTCGTTTGCTTTTATAATACCTGAATAAGAAACAGGATCAATCATTACATGTTCAGAAGCTGGATATTTTGCTTTAAAATCAGTGATTGCTAGTTTTGTAGATGGACTGTTTATTGTTGAACTTAAAATAACAATACTATTTCCCGAAGCCTGTACTTTTGCTAACTCAGTTTTCATGTGCTTATCTACATCTTCCCAAGATTTTTCAACACCTTTAAATAAGGGTCCTTTTAATTTTGAGTTATCATAAAGATCTAAAACTGCAGCTTGCGCTTGAGCATTCAAACCTCCCTGATTAATTAAGCAGTTTGGATTTCCTTCAATTTTGATTGGACGGCCTTCACGAGTTTTAACTAAAATACTTCCACCTTTATAGCTGGATGAATAATAGTTAGGCATACCAGGAGTTACTTCTTCTGGTTTGATCAAATATGGAACCGATTTAACAATCGGGGCCACATTACAAGCAGCTAAACTTACTGCTCCTATACCAAATCCCATCGCTTTCAAGAAATCTCTACGCGGAGTTGGTACTTTTAAACTCGATCCTGATAATAATTCTTCTACAGGAAGAGGTTCTGGGAATTCGTTTTTATTCTTTTCGACGAACTCAGGAGTCTTTTGAACTTCCTCTAAACCTTTCCAATATTTCTTTGTGCTTTCCATTTAAGCTATATAAGAATGTAATCGTTTTTTACTGATTAATTAATAATGACATTTTCCACACTCGATACCACCTAAGACAGCAGCAGTAATTTTGTCGCCTTTTTTAATTTTTTCGTGAGCAGCAATTAGTTTATCGTAATAAGCATTGCCTTTAGAGTTAACTTCAGTTTCTTTGTGGCAATTGATACACCATTTCATTGTTAATGGTGAGTATTGATAAACCTCTTGCATGGTTTGAATTGGCCCATGACATTTTTGACATTGGATACCCGCAACTTTTACGTGTTGAGAGTGATTAAAATAAGCCAAATCAGGTAAATTATGAATTCTTACCCACTCAATTGGCTTAGGATTATCTCCATATTTTTGGGTTTCAGGATTGTAGTCTAATGCTGAATATATTTTATTAATTTCTGGCGATATCTTTCCGTCATATTTTTCAGTTGCTTGAACGTATTTATGGCAGTTCATACAAATATTTAACGATGGAATTGTTGCATTTTTTGACTTCCAAGCTCCTGAGTGACAATATTGACACTGAATTTGGTTGGTACCCGCATGCAACTCGTGAGAAAATTTAATAGGTTGAATTGGTTGGTATCCTTGCTGAACACCTGTATTCCATAAATCCATCCATCCAAAAGATGCTAGAGTAATAGTAATAGCTATAACAGCAAAGAAAACAAATTTTTTGTTTTTCACCAGCTTCTTAACTGTCACCAATCTATCTTTTGGCTCTCCTTCTTCATCTTCTTCTTCAGCGGGTAACATTACTTCGCCATCCTTCTTTAACAAAAGACGTTCTAAAGTTCCAATTACTCTGTTTAAAACCAAGATAACCAAGAAAGCAATAACTACTACCGCAATTAAACCAATCAACATGAAGTCACTAATACCTTCTGATGAAGCAGGAGCAGTAGCTCCGCTTGCACCACCAGCAGCTGGCGCACTAGCTGCCGCAGCTAATTTATCTCCTTCAACCTTTATGTAAGATAAAATATTATCGATATCTCCGTCAGAAAACTGAGGAAATGGCGTCATGGCTGCTTTGTTGTATTCGTTATAAATAGCAACAGCATCTTTATCTCCTGTAGCAATAAAAGCGGGAGAATTTTTGATCCACTTGTGTAGCCACTCGTTACTTTGTTTTTCATTCACCCCCATTAAAGCAGGGCCTAAAACCCTTTTATTGAGGGCATGGCAGGAAGTACAGTTAGCTTTAAAAAGTGCTTCACCAGCTTTGGCATCACCTTTTACAGATGATGTCGCAGCACCAGCAGTCTTAGATGAGTCTGCTGGTGCAGCCTGAGCAAAAGAAATGCCGATAGAACCTAAAGTAACCGCTGAAAGTAGCGTAAAGGACCTGAATAATTTCCTAAAATCAGATGAGAAGTTTCTCATATTGAGTTTGTTATACAAATATTAAAATGTTTAAGACCTAAAAAATGTTTTGTTCTTGTGCTTAACCTTACATTTTCGAACCACAAAAGTATAATTATTTACTCATGGGCTGACAAAGTGGTGACTGATTTTAACAATTTAGAATTATTCTAAATAAAGAGGCTTAATTGCATCAATTAGATATTTAAACCCCATTTTAGCTGCTTATTTAAAATCTTAATCTAAAATTGTTTACGCAAAGATTAATCAAATATTGATTTTTAAATTAAATTTTTTTAACCAATTATTTCTTTTGCTAAAAAATGATTAACATCATTACTGGATTCAGTATAATTTAGTATAGATGAAGAATACAACGAAAAAATCAATCTTTTTTAATTCTTTATATATATACTAATTTTAGAAGTTATTGTTTCAAAATCCAAGCAAACATTAAAGGAACTACGATCGTTGCATCAGACTCCACAATGAATTTTGGGGTATGAATATCTAATTTTCCCCATGTAATCTTTTCATTTGGAACAGCCCCAGAGTACGAACCATAAGATGTAGTAGAATCAGAAATTTGACAGAAGTAACTCCAGAAAGGAATGTTTTCCATTTCCATATCTTGGTAAAGCATAGGGACTACACAAATTGGGAAATCGCCTGCAATTCCACCACCAATCTGGAAGAAACCAATACCTTTTCCGTCAGCATTTTTTGGGTACCAATCTGCCAACCAAGTCATATATTCTATCCCACTTTTCATGGTAGAAGCTTTTAACTGACCTTTGATTACATACGAGGCGAAGATATTTCCCATAGTGGAGTCTTCCCATCCTGGAACTACAATTGGCAAATTCTTTTCGGCAGCGGCTAACATCCAAGAGTTCTTTGGATCAATTTCGTAATACTGTTCCAGGTCGCCACTTAATAACATTTTGTACATGTATTCGTGAGGGAAATAGCGCTCACCTGCAGCCTCTGAATCTTTCCAAATTTTCTCAATGTGCTTTTGTAAACGACGGAAAGCTTCCTCTTCTGGAATACATGTATCCGTTACACGGTTGTAATGATTTTCTAATAAATCCCATTCATCTTGCGGACTTAAATCACGGTAGTTAGGCACTCTTTTATAATGAGAATGTGCCACTAGGTTCATGATATCTTCCTCTAAATTTGCTCCTGTACAAGAGATGATTGCTACTTTATCCTGACGAATCATTTCAGCTAATGAAATTCCCAGCTCTGCTGTACTCATTGCACCAGCAAGGGTAATCATCATTTTACCCCCTTCTAATAAATGTGTTTCGTAACCTTTTGCAGCATCCATTAAAGCAGCAGCATTAAAATGCAGGTAATTCTTTTCTATAAATTGTGAAATTGGACCTCTTTCCTGACTCATGATTTTTTAATTTTTTTCAAAAATAAGATTTTAGGATTGATGCAGCGAAACAGATTGAATTTTGATTAAATGAAAAACTATATTGCACCCCCAAAAAGATTAAATGAAAAAAATTCTTTATTGCATATTGCTTCTGACAATCCACTTTCAGGTTTTTGCTCAAAAAAAATTAATCAAAAAATTATTTTCTAGTGATACTACCAGACACAATAGCTTTTTACCTGTTCCTTTAATTGGTTATTCGCAAGAAGCTGGCCTAACCTTAGGAGCAGTTGGTATTTATTCTTTTTATACCGATAAAGAGGATCCAAATATTAAAGCTTCTCAAGCCTATGGAGTATTAGGCTTCAGTACCAAAAAACAAATACAAATTAGCTTTAAAGCTGATGTTTGGACTAAGGGAAATAAATACCATTACATAACTGAGGCTAAGTATATAAATCAACCTTTCAATTTCTATGGAATCGGAAATACCTCTCCATTGGCTAATGAAGACCGACTAAACCTAAAAAGATTTAGATTAAATGGAGAGCTGGAGCGAGAAGTAGCTAAAAGACTTTATTTAGGCGGAGGTTTAGAGTACGAACACCTTGCATACTCCGATAAAGAAATCGGCGGAATTTACACAACTGATCCTACTATTATAGGCAGAAATGGCGGACAATTTTTATTTTTAAAAGCGACTTCATTTTTCGATTCCAGAGATAATATTCCTTATCCTTCAAAAGGTTTTTACCTAAAAGGTCAGTTCAGTTATGCTCCAAACTTTTTTGGAGCAACAAACTTTAATGGAAGCTTATTTACGCTAGATGCCCGAAACTTCTACAAGGTGAGCAACAAGCTAAATTTAGCTTTAAACGCAACCTACGAGGGTGTTTCGAGCAAAAATCCTATTCCTTTTTATAATTTACCTCAACTAGGAAACGATCAATTTATGAGAGGTTATTATGCTGGCCGTTTCCGCGATGAAAATTTACTAACCTCGCAAGCTGAGCTGCGATACAGAATTATCCCGCGTTTTGGATTGGTTGCTTTTGGGGGAACTGGAAAAGTTTATGAGAATGGCGGTTTTAGCAAAAGTGATTTTAAACCTACTTATGGTGTAGGTGCAAGAATATTTTTTGATTTAGAAAAAGGCTTAGCCGTCCGTTTGGATTACGCCATGGGCGAAAAACCTATTGGAGAAAAAAGGATTTCTGGCTTTTATGTTTCTTTAGGAGAAGCATTTTAAGTAACAATTCTAATCAAATCTCATTTTACAAGGAGTTCAATTTTTTGAACTCCTTTTTTTTTAACTAAATTAAGCTCTTCATCATATTCAACCCTTAACAAATGAAAAAACTCTTACTGTTAATTTGTTTCCCTTCTCTCCTCTTTGCTCAAAAATTTACCAAAGAGGAAATCAAAAATTGGAAGGCTCAAGCTCAAAAAGTAGAAATCATTAGAGATCATTACGGCGTTCCACATATTTATGGCAAAACAGATGCTGATGCAGTTTTTGGTTTGTTATATGCACAATGTGAAGATGATTTCAAACGAGTTGAAATGAATTATGTAGAGAAATTGGGTAGGTTATCTGAAGTAAATGGAGCAAAAGATCTATACAATGATTTACAAATCCGTTTGTTGGTTGATTCCACAGAAGCAATTGCTGATTACAATAGTTCTGAACCTTGGATGAAGCAACTATTGAATGCTTACGCAGATGGTATCAACTATTACTTATATACGCATCCAAAAGTCAAATCCGCTCTGTTAACAAAGTTCAAACCTTGGTATCCTTATTTATGGACTGATGGAAGTATCGGCGCAATTAGTACCGCAGATTTATCAATTGGCGAATTAAAAAACCTCTATTCTGGCGAGAAAGAAACAGGAGTAATCGCCCCAAAGCATTACGACCAACAAACTGGCTCTAATGGTTTTGCGATAGCGCCTCAAAATACGGCTTCAGGCAATTCTATCTTATATATCAATCCACACACCACATTTTATTTTCGTCCAGAAGTGGAAATCAATAGTGAAGAGGGGTTACGTGTTTATGGAGCAGTAACTTGGGGACAATTTTTTATTTATCAAGGTTTTAATGACTATTGCGGCTGGATGCATACTTCTAATAATGTGGATGTAGCTGATGCTTATATCGAAAAAATCATATCAAAAGGTAATGACTTATTTTACGAATATGATGGAAAGTTAAATCCAGTTATTCAAAAGAAAATAGTCATCAAATATGTAGATGAAGGTAAAATGAAGCAGAAAATCTTCAATACTTTCTTTACCAATAACGGACCTGTAATGGCCAAAAGAGACGGAAAATGGATCAGTTTGACCTCTTACAACCGAGCAGCAAAAAGTTTAGTACAAAGTTGGGTCCGTACTAAATCTAAAGGTTTGGCAGATTATACCAAAGCAATGGATATGCTGGCCAATACTTCAAACAATACTGTATTTGCAGATAGAGATGGAAACATTGCTTATTGGCATGGAAACCACATTCCTAAACGCGATCCGAAATTCGATTGGACAAAACCCGTAGATGGTTCAACATCTGCGACAGCATATCAAGGTTTGCACACTGTTGATGAAGGCGTTCATATTTACAATCCAAAAAATGGCTGGTTACAAAATTGCAACTCTACTCCTTTTACTTCGGCAGGGATTTATAGCCCTAAAAAGAGCGATTATCTTTCTTACATGGCGCCAGATGGAGAAAACTTTAGAGGAATTAATGCAGTAAAAGTTTTGAGCAAAGAACATCAATTTACTTTAGATAAAATTATTGAAACAGGATATGACACTTATTTATCAGCTTTTGAAATTTTAATTCCGCCTTTATTAAACGCTTATCAGGCTAAAGCCGATGCTTATCCAAACCTTAAAGAACCTATGGAGATTTTGAAAAAATGGGATTACCGTTCGGGTGTAAATTCTGTTGCCACAACTTTAGCCATTGAATGGGCGCAAAAATTAAGTCCGGCTATAACGCAGGTTTATGTGGATGCCGGTGAAAAAGATCAAGTTGAAAAAACTCAAGAATTTGCTAGAACAGCGAGTCCAGAAAAATTACTGAACACTTTTACCGAAACCATTAATGAATTGCAAGGCAAGTTTGGGAAATGGCAAATGCCTTGGGGTGAGTCAAATCGTTTTCAAAGATTGACAGGCAATATCGACGAAGTATATGACGATAATAAGGAAAGTATCCCGGTAGGTTTTGCGTCTGCACTATGGGGTCAATTACCTTCCTTTAACAGCAGATATATGGATGGCACTAAAAAACGCTATGGCGTGAGCGGAAATAGTTTTGTATGTGCTGTAGAGTTTGGACCTAAAATAAAAGCGAAATCATTATTAGCCGGCGGTGAAAGCGGAGATGTTAATTCTCCTCATTTTTATGATCAAGCTCAGGCTTACGCCGATGGAAAATTTAAAGATGTTTTATTCTACAAAGATGATGTGATGAAACATGTAGAGAAGCAGTATCATCCAGGAGATTAGCAACTGAAACTAGAGCATACGAAATTATTTTTTGTATGCTCTAATTCACTTAAAACGGAATAAATATCACGAACTCTGCATATTCTCCTTCTTGGGTATCAAGTTTCAAACTACCGCCATGTCCTTTGGTAATAATATCGTAACTCATAGATAAACCTAAGCCAGTACCTTCTCCAGTAGGTTTGGTAGTAAAAAATGGTTGATAAATTTTATCCAATACTTTTTTAGGAATTCCTAAACCATTATCTCTAACCTTAATTTCAACTCCGTCTTCTAGTTTTTTTGTAGTGACACTTACCGTTGGTTTATAACTTTCAGGCGCACTTTTTTTCTTCTCTTCTACCGAATAAAAAGAGTTGTTAAACAAATTCAACAAAACCCTTCCTATATCTTGTGAAACTACATTTATCATTCCTAGATGCTCATCATAATTAGTATCCATTGTAGCATTAAAGCTTTTATCTTTAGCTCTTAAACCATGATAACTCAAACGTAAATATTCGTCTGCAATAGCATTGATAGCTGTTTCTACTTTATTTCCAGAACTTGTTCTAGAGTGTTGCAACATTCCTTTAACAATAGCATCCGCTCTTTTACCATGTTGGGTGATTTTTCCTAAATTTTGTCTAATATCCTTCGCTATGGCAATCACATCTTCTGTATTGTTATTTTTGAGTTCAACCTCCATTTCATCTAAAAGCTCCATACTTACTTCTGAAAAGTTATTTACAAAATTTAATGGGTTTTGAATTTCATGTGCAATGCCTGCGGTTAGTTCCCCAAGCGAAGCCATTTTTTCATGATGAATCAGTTGTGTTTGAGTAGTTTTTAATTCGGCTAAAGCTTCTTCTAATTCTTCTTTTTGCTGAGTGAGTTCGGCAGTACGTTGTTCAACCTGATTCTCTAATTGCATTTTCTTAAGCTCTAAAGCTCTTTTATGTTCTTCTTCTATTTGTCTTTGTAGTTCTTCTTTTTTTCTGGCTTTTTTCTGGCGATTATGCATAAACAACATCGCAAATATCCAAATTATCGCAAAGCTTGAAGCGTTGCTAAAGTAACTGTCATACTCTTTATAAAATCCATCATTAATGAGCTTAACAAGCCCTGATATAAATTCAATTAAGATCAAAGGTATTACGGAATAAATAATTGTTCTTGAAACTTTAAACTCTTCATTTTTAGATACCAAATAAATAAGATAACCGATTATTCCAATAGCAAGCCATTTAGTATACGTTTCTGCATTAAACGTCACATCTAAAAAAATAATTCCAATAATTATAATCGTTAAAGCAAATAAAATTCCTTTCCATTTTGGATCTATCTCTCTTCTCCTCACTAAACTGTAGAGATGACCAATCATACAAATTGCCACGATAGTTAAAGTGTTCATAAAATCAAATTATTTTGAAAGTAACTGTTTTCATTATTCTAATATATAAGAAATATCATGTTTGCTAAGGAATTTTAAGTTTTTTATACCTGATTAAAATCTGATTCTAAAATCTTCTTTCATTTGGTCTTTTTTGAAGAAAACTAAACCTATCCAAAATAAATCGATAGTTACGGTGACCTGTGGATGTTTTTTGATTTGCCCCCATGCTTCTTTCATGCCTTCACTCCAGTAAATATCATCAAAAATCATCACCGATTTTTCATGAATCTTAGGCAAACACCAATTGAAATAATTTAATGTGGCGTCTTTTCTATGATTTCCATCAATAAAAATGAAATCTAAAAAACCTTGTTTTTTTAACACTCTTGGCAATTGTTCATCGAAGTTTCCAACCACCAAATCAATCTTATTCAACGAAAGTTGATTAAAATTCTCATTTGCAACAGCCGCTGTTTGTGGGCAGCCTTCCATTGTAATCACATTTGATTGGGGAACTGCAGTTTTAAAATACGAAGTAGTAACGCCTAAGCAAGTGCCTAACTCAATGATATTTTTCGGTTGAAACTCTTTAGCCAACCGATGCAGTAGTTGTGCTAACTTCTTTGGTTTTAAAGCATTCTTTGCAATCGCTTTTACCTGCTTTTGTTTTTGGTTATTCACATGTGAACCTGCTCCTAAATCGGTTATAGTAATAAAACGTTCATCATTAAGTAATTTTGTTCGTAATTTTTCAATCTCCAAGTATTCAGCTTTATCTTTAAAATCGTAAATTACTTCATCAACCAAACGATACACAAAAGGAGAGTGAACCCCATGACGTGTTTTGGCATTAAAAATGTGTTTAATGTACCCAGAAATTAAAGTAGTGTTGAACATAGTTTGCGAAAATAATATTAAGTATTAAGATTTAAGTAGCAAGTATCAAGAACTTATAGATTTGACTAAGCAAGATAGCAAGATTTAAGTATCAAGAATTAAAGACTTAGTAATCTTGGTACTTGATAATGAATATCCAATTTATGATAAACGAAAAAGAAATAGCTTCACTCATAGTCTTATTGGACGATCCAGATCCTCAAATTTTTGAGCAGATTGAAGACCGACTCTTATCTTACGGAAATGAGGTGATTAACTATTTAGAAGCCGCTTGGGAGAAATCATTTGATGCACTTTTGCAGGAACGAATTGAAAATTTAGTTCATAAAATTCAATATCAAAATGTTAAAGAAGATTTAGCATTGTGGTATCAAAGCGGTGGTTTCGATTTGTTAAGAGGTATTTTAATCATCAATAAATACCAATATCCTGATTTAAACGAACAAAAAATCATCAATCAATTAGATGCTTTAAAGCGTGATATTTGGCTGCAAATGATGTATGAAGCGAGTCCTGTTGAAAAGATAAAACTCATCAATCACATCTTTTATAATGTTTATGGTTTTTCAGGAAATACCACCAATCATCAAGATCCAAAAAACTCATACCTAAGTGAGGTGATGGAAAGTAAAAAAGGAAATCAAATTTCTTTAGCCATCATTTATTCTATTATTGCTCAAAAGCTCGATATTCCAATTTATGGTGTAAATCTTCCACAGCATTTTATTTTGGCTTATGCCGATGAACAAGAAAAAACAGATGAAGAAAACGGAATTTTATTTTACATTAATGTATTTAACAAAGGATATATTTTTGGAAAAAGAGATATTGATCAATTTCTTCGTCAACTGAAAATACAGCCCGAAAAATTCTTTTACGAGCCTTGTTCAAATACAGATATTTTAAGAAGAGTTTTAAGGAATCTAGTTAGTTCCTATGAAAAAGCAGGTGCTATGGAAAAGGCGAAAGAACTACAAGTGCTTTTAAGTGTTTTGGACGATTAAATCAATTCACGAATTGATTTGCCTTTAACCAATTCACCATCCTATCAAACCATAAATCTTTTGTGGTCTTATTGTTTAAGCCAAACCCATGCCCTCCAGCTTGATACAAATGCATTTCGCATTTTACACCTGCTTTTTTCAAAGCTTGCATAAATTTGATGCTATTTTCTACTGGAACAGTTTTGTCGTCAATAGCTTGAACAATAAAAGTTGGAGGTGTTTCTGCTGTTACTTGTAATTCATTAGAGAATTCCTTTACCTTTTCATCAGTAGGGTTTTTGCCTAGTAGATTATTTTTAGATCCGATATGAGCAAATTCGCCCATGGTAACCACTGGGTATAGTAGTATAGCAAAATCAGGTCTTAAATTAACTTTGTTTGGATTGTCAATTAATGCATTTTGAAAATGCGTCTCTAAAGTTGATGCTAAATGTCCCCCAGCCGAAAAGCCCATAATACCTATCTTATCTGCTTTTACATGAAATTTATCCGCATTCCCTCGCACCATTTTAATGGCTTGTTGGGCATCCCGCAAAGGACCAACGGATTTATCAACCATGATTTCATCTGACGGTAAACGATATTTTAAAACAAAAGCAGTAATCCCATTATTATTTAACTCTTTTGCAATTAGTGCCCCTTCATGATTGATAGCCAAAATAGAATATCCACCGCCTGGACAAACGATAACTGCAGTACCGTTAGCATCTTCTTTTTCGGGGTAATAAATTATTATTTGAGGGTTAGATACCTTACTAATTCTAATCAATCCATTAGCTGATGTATCCGCCTTCTCTATATAATTTTTATCCACTCTCGAATTCGGAACTTTTCCGGGATATAAATTCATTAACTCCTGAGCGCTCAGTACAGACCCCATCATTAATAAACCGAATAAGATTGATAAAATTTTCATCTCTAACTATTTTGTTTTTTTAATTATTACCACCAAACTCCATCAGATAAGACTTTAAAAACTCATCTAACTCTCCATCCAAAACTGCTTGAGCGTTTGAAGTCTCATAGTCTGTTCTTAAATCTTTTACCAATTTATAAGGATGCAACACATAATTCCTAATTTGGGAGCCCCACTCAATTTTCTTTTTATTTCCTTCTACTGCATTAGAAATCTCCATTTTCTTACGCATCTCAATCTCGTATAGTTGAGATTTTAATAAACGCATTGCATTTTCTTTGTTTTGTAATTGCGAACGTGATTCCTGGTTCTTAATAACAATCCCCGAAGGTTTATGGTGTAACCGCACAGCAGTTTCTACCTTATTTACGTTTTGTCCGCCAGCACCACCAGATCTAAAAGTTTCAAACTCTACCTCAGCTGGATTAATATCAATTTCAATGGTATCATCAACCAAAGGGTAAACATAAACAGATGCAAACGAAGTATGACGTTTAGCATTCGCATCAAATGGGGAAATACGAACCAAACGATGTACGCCGTTTTCGCCTTTTAAATATCCATAAGAAAAATCACCATCAAACTGTAAAGTCACTGTTTTAACACCCGCCACATCACCTTCTTGGAAATCCTGCTCAGACACCTTGTAACCATTTTTCTGAGCCCACATGGTATACATCCTCATCAACATTGCTGCCCAATCGCAACTCTCAGTTCCTCCAGCACCAGCGGTAATCTGTAAAACGGCACTCAATTGATCTTCTTCTGCCGAAAGCATATTCTTAAACTCTAAGTCAGCCAAAGCCGTTATAGTTTCCTCATATTGCATTTTCATCTCTTCCTCACTCGCTTCACCTGCTTGTACAAACTCTAACATCACAGCAGCATCTTCTACGGCAGTATCAGCCTTTTCATAAGCATCTGTCCAGCTTTTTTTTATCTTGATAGCGTGTAATACCTTTTCGGCAGTTTTAGGATCGTCCCAAAAATTTGGGAGCAAAGTCATTTCTTGTTCTTCTTTTAAGGCTTCTAATTTTGCATCTACGTCAAAGATGCCTCCTCAGAGACGTTACCCTGTCTCTCAAATCTTGCAATTTTTCTTTAGTCATGTCGCAAATATAATTGATTTGCCAAAAGTAAAGAATTATTTAAAAGGCAATATTTTTCTATTTAACTCCCAATAGTCACCATAATCCGTCAAACTAACTAATAACCTTAAAAATTATTAAAAAATGCAGTATTGGTTGCGTTTAGTTTATTTCAGAAAACCAATTACTAAAATCAATAAAGAAGAAAGCCCTCACATTTCTGTGAAGGCGTTATGTCATCATATAATTTCTAAATCTACTTTTGAAGAAGCTAAATCAAAAATTATAAAGTTTGCGTACCAGCTCCAGCAACTAGCAACTTTTTAACGTAAACTGTTTTATTAGCTACTATTTTAATATTATAAACTCCTGGGTTTAATGACCCGAATGTGAAACGCATTTTTTGCTTTCCAACACTCACTTGAAAGTCTTGAGATTTAACTGGCTGTCCCCACATGTCAGACATAGTCACCTTAGCACCGTCATTATCAATAAAATTCATCACTAAATCAGTAAAATTTACAGCAGGGTTAGGAAAAGCTTCCAATTTAACCAATTCTAAATCAGCATGTGGAGGACCCGCGATTACTTCTTGATTTATAGATGGTTGTTGGTACCCTTGAGTAAGGAAAGTATTGTTATTATCAGTTAAGGTATTAGTAACATATGCTTGACCAATTGTGAATTGAATATTCTCACCATATACTGATGTAAATTCACCGCCACCTGATGTTAAAGCAAATTGTGCAATTTGTTGACTATATGATTGAAAGCCTAAACCTAATACTAAAATCGAAAATAAAATTAACTTCTTCATGTCCCTACTAAGGCAAGTTCTAAGCCACCCCAATTTTAGATGACCAAATGGACCATTTCGAGAAGTTAAAGGATGATTTTCTGAGGCATTAAAAAGAAATTTTTCTGATTTATTTAAAATTAAAAACAACGATTTTAATACTTTAAATACATTTTTTAGACTCGAAATAGATTTGTTAATAAATAAATGTTCAGATTCGAAACTGAGCATATCAACTACAAAATACTCGAAGAAACAATTGGGTAATAATTCCCCATTTTGAGTATTTTTAGCATTTATTTGTAGAAAATTATACTCTTCCGAGTGAGAGCGCATTAATGAATATATCATATAATGCCAGTTTAAAGTGCGTGATTGTCTTTATACGAAAGTGAGTTAATAAAGATTCAATAGATTAGAAGTTTATAGGGAAATTTTATGTAAAATACTGAGTAATATTTTCTACATAATAATAGCAATAAGAATACATAAAGACAAAAATACCTCAATATGAGAAATTTATTACTCATAAAAAAAAGCCAAGTAGTTAAACTACTTGGCTTCATATAAATCATTTATGTATTTACTGGATAATTGTAAAGTTAAAAGTTGTATTAATACCACTTCCTCCATTATAATTAGTTCCAGTTGTATTTATAAACCCTACTTCTACGGTTGTAGATCCAGTTACTCTAGCATAGGCAATCCCAATTCCACTTGGGAATGCCCCCGTTGGACTTACCATTACTGTTGCTGTACTTACTAAACCTGATAGATTAGAAAATGTAAATGTTTGAGTAGATGTTCCACTGATATTCTTTACCACACTAATATTTCCTGGATTTAAACTCTCTCTAAAAATCCCAGAAACTTTTGAGTTTGCATTTGTAGTGCCAACTTGTAAATTATCAGTATGTGTAGTACCAGTAACTTGTAATTCTGCATCAGCAGTTGTTCCATTAGTATTAATACCTACTCTAACATCTGTATTTAGCCCCGTTCCCTGCATTCTCATCATTTCTACATAAGTAGAAGTACTATAATTGTACTTTTTGAAAACCATTGGTTCATTTCCATCATCCCCAATTAAAAACTCTAAACTTCCATTATTACCAGTTCCTGCACTTCCAATTTCAAAGAAATCTGTTCCTGCTGCGCTACCTTTAAGTCTAAAATTTCCATCTGTATTGGTAAAGAACATTGGCTTATAAAATTGAGCTGCACTAGCGGCAAACTGTAAAGCCGATGTTGTGCCATCTCCACTGAGATATACTAAAGGCTGATCATTGTTAGTATAATCTGTATAAGACTGTGTTAATCCCAAAGTTTGTCTTCTACCTAATTGCATCATGGTCCAGTTATTAGACTTAATGTTCATGGCTACATCATTAGTATTTCCTAAGAAAGAAGTACCGGTAGCATTACTATTTCCTCCAATTAACCAGTTAGTTGCTGAAGCTTCTGTAGCCGGTCCCCATCCGGTTGTTACGCTGTATTTTAAAATTTGTCCATTTGTTGCTGACATGGTATTAATCTTAGCTCCGGTAATACCGGCATCAGCCAAATCTGCAGTAGCAATAGTTCCATCTAAAATTTTTGCCGAAGTAATGGCATTGTTTGCAACCGTTGGAGCTGCTGCCGATCCAGATAAATCTCCAGCTAACTGTAATTTACCTTTAACCGTGGAACTTGCATCAGCCAAAGTACTACCATCAGCTCCTGCTGGTCCTTGCGGGCCTGTAGCGCCAGTTGAACCTGCAGATCCTGTTAATCCTGCTGGACCTGTGTTTCCAATTGGACCTGCTGGACCTGTTGTTCCTGTTGTTCCAGTTGATCCTGTGTTTCCGATTGGTCCTTGTGAACCTGTTCCTCCTGTTGTTCCAGTTGGACCTGTGTTTCCGATTGGTCCTTGTGAACCCGTTGCACCAGTAGAACCAGTAGTTCCCACTAATGATACACCTGATGACCACACACCTGA
>JACMOI010000039.1 GCA_014378105.1 Pseudopedobacter sp.
CAGCTTCGAAATTTTTCTCTTTTTGGGTATCATCTTTCAAACCAGAGTTACGCCATTTTGCTTCAAAATCGGCTTGGAATTGATCGGCTTGAGCTTGAAAAACATCAGGATTAAACTCATAAACCGGAAGTACAAATTGAAGAATGCTAGATTTATCACTTTTTATCTCTTCAATAGTTTTTTTAATGGGATAATTATACGGAGACACTAAATCTTCATGCATCCATACATTCCCCTTTTCAAATTCGAATTTAAATCGGGCTTGTTTTGGTAACACTGCAGTTATGACTAAAACACTTGCCGCCATTAAAATATACTTTATTACAGAAGTATATTTTCTATAGATAATCTTATGCGAATTGCGATTTATATTTGCCACCAGCTGTCCATTTGTTTCAAATTTATAATAATTTATCTATTGATTGTCCCTCTAAAATTTTAAAATAAAACACTATTGGTACACTTAGGTTCTATATTATCCTTAATTTCGTGGCTCCAATTATATTTTTTTTATGAAAGAAGTTTATATTATATCTGCCGTTCGTACGCCGATAGGTAGTTTTTCTGGAAGTTTAACCTCATTTACCGCTACACAATTAGGTGGCTTGGCTATTAAAGCTGCAGTTGAAAAAGCAGGTATCAAACCTGCTGATGTACAAGAAGTATTTATGGGTAATGTACTCTCGGCAAATTTAGGCCAAGCACCAGCGACGCAAGCAGCGAAATTCGCTGGTTTGCCCGATGTACCAAACACCACCATAAACAAAGTATGCGCATCAGGAATGAAAGCAGTAATGTTGGCTGCACAAAGTATCGCTTCTGGTGATCAGGATATTATTGTTGCTGGTGGAATGGAAAGCATGAGTAATGTCCCTTATTATATTGATAAAGCTAGAAGTGGCTATAAATTAGGCCATGGTGTGTTGACTGATGGCTTAATTAAAGACGGCTTATGGGATGTTTATAATGATTATCACATGGGCTCTGCAGCTGAACTGTGCGCCACAGATTGTCATATATCAAGAGAAGAGCAGGATGAATATGCTATAGAATCCTATAAAAGATCGCAAAAGGCGATTGCCAATGGAAAGTTTAAAGATGAAATTGTACCCTTAGAAATTAAAGACAGAAAAGGAAATATCACATTGATAGATCAGGATGAAGAACCTGCCAATCTGAAATTTGAAAAAATTCCAGATTTACGACCTGTATTTAAAAAAGACGGAACCGTTACCGCGGCTAACGCCTCAAGTTTAAATGATGGTGCTGCGGCTTTGGTATTAATGAGTAAAGAAAAAGCTGACGAATTAGGTTTAAAACCTTTGGCTAAAATTTTGGCCTTCGCAGATGCGCAACAAGCACCAGAATGGTTTACTACTGCACCTTCAAAAGCTATCCCGATTGCCCTAAATAAAGCCAATTTAAAAGCAACTGAAATTGACTTTTTTGAAATTAATGAAGCCTTTTCGGTCGTATCATTAGCGAATAATAAAGAGTTGCAATTAAATCCAGATCATGTAAATGTTAATGGTGGTGCAGTTTCTCTTGGTCATCCATTGGGTTGTTCTGGTGCTAGAATTATCGTAACATTAATTAACGTTCTACAACAAAACAAAGGCAAATTAGGTGTCGCTGGAATTTGTAATGGTGGTGGCGGAGCAAGTGCAATTGTTATCGAAAATTTGCGTTAATTCATTAAATGAAAAAAATCTTCTCTTGCTTCATTATCATTTTCACTTTTTTTAATGCTCTGGGGCAGGAGAAGTTAGCATTTTATGAGGATTCTTTGAAACAATTGGGAACAGTTTTTACAAATGATTCGATAGAAGACCACAGGTTAAAAGCGAATTATACTTTTATTCAAACCTTGGTAACGGCTTTAAAAGAAAAAAATTCTTATAGTTATCCGTTTTCAAATTTGAGCTCATTTGTTTCCATCAAAAAATCAGATGATAATAAATTTAGAATTATCACTTGGTTCACCTTAACTGACGGTGGAGAATGTCGGTTTTATGGAGCAATCCAAATGAATAATCCTCAAAAATTAGAATTATATCCTTTAGTTGATAATTCTCAAAATTTAAAATTAGCACTCTCTTTAACTGACAGCACTTTAAAAGCTAATCAATGGTTAGGAGCAGTTTATTATCATATCATTCCTGTCACCAATATCAAAGAACCCTATTATCTTTTATTTGGTTGGAAGGGAAAATCGGCGGAGACCAGCAGCAAAGTAATTGAAACTTTAAGTTTTGTAGATGGTAAACCTAGCTTTGGTAAAGCTGTGCTGCAAAACCAACCTAAATCTAATTCCTTTCATAAAAGAATCATCTTTGATTATACTAAAGAAGCTTCGATGCTTTTGAGATATGATAAAGAAGAGAACATGATTATTTATGATCATTTAGTTCCTTTAAATGAAGCTAACGGTCCTTTAAGTGTTTATGCCCCAGACTTATCTTATGATGGTTTAAAGTTCAAATCTGGCAAGTGGTATTTTATAGAAAACATTAAAGTAAAAAATCTTCCTAATGAAGAAGATGACTTTTTTATAGACCCTTCCAAAGATGTTCAAAATACCAACCCAGTCATTAAAGAACATTAAAATATGGAAATATTATACTCATATTCCAAAATGTTTTAAAAAAAAATATTTATACTTGACTTTTTAGGTCAATTTTAAATTTAACAATTAAGCAACAACACCCCCCTTTATGGAAAATAGAAAAGAACTCTTTGGTCACCCAGTTGGACTGTATATTTTATTTTTCACAGAATTGTGGGAGCGATTTAGCTACTATGGTATGAGGGCAATATTGGTATTGTTCTTAGTGGCATCATCTACTGGAGACAACCCAGGTTTTGGATGGACAAAAGTGGAAGCATTAGGTCTTTATGGAATTTACACAGCTCTAGTGTATATCGCCTCCATTCCTGGTGGTATCATTGCTGATAAATGGCTTGGACAAAAGAAGACTGTAATTGTTGGTGGTTGGTTGTTGGTTTTAGGGCATAGTATTTTAGCTATTCAGGCAGAATGGGCTTTTTACGCTGGTATTTCATTTATTATAGCCGGTGTGGGCTGTTTAAAACCGAATATATCTACAATGGTAGGTGGTTTATATCCTAAAGGCGACGATAGAAGAGATAAAGGCTTTACGATATTTTATATAGGTATAAACGTAGGTGCCTTTTTAGCAGGCTTAATGGTAGGCTCAGTCGCTATTAACTACGGTTGGCATTTTGGTTTCGGTTTAGCCGGAATTGGAATGGCTTTAGGTCAAATCGGCTTTATATTCGGTTTGAAATATCTAAAAGGAATTGGGGAAGCGACAAAAGCATTACCTGAAGCAGAAAGATTAGCTGTAAATAAACCTTTGACTAAAGTGGAAAAAGACAGAATGATTGTCATGTTTATTTCTTTCTTGATGATCATTGTTTTCTGGGGAGCTTTTGAACAAGCTGGTGGTTTAATGAACTTATATGCAAGTGAAAAAACCAATAGGATGATTACCTTTTTAAACTTCGAAGTTCCTGCCCCATGGTTTCAATCCGTTAATTCATTCTTCATTATGTTCTTAGGATCCGCGATAGCAGGATTTTGGTACACCAGAAAAAAGAAGAAAAAAGAAGCCTCATCAATTTTCAAAATGGCTATTGGTATCATCATTATGGGATGGGGATTCCTTTTCATGAGTGCCGCTTCTATGCAATTTCAAGTGAACGGGTCATCAGCAATGTATTGGTTAATCTTAGCTTATTTATTCCATACTGTTGGAGAGCTAAGTGCTTCTCCAGTTGCACTTTCATACGTTACTAAATTGGCTCCTATGAAATATGCGTCTTTAATGATGGGTGCCTATTTTGCTGCTACAGGAATGGGAAATTATGTAGCTGGATGGGTTGGCGAATGGTCGCAGAGTGCTGGTGAATTAGAAATTTTTACTGGAATAGCAATCTTTTGTACGCTATTTGGTGTGTTAATTATTCTTTGTCTAAAACCTTTAAAAAGATTAGCGCATGGAGCGGAAGATTTCTCTGATGATACCATGAGTGGATTGAAGAACACAGAGCAGATAGAAACTGCCTAATAAAAAATTGAGTCATGCTAAAGGAGAAATGAGTTTCATTTCTCCTTTAGCATGAAAATTAAAGTTACTTACATAAATTATTTATCTTTGATATTCATCTAAATCAATGTTTAAAAGTGCCCGATAGTTTAGTCATTATCCCTACCTATAATGAGAAGGAAAATATAGAAAAGATCATTAGAAAAGTCTTTTCATTAACGCATACTTTCCATATTTTGATTGTTGACGATGGTTCTCCGGATGGAACTGCCCAAATAGTAAAAAATATTCAAGCAGAATTCCCTGGAATGCTTTTTATTGAAGAACGATCAGGAAAACAAGGACTGGGAACAGCTTATATTCATGGATTTAGGTGGGCCATAAAAAATCAATATCAGTATATTTTTGAAATGGATGCCGATTTTTCACACAATCCTGATGATTTAATAAGATTAAGACAAGCTTGCATAGAAGGCGCTGATTTAACAATTGGCTCTAGATATATTAAAGGTGTGAATGTGGTAAACTGGCCAATGGGGCGAGTTTTAATGTCCTATTTCGCGTCTGTTTATGTCCGAATCGTAACTGGAATTGATATTCAAGATGCAACCGCTGGTTTTAAATGTTATAAGAGAAAAGTTTTGGAAACTATCCTTTTTGATAAAATCAAATTTGTGGGTTACGCTTTCCAAATAGAGATGAAATTTACAGCTATCAAACACGGATTCAAAGTGATAGAAATCCCAATTATTTTTACCGATAGAACCGAAGGAACTTCTAAAATGAGCACAAGTATTTTCAGAGAAGCCTTTTTAGGGGTAATTCAGTTAAAAGTTGGTAGCTGGTTTAGAAAATACGAGCAGATTAACTCATAAATTTTAAGATTTGACATTAATAATCTCTTCTGCTAAGCCGAAAGATAAGGTCATACCTGCCCCACCCAATCCGTTAATAATTGTCACCCCCTGTTCTGGTTCTAAAACCAATTCGGTTTCTCCATTCGTTAATTTTGGATAAATACCATGCCAGGTCTGTATAGGCTCATTGCTATCCAATAAACCAAATAATTTGAAATATTTGAGAATTAAATCATTGATGTGTTTTTTATCAAATGGATCTAAATCAAAACCATATTCGTGTGAATCCCCTATCGTAAATTCACCTTGATGATTTTGGGATAGCATCACATGGATCCCCCATTTAATATATGCTGCATAGTCTTTTTCATAACGACTCTTTAATTTCATTAAAGATTTTGCTTCCTGAAAAGCAGCATAATGAATCATAGATAAACCACCACAAAGAGAAGGGGAATCATCTGCGTTTGGATAAAAACCTTTCATTCTCATCATTTGTAATTTACATTTTGTAATAGGCTGATTCGCGAAAACTTCAGGATACAGGGTCTCAAAATCGGCGCCACTGCAGACATAAATTTCATCAGCTTCAAAATAGGTGCTTCCTGTGTAAACTCTGGGATAGCTTATTTTAGAAATGGCTTTGTTAAAATAAAAAGTAACTTCATATTTTTCTTCTAAATACAATGCCACCTGATGAATGGCTGATCTGGCTTCTACAATCATTTCATCTGCACTAAATAAAGAACCCAAAAGATTTTCAGGGTTGATAATTTTAGACTTTTTTAGTGTTTCCTCAGCCGTGAGTATTGTAGTATTTCTGATCCCTTCATTTGCAGCAGCAAACTCCTGCATCACCACTAATTCATCTTCCTGATAGGCAAGATGTAAAGAACCGGATTCTTTATACCATATATTGGCTTCATCTGCAATCGTTTTCCAAATTACTTTTGAATTTAAAGCTCTTTGTAACATTTTACCTTGCGGCTGTCCTATAGGCCAAATCATTCCAAAGTTGCGGATGGATGCTCCTGTTGCCTTTCCACCTCTTTCAAATATGGTAACTTTATAATCACGTATAGCTAAAGCCCTTGCGGTTGCTAAACCTACAATTCCTGCTCCTATAACAATAGCTGATTTTTTTTTCATAAAATATAACTAATGAGTTGTTTGACTATTTATTTGATCTTGAGATTTTTTTGAGAAATATATTAAGGAGCACATTACGCAGATACCACCAATGATGCTTACAGTTAAAACACCTTCTTTAAAAAAGTTACCCCAGCTGATAGAGGTTTTTGAGAATTCTTTAAAGAGCAAAACAGAGATACTACCAAGATAACCCATGGCATCCGCGATATACATGATAAAGCCAACATTACTCCTTGTTTTAAATACCGCGATCATTCGCTCAAAAAATATAGCGTTGTAAGGGATATAACCTAAATATAAGCCCAGGGCCACCATGGTCATCCAAACAACAGGGTTGATAAGCCCCATATAAAACAACAAAGTTCCTAAGCCCGTAATTAAACAACCGATGATAATTGCCCAGTGAATCAGCTTAAATGCTTTTACATGATTTTTCACCAGCACCAGCAAAGCCATAGCGATCAATACCAGTATGGAAACCAACGTATCAATCTTAGAATAAATAAAAATGTTTGTATAGCCTAAATCAGCCCAAATCTCTACTTCGAAATTATCCCGTAGATCTCTGATGACCGTTAATAAGATATAGATCGCTACTGTAAAAATAATCCCGGGCAAAAATCGATGTAGAAAATCTTTTCTTTCAGTGCTGGTCATAGGCAACCTTATTGTCCTGGATGCAATATCTTTCGCATCAGGAGGGGGAATACTCTCTAACAGCAACACGAAAACCAGTAGAGGAATCACAAAGCAAAGTCCTGTTAAAAATGGCATCCAAAATTCAGTAATATGGAATTCAAGGATGAGCAATCTCCCTATCGTTTTTACAAAACCAGATGCAAAAATGAGACTGACTGATAAAATTGCGGCCATAAATTCAGTGGCTCGCCTGCCCTCTAAATATCCAAAAACCAAACCCCAAATTAAACCAAGAGGCAAGCCGTTAAAAAACATACATATGATATTGTAAGGTGAGGGAATCAGCGCAAAACCCAACAAAGCCAGCCATGAAAAAGCAATCAGAGCAATCGTGTAAAAACCTCTCCTTTTTGGATTTAAAGCAGAAATAAAACGGATGCCATAAAATTTACTTAGCGTATATCCTAAAATTTGGGCAATTACCAGCCAAACTTTATAATCCAAACCCAAAATCTGTTGATCAGGGAAAGTCCCTGCAGCAAATGCTTTTCTAAAGGCATACATACAGGTATATGCACCAAATGCAGCAATGGCTGTCAAAATAGAAACACTGGAATAATTTAATTTACCAACGGATTTTTTTAGCTCTGGAAACATGACTCTTAAAGCTAGGAAAATATAATTGGCAGTATCTCTTTGAATGAATCTACGATATGAGTGGGTTTAGCTTTCTCCAGCTCCTCTCTGGTATAGGTTCCCGTAGTCACACCTATCACATATTTACAACCCGCATTAAAACCCTCCTGTACATCAACTTCTGTATCTCCTACTTTTGCAATGCCTGCCCCCTTTTCGATCGACAATTCTGCCATCATCTTTTCTATCATAAATGGGAAAGGACGACCTTTTTCTACTTCATCTGAACCTACCAAAATATCTATTAATCCCTTTTCCCTCCAGCCTAATCTTTTGACAATCAGCTCAGCCACTTGCTTGGAAAAGCCAGTATTCATGCCAATTTTTATTCCCTTACTTTTAATGATTCCCATAGTTTCTTCCACACCCGGTAAGGCGTAAATTTCACTTGAATGCTCATAAAATTCAATCATGATTTCAATAAAATCTTCATGAATGGTATCAATTAATGCTGTAGTTATTCTTTCTGATTCGGGTTCATATTCCTGTAGCATTATCAAAATTGCTTCAGTTTTTTTAAACCCCATTAAAGGATTAATCTTTTGAAAAGGGATGTCATAGCCTTGAATTTTCATGGCCTCATGAAAAGCTTGAGCTACATTTTGATCATCTTTTAAGGTGGTTCCGGCCATATCCAGAACTACTAATTTTATATCGGACATATTTCTAAATTTTGATTACCAATACTAAACATTGTTTATTAAAATTAAACAAAATTAGTATTAACTTTTCTTTAAGAAATGCCTTTGATCAATTAATCCTCAAAAAAATAAAGAATAAGCATGGTACAGGTACTCCCGTAATTATTTATTGGGGTATGGGGTAGGCGGCCATCAAATAAAATAGAATCTCCTTCATTTAGATGATAAGTATGATCCTCAAATTGGTAATCAACCTGTCCTTTAATCACATATTTATATTCATAAGCCTCGGTAATGACCATTGGCCTTGAGGAGTTGGGTTCTAGATCCAAAATCACCATATCTATGGTATTCTTCGTAAAGGTTTTGGTAAAAATTCTTTTATAGTGGAAACCAAAGGTATCTTCCTTCTCAAACTTTTGATAGCTTTCCTTCCTTTTAACGATCACGGCATCAAACTCCTTTTTGGATTGCACTTCTTTAAAGAATACATTTAAATCTGTATCCAAAGATTTAATAATATCAATCAGCACCATTAAGGAAGGCATTGTTCTGCCGTTTTCTATTTGTGAGATTAAGCCTTTACTTACATTGGATTTGTCGGCAAGTTCTTGTACTGTTATTCCAATTTGCTTTCTTCTGGTCTTTATTTCTTCACCAATTTTTAAAATTATATCGTCTTGCATGTTGCTTATGAGGTCAATTCGGCCTAATATAGATTTGTTTTACTTTTATTACAATCAATAAATTTAAAAAGTGATGTTATTTAAAATTTAATCTTTAAATAACTTCAACTTCATTTCATAAAATTAGATTCATTCTTTAATATGGATAAGCAACAGGAAAATATAAAATTAGCAGTTAACGAGATTTTTGATCTTTACCAACGTTTTGGAGATGAAGATTACATTGGTGAGCCTGTATCTCAGATAGAACACATGTCACAGGCTGCAGCGCTCGCCATGCAAGCTGGTTACGATGATGAAGTTATTTTAGCAGCATTCTTTCATGATCTAGGACATTTGGTTGATGCAGATGGTAAACAGGAAAAAATGGAAAGGTTTGGTGTTGCTAATCACGAAGACTTAGGTGCCCAATTTCTATTAAAACGAGGGTTTTCTAAACGCATAGCACAATTAGTTAAAAGCCATGTGGAGGCCAAGCGATACCTCACTTATAAATTCCCAGAGTATCGGGATAAATTATCCGAAGCAAGTAAAATGACTTTAGAATACCAAGGTGGGATGATGACAAAAGAAGAAGCTGAAGAGTTTGAAAACCATCCGGATAAAGACTTAATGATTTTAATGAGAACCTGGGATGATGAAGCAAAATTCACAAATCGGCAATTGATTGATTTCGATATTCTTAAGCAGAAAGCCATTAAACACCTTATTGGAAATTAATAGTACTTTAATTTTATACCTGTTTAATATTTAGTTTATCAAAACTTAAAGTTTACTTAAAATAAACTTTGTTTAATATTAATAAACAAAATCTAATATTGTTAAGTTTTAAAACCACTAAAACTTTAACATATGAAATTAATTTACGTCATTAAAAAGGTAAGCTTAATCCTCTTCGTATTTGGCTTATTCATCCCTTTTTTTGCATCAGGACAAGATGCAATTAAAGGAAAAATCACTGATAGCAAAGGAATACCCCTTCCTGGCGTTAGTGTACTCATTAAAGAAACAAAACTGGGAACTACCAGTGATGTAAACGGTAATTACAGTATCAACGCCCGGGTGGGACAAACTTTAAAGTTCTCATTTCTAGGATTTAAAAATCAGGAAATAGTATTAAAAAGTACGGCAACTCTCAACGTAGTACTAGAAGATGATGCCAAGAACCTGAATGAAGTTGTCGTAACAGCATTGGGTATTAAAAAAGAAGCCAAAACCATTGGTTATGCAGTACAGGAAGTAAAAGGGGAAGATTTGGTAAAAGCGAGAGACCAAAACCCAATAACAGGCTTAACCGGAAAAATTGCCGGATTATCTGTTGGACCATCTGCCGAGCTTTTAAGAAAACCTACCGTATTATTAAGAGGTAACGAAATTTCTTTATACGTTGTAGATGGTATTCCAATCAGTTCTGATACTTGGAATATCAGTCCAGATGATATAGATTCTTATACCATATTAAAAGGACCAGCTGCAGCTGCACTTTACGGAAGTAGAGCACAAAATGGAGCGATTTTAATCACGACAAAGAAAGGTACTGCCGGCAAAAATGGGTTTACTGTTGAGTTCAACTCTACCAACTCAGTAGATAAAGGATTTTTAGCATTCCCTAGAACACAAGATTTGTATGGAGGCGGTGAAAACACTTTTTACACGTTTGTGAACGGCAAAGGCGGGGCACCTGGCGGTGTTGATGGTGACTATGATGTTTGGGGTCCTTACTTCAATGGTCAACCAATTGTTCAATATGACAGCCCTATTGATCCAATAACAGGCAAAAGAATTCCAACGCCTTATATTGCCAGAGGGAAGGACAATTTAAAGAACTTTTTACGAGCTGGGTTTCAAACTACCAATAATCTATCCTTGAGCATCAATCAGGATAATTTAAACATGAGATTTTCTGCGTCACAGTCATACCAGCAAGCAATCATTCCTAATAACGATTTAAGCATTAGCAATTTCAACATGTATGGCTCCTACAAAGCCAGTCCAAAATTCAAGATTGAAGCCAACTTAAATTATAACAGACAATACACAGATAATTTCCCTGATGTAGATTATGGTCCAAACAGTTTAATCTATAACGTTGCGATTTGGACAGGTGCTGACTGGGATGTTAATGCTCCAGATATCAAGGCAGTTTGGGCGCCTGGCCAGGTTGGTGTACAGTCTGTTTTTGCCGAATATCAGCGTTATCACAACCCTTATTTAATGACTCAATATTGGACCAGAGGTCATTATAAAAATGATATTTATGGATACATTTCAGGGAATTATACTTTCAATAATCATTTAAATGCGACCCTAAGAACACAAGCCACAACTTATGATTTATTACGAAATGAAAAAATGCCATTTTCTGCACACCCTTATGGCAGAGAGGGAAATCTAGGTGATTACCGCGAAGATAATCGTCATTTGTTCGAAAACAACAACGAGCTTTTAGTAAATTATAATTATAGAGTTGCTAAATTTCTAGACGTATCAGGTTTAGTAGGAGGAAACATCCGAAACTTCAGATACAATTCTATTTTTACTACTACGGATTATTTGAATGTACCTGGTGTATATAACTTTGGGAACTCTTTAAATCCAGTGCAAGCCTCAAGCTTTGCATCTCAAATGAGGGTTTTAAGTGCTTATTATTCCGTTGATTTAGGCTTTGGAAAATATGCAACATTATCATCAACAGGTAGAGTGGATAAATCTTCTGCTTTTCAAACACCAACTTCCTATTTCTACCCAAGTGTGTCAGCCTCGACTGTTTTGTCTGATTACCTCAAAACTCCTAAAGCAATTTCTTTCTTGAAATTAAGAGGATCATTCGCCGCTGTTAGAACAGACGATACCTATTCAACAATTGGTGTTGCACCATTTAACTCTATCAGACAGTTAGGTGGTGGTCCTTCTGGCTTAAGCTTATATGATAATCCGTTAGGTTATGGTAACAATTACACATCTCCGTACGGAGGTCCTGGATATTCATTAACTCCTGTTTATTCTACTTCAAAACCTTATAATTCACAAACTGCTGCTTATTATTCTGATAAGTTATATGCTACAGATTTAAAAACTTCTAACCGTATTTCTTTTGAAGAAGGTATTGATGTTAAATTTTTAAACAACAGATTAGGTTTTTCTGGAACGGCTTTCCAATATGTAGACGGACCCCGGGTGTTGAGCAATTCAATATCTACCGCTACAGGCTACAATACATTGGTGTTAAATGCTTTAAAAACTAAAAAGACGGGTTTAGAATTAACATTAAATGGAACGCCATTCCAAAATTCAAATGGCTTTAAATGGGATGTTTTAGTAAACTGGTCAACATTTAAAGACGTTTATCAGGAGTTGCCTTCTGGTCAGAATACCTATAACACCTTCTTTCATAAAGGAGATAGAATTGACAAGTTTTACACCAGTGCATTCGCGAGAACACCAGATGGTCAAATCATCAACGATGCTGCAGGTAAACCCCTTACTTTACCAATAGCTCAATATTTAGGAAATTACAATGCAGATTTTGCATGGGCCATTAATAATAGCTTTACTTATAAAAACTTAAGATTAAGCTTCCAATTTGATGGATCTGTAGGAGGCGTTACTACCGACTACATGCACAATAAAACCATGCGTGGAGGACGAAACATTGAAACTGTGGAAGGGGCATTGGGTGTTGCTAGATATGCAGATTGGCAAAACTTTGGCAAGCCTGGGTACGCCGGTTCATACATAGGTGAAGGTGTTATTGTATCTAACGGGGTAAAAATTAATTACGACCCAGTAACTGGTGCAATTACTAATTATGATGCTTTGCAATTTGCTCCAAACTCATCTAAAGTATTTGTACAAGATTATGTGAGTAAGTTCTATGGTGTTTCCCAAGCAAATTTAATGAGTAAGACGTTCGCAAAATTAAGAGAAGTGACATTCACTTATTCATTACCAAATAAGTTTTTACAAAAAACACCGATATCAAAAGCATCTTTATCCTTGGTGGGTAGAAACTTACTCTATTTCTATAAAGACAAAAGATTTAAAGATGTGGACTTAGATCAATACAATTATTCAACCGGCTCAACGGCTTTACAAACGCCTACGCTTAGAAGGTATGGTGTGAACCTAAACCTAACATTCTAATTTTTAAAATTAAAAATCATGAGAAAGCACATAAAAAGTTCTTTATTTCTATGCCTGGGATTGATCATCCTAAGTGCAGGTTGTAAGAAAGATTTAATTGAATTATCGGTCAATGAAAATAAACCAACCACTGCTCCTGCAAACTTAATTTTAACAGGTGTATTAACCAATTTATACGATAGGCCATTCTCTAGCTACGAAGTTTGGGATCAATATTACCTCAATAACTATGATTATTATGGTAATAACCGATACGATTTTGGTTCGGGAAGTGTTTACTACACTACCTTAAAGAACGTGATAAAGATGGAAGAAGAGGCTTCGAAGTCGGGTCAAGAAACTGTCAATCCTTACTCAGCAATGGGAAAATTCTTTAGAGCCTATTTTTTCACAAAAATGAGTTTACAATTGGGAGATATCCCGATGACTCAAGCATTAAAAGGTACCGAGAATTTAACACCAGTTTATGACAGCCAAAAAGATGTTTTCAAACAATCCTTAATATGGCTAGAAGAAGCCAATACCGAATTTGCAGCAGTTATTGCTAGCAAAAAAGCTAATATTGATGGAGATATCTATTTTGGTAACGATCTTAGCAAATGGCAAAAAACCGTCAACTCCTTTAAGTTGAGATTATTAATTGAGCTTAGCAAAAAAGAAAACGATACGGATTTAAATATCAAACAACAATTTGCGAATATCATCAATAACCCCACTAAATATCCAATCTTTCAAAGCTCTGTTGATAATTTACAGTTTATCTATAATGATAAAACCAATAAATACCCAAACAATCCAGAGAATTATGGTTTTGATAACTCAAGAAACAATTCTTCTGCCACTTATGTTGGGTTGCTTACACAAGCAAAAGACCCAAGGGTATTTGTAACCAATGAACCCGCCAGATATTATGTTGCCCAGCTCAATCAAAGCCCTACAGATTTTAACTCATTCACAGGTGCCGACCCAGGCTTAGATTTAGGGATCATGTATAGTAATGCAGGTTTGCAAAAGTATTCCTTCATCAATAGAAAACGCTACTATTCAACATTTACAGCAGAGCCATCTGTACAAATTGGTTACCCTGAAATGTGTTTTAATATTGCGGAAGCCATCAACCGTGGTTGGGTTGGCGGAAATGCTGAAGATTGGTATATCAAAGGTATTCAGTCCTCATGGGATTTTTACGGTATCCCGACAACCGGATCTTTTACTGCATATTTTTATAAGCCAGGTTCATCAGATCCTACAAAAAGTCAGAACTATAATACCTACACCGTAAATACCAATTGGGTGGATTATTATGCACAAGCAAATGTTAAATATGCTGGAAATAATGTTACTGGGATAAGCCAGATTATTAACCAAAAGTACCTTGCCATGTTCAGACATTCTGGATTAGAAGCTTTTTATAATTACCGTCGAACAGGATATCCAAATTTTACAACTGGTGTGGGTACCGGTAATAGTGGTCGTATCCCTTTAAGATTTAAATATCCGAGTTCAGAGTTAACTTCAAATTCTGTCAATTATCAATCCGCATTGCAAAGTCAATACGCCGGCAAAGATGATATCAATTTAGCACCATGGATCATTAAATAATTTGACATCATTTAAATTTTAAACATTATGAAAATTAAATCAATCCTACTTTTTCTAATAGTTGCCTTTGCAGCGAACGCATTCTCACAAACAAAAACAAAAAATATCGTTGTTGTCACACTTGATGGCTTAAGGTGGCAAGAAATATTCAGAGGAGCCGATTCTACCATTATTAATTCTGAATTTACTCCTGATAAAAAAGAAGTGAATCAACTTTTCTGGAATGATCAGGCTGAAAAAAGAAGAGCGCTATTGATGCCTTTCTTATGGTCTACTGTAATGCAAAAAGGGCAACTATACGGCAACAGAGATTTGGGAAATAAAGAAGAAGTTTCGAATCCCTATTATTTTTCATATCCTGGTTATAACGAGATCATGACTGGCTTTCCTGATAAAAGGGTGAACAGTAACGATAAGATTTACAATCCGAACATTAACGTTTTGGAGTTTATCAATCAACAAAAAGGATATGAAGGGAAAGTCGCAGCTTTCAGTTCATGGGATGTTTTTCCTTACATCCTAAATGATAAGCGTTCAGGAATATTAGTGAATTCAGGTATCGATGATCTTAAATTAGAAAACCCGCAAATAAACATGTTGAATAAAATGCAACATGAAATGCTTTCACCTGTAGGTGATGATGTAAGACCTGATGTATTGACTTATCAATTCGCAAAACAATTTATGTTGGACAAGCATCCAAAAGCCTTGTACATCGCTTTTGACGAAACGGATGATTATGCACATGGCGGATATTATCAATTTTATTTAAAGCAAGCTCATAATGAAGATAAGATGCTTAAAGACTTATGGAATACGATACAAAGTGATCCATTTTATAAGGACCAAACTACTTTATTCATTACCTGCGATCATGGACGTGGTGATGACACACCAAAAAGCTGGAGAAGCCATGGAACCGAAATTCCTCACTCAAAACAAACTTGGTTTGCTGTAATGGGTCCAGATACCCCAGCCAAAGGAGTAATGCCTGCTAGCTCAACCATTCTTTATCACAGCCAATTCGCACAAACTATAGCTAAACTGTTAGGTTTAGATTTTAAGTCAAATACCAATCACGAGGTAGGTGATGCCATTAACTCTGTCTTTTCCAAATAACTTCTTTTCATGTATAAATCGAGACCTGTTCCCTAAATGGAGCAGGTCTTTTTTATTGAAAATACAATTGTGGAAAAATAGCATCCTTAAAACAATTCGACATTTCCTTATCTTCATGCCATGAATGAAAATCTTGATCCAAATGCTGAAAACTTAAACTCGACTGACAAAGAGATTGAAAAAGTGCTTCGTCCGCAGGAGTTTGAAGATTTTACTGGACAAGAAAAAATCTTAGAGAATCTCAGGATTTTCGTTCAGGCAGCAAGATTGAGAGGTGAAGCTTTAGATCATGTGCTTTTACATGGCCCTCCGGGATTAGGAAAAACAACACTTTCGCATATTATTGCCAATGAAATGGGCGTAGGTATTAAAATTACCAGCGGACCAGTTTTAGATAAGCCTGGCGATTTAGCAGGTTTATTGACGAATTTAGATCATGGCGATATTTTATTCATTGATGAAATTCATCGTTTAAGCCCTTTGGTAGAAGAATATCTCTATTCTGCAATGGAGGATTTTAAGATTGACATCATGCTAGAAAGTGGACCAAATGCTCGATCCGTACAAATCACTTTAAATCCATTTACCCTCGTTGGCGCTACCACACGCTCAGGTTTATTAACATCCCCTTTAAGAGCCCGATTCGGAATAAACTCTCGTTTGCAATATTATGATGCAAAATTATTAACCACCATTGTTTTACGCTCTGCACAAATATTAAAAACCCCTATTACTGATGAAGGTGCCTTCGAAATTGCCAGAAGAAGTCGTGGGACACCTCGTATTGCCAACGCTTTGTTAAGAAGAACCAGAGATTTTGCACAAATCAAAGGAAATGGAGAAATTGAAACCGAGATTGCTCGATATGCGTTAAACGCACTAAATGTTGATGAACATGGCTTAGATGAAATGGACAACAAAATTTTATCTACCATCATAGATAAATTTAAAGGCGGCCCAGTTGGTTTAAAAACCATTGCCACCGCAGTAGGCGAAGATGAAGGAACCATTGAAGAAGTTTATGAACCATTTTTGATTCAAGAAGGTTATTTAATGAGAACTTCAAGAGGGCGTGAAGCCACTGATGCGGCCTACCTACACTTGGGGAAATTAAAATTAGGCGGCACAGGAACACTTTTTTAAAACAGCTAAATTATTATATTAAAAACATGTATCCACCTAATTTCGACGTTGACATCGTCATTCCTTCATCCAATCAAAAAGTAAAGATTGATAAAGATCATATTCAAGTTAACAATACAAGTATCGCCTGTAAAGACGTAAAAGCCATTAGATATGGCGTGTCCTTAATTGGAAGTGTAAAAAAACCAGAGCGAAAGGATTATAATATTGACATTATAGATCAAAATGATAAAAACATCAGCATCCAATTTAACTCTAATAAAGTCGAAGAACTTTTAGAAGAAGACCATACCTATTATTATGTCATGTCTGGCGTTTGGCAGTATGTGAAGAAATATTTGGTAAACCATTACATCGAGATCTTAAACGAAAAACAAGAATTCGAGATTGGTGAAGCTAAAGTTACTCATCAAGGGTTCATGATGACCTTTACTTCTGGTTTCCTATTTTGGAAAAAAACAAAAATAGAACTGGTGCCATGGAATGATTTAAAATATTATCTTAAAAGAGGAATTCTACATATCGAATCCATCAGCAATAAGCGAAAAAACATTTCATTAAGTTTACACTATGATTGGAATGCGGTAGTGCTAAATACCATGATGCATTACCTATGGCAGGAACACCGAAAAGAGAAATTAGCCAGAGGTGAAAAAATATAAAAGAAAAGAGCCCTGATTAAATCGGGGCTCTTTTCCGTTTCACCACAAATTCATTACAATCTTTTATTCAAAGAATCCATAAATTTATTCAAACCAACCAATTAATTATGGACCAGAAAATCATAAAACTTTACGATGAGTTTACCCATTCGTCAACCATGGATAGAAAAGGATTTTTATCCCGCTTAGCTAAATTAACTGGGGGTATGGCCGTTGCAATGACTGTTTTACCTTTACTAGAAAATAATTACGCAAATGCCAGCACCATCAACAACCCTGATATTGAAACTAAAGACGTTACTTTCGCAGTTAAAAACGGAGAGATGAAAGGTTTTCTAGCCCAGCCAAAATCAAAGAAAAATTTAGGTGCTGTTTTAGTCATTCATGAGAACAGGGGCTTAAACCCACATATCAAAGCTATAGCTACTCGAGTTGCTAATGCTGGGTATATTGCTTTAGCAGCTGATGCTTTATCACCTTTTGGCGGAACGCCAATAAATGAGGATGAAGCTAGACCATTATTTGGTAAATTGGATGCTACACAAAACTTGCAAAATTTTGTGGATAGCTTAAGTTATTTAAGAACCTTACCCAATGCAAATGGAAAAACAGCTTGTGTAGGCTTCTGTTGGGGCGGCGGTATGGCTAATGATTTAGCCGTAAATGATGCGAAATTAAATGCTGCCGTTGCTTATTACGGCCGTCAACCTGAGGCAGAAGATGTCGCTAAAATTAAAGCACAAATGCTATTACATTATGGTGGCTTAGACGAGCGAATTAATGCCGGAATACCTGGCTACAAAACAGCTTTAGAAAGTAACCACATCAAGCATGAAATTTTTGTTTACGATGGTGTTAACCATGCTTTTAATAATGATACCTCTCCTACTCGCTACAATGCCGAAGCGGCTAAATTAGCGTGGGAGCGAACTTTAAACTTATTTGCCAAAACCATCAAATCTTAAATGCATATTGCTTATATCACCTACGAAAATATGGGTAAATACAATTCTTCTGTAGAAGATGAGGACCATATTCTTTTGAATTTTTTAAAAAATAAAGGGCTCAAAATTACCGAAGAAAAATGGTCCAGCTCAAAGATAGATTGGTCGGTTTATGAGTACGCCATTATAAAAACAACTTGGGATTATATCGATAAGTTTGAAGAGTGGACTTCTTGGCTAAATAAAATTGAACAACTGAACATTAAGCTTTTAAATCCAGTTGCTGTAGTTAAATGGAATAGTGATAAACACTATCTTCATGATATTGAAAAAGCTGGCCTAATGATCACTCCTACTCAGTATTGCGAAAAATACAGTAAACCTCAACTGACCAATTTTTTCGAAATCTTTCGTAAAAATGAATTGGTAATTAAACCAACAATAAGTGGCGGCTCTAAAAATACCTTCCGTTTTAGAGTAGAAAATGTCGTAGAAATTCAGGAACAAATTCATGAATTGTTAGAACAAGAGGCTTATATGGTGCAGCCTTATTTAGAAGAAATTACTACTGAAGGAGAATGGTCTTTCCTCTTTTTCAATGGGGTTTATAGCCATAGTTTAATCAAAAAAGCCAAACCAGGCGACTTTAGAGTGCAGCATTATTTGGGTGGTACCATTCATCCCCAAAATCCAACAGAAAAACAGATTGTAATTGCGCATCAATATGTAGATCAGTTCGCCAAAGGTTGTCTGTATGCTCGAGTAGATGGTGTAATGGTCAATGGAAAATTTAATTTGATGGAGTTAGAATTGATTGATCCTTTCTTATTCCTTTTCACCAACCCTCATGCTTACGAAAACTATTTCCAAGCGTTAAAATTACTATTAAATAAGAATTAAAAGTATTTGGGCGTTTTCCCG
>JACMOI010000040.1 GCA_014378105.1 Pseudopedobacter sp.
GATATGAGTTACTCATTTAATGTTCCTTTATTAGGAATAATATTTAGCATTCTAAATACCATTCTTTTAAATACAAATAGCTAAATATATTTTTGGCTCAAAATACCTCACTTTTTTATTTGGCATACATTTTAGACAATAGTCTATAAGAAGTCATCTCTACAATTCATATTATGATAAAAATTGGATATATTTCCACTCATACCCCTCGACCTTGTGGTTTAGCTACTTTCAATGCAAACCTAAAGTCTGCAATTGAAAAGAACTTAGATATAAGTTCAAAAGGCGTAGTAATAGCTATCAATGACTCTGATGATGCTGAGCAGTATGCTTATGATAAGGATGTGAAATTCATTATCAGACAACAAAATCAAAAAGATTACATTAAAGCTGCTAACTACATCAATAATAGTGATTTGATGGCATGCGTTATGGAGCATGAGTTTGGTATATATGGTGGAGATAATGGGATTTATGTCTTACCATTAATACACCGTATTGAAAAACCATTGATCACCATACTTCACACTGTTTTAAAAGATCCTAATTATCTTCAAAAATTAATCATTCAAGAAATAGCCAAACAATCATCAAAAATTGTGGTGATGGCTCATAAAGCAGTCGAATTTTTAATAGAGATTTATGACATTCCAAGAGATAAAATAGCTTTAATAGAGCATGGGGTGCCAGATTATAATGAATCTATAGAAAATATTCTAAAAAATTCTCTGCTTTATAAAAATAAAAGAGTGCTATTAACCTTTGGATTAATCTCCAGAAACAAAGGTTTAGAAACCATGATTAAAGCGTTACCAGCGATAGTTAAAAAACACCCAGATGTGGTTTATAATATTGTTGGTTGCACTCATCCACATGTAAAGAAAAACCAAGGAGAAGAATATCGTGATTATTTAAAGCTTTTGGCAAAAGATTTAGGTGTGACCGAAAACGTGAGTTTCATCAACAGTTTCATTCTTGAAGATGATTTGATGGATTATTTGCGAGCCGCAGAAATATATGTCACACCGTATTTAAATGAAGCTCAAATTACCAGCGGAACATTGTCTTATGCTATTGGTGCTGGTGCAGCTGTAGTATCTACTCCCTACTGGCATGCTCAGGAATTACTTGCAGATAACAGAGGTATACTTTTTAATTTTGGAGATTATGAACAATTAGCCATTATTGTAAATCATTTGTTGGATAACAAAAAAGCTTTAAAAGATATACGCGATAATGCTTACGAATATGGTTTAAACTTGCGATATCCAAAAATTGGAAAATTATATAAATCATTAATTGAGGGTATCATATTAGAAAAGTCTCAACTTTCCGTTAAAACTAATTTTACGCTAGACACCGATATTCTACCCTGCTTCACACTAGACTACGTAAAAAGGTTAACTGATGATACAGGAATCGTACAGCATGCAAGATTTGGAATACCGAATTTGAAGGAAGGTTATTGCATGGATGATAACGCCAGGGCTTTAATGATGGTGTTAATGGCTTATGAGCAATTTGAAAGTAAAGAAGGTTTGGATTTATTACCAATTTATTTAAGCTTTATCCAATATATGCAATGTGAAGATGGTGATTTTAGAAACTTTTTAAGTTTTAAACGGGAATACTTGGATGAGGCTGGAACTGATGATTCATTCGGTCGAACCCTTTGGGCTTTAGGATATATGATTTGTAATTCGCCTAATAACTCTTATAAAGAATTTGCCAGAGAGCTCTTTTTTAATTCTTTAAATCATTTAGAAAAACTAGAACATTTAAGAGGTCATGCAAATAGCATGATGGGAATTTCACATTATCTGAATTCTTACCATGATGATAATTTAAAAGAAAAACTTGAAGCTTTAGCCAATAAATTAATTTCTGCTTATCAAAAACATAAATCAACGGACTGGCATTGGTTTGAAGAAAAACTAACTTATGATAATGCCATTTTACCAATGGCTTTACTAAAAGCTTATGAAGCCACTGGAAATTATATTTATAAGGAAATAGGTTTAGAGAGTTTAACTTTTTTAGATAGTGTAACCATTGAAAAAGGTTATTACAATCCCATTGGTAATGATGGATGGTTTTATAAAAATGGAGAAAAAGCTGTTTTTGACCAACAAGCGATAGAGACTATGGCTGCAGTAATGATGTATTTTCAAGCTTATACCGTTACTGATGATGTGACTTACATTAAGAAAATGTTCCAAGCTTACCTTTGGTTTTTAGGAGAAAATACATTAAGAATCCCGGTATATGATCACGAAACTAATGGTTGCTGTGATGGTTTGACGGAAGTTGGATTGAATCGTAATCAAGGTGCAGAAAGTACGCTAGCCTATTTTATATCTCATTTAACTATTTTAAAAGCTCAAGAAAAAGAATATCAATTTGATAAACTAACAGAGAAGGTTATTACTAGTTAATGAAGGTTGCGGTTTTATCGCCAGTAGCATGGCGAACTCCTCCAGAACATTATGGGCCTTGGGAACAAATGGCATCCAATCTTACCGAAGAATTGATAAAATTAGGTTTGGATGTCACTCTTTTTGCTACGAGGGACTCAATTACGAATGGAACTTTAAATGCTGTAATTAATAAAGGGTATGAATGCGACCGAAGTCAAGATGCTAAAGTAGTTGAATGTCTGCATATTAGTAATTTGATGGAACATGCTAATGAATTTGACATTATTCATAATCATTTTGATTTTTTGCCCCTCACCTATTCTAAGCTCATCAAAACCCCTATAATTACAACTATTCATGGTTTTTCATCTGAAAAAATTATCCCAGTTTTTAAAAAGTACAATGACAACTGCCATTTCGTATCGATTAGTGATTCAGATCGCCATCCGTCATTAAAATATTTAGCCACGGTTTATAACGGATTGAATGTAAATGATTTCAGATTGAACGAAAGCCCAGAAGATTATTTGCTTTTTTTCGGACGAATTCATCCTGATAAAGGAACATTTGAAGCCATTGAAATTGCAAAAAAATCAAATAGAAAGCTCAAGATTGCTGGTATTATTCAGGATTCAAATTATTTTGAGAAAAACGTTAAACCTCATTTAAATGATGATATTCAGTTTTTAGGTCATTTGGGCCCAGAATCAAGAAATAAGCTAATGGGAAATGCTTCGGCACTACTTCATCCCATTAGTTTTAATGAACCCTTTGGATTAAGTGTGGTAGAAGCCATGATGTGCGGTACACCTATAATTGCTTTCAATCGTGGGTCTATGCCCGAATTAATTCAACACCAAAAGAATGGCTTTCTTGCGAATGATGTTTCAGAGTCTGTTGAGGCGATCTCAAAACTGCCGTCAATAAACAGAAAAAACTGTTCCATAAATGCAAAAGAGAAATTCTCGTCAACCAAAATGGCAAAAGAATACCTAAAACTTTACAAAAAAATTTTAGGAACTTAACTTTCACTCTTTAGTTTATTCAACAAAGCATTAAGATTAACAGTCATAAAAGAGGAGGAATAATCTGATAACCCGTAAGGAATAATCAATTCCCCGTTATTGATGATAGAACCACAAGAATAGACCACATTTGGAACATAACCTTCTCTTTCATCTTTGTTGGCAATCAAAATAGGATCTTTTAATCTTCCAATTTCTTTGCTTGGATCTTCTAAATCGAGTAAACTTACGCCCAAACAATATCTACGCATCGCCCCTACTCCGTGGGTCACCATTATCCAGCCTTCTTTAGTTTCTATTGGCGAACCACAATTACCAATTTGCACAAACTCCCAATGGAATTTAGGAGACTGTAATTTTATTGGATCTGTCCAGATATTCACTTTGTCAGAATACATGATATAATTATTCCATCCGTCAATTCTCGACATCATCACATATTTACCATTGATTTTACGTGGAAACAAAGCGAGATTCTTGTTTTTGGCACCTTTTCCATACACAGGTCGTACCTTAAAATAATTAAAATCGGCAGTCTCTAACAGTTTAGGCATAATCACATTTCCGTCATAGGCAGTATAAGTGGCGTAATATTTATAAGTACCATCCTCATTAAAGAACTTCACAAACCTTGCATCTTCAATTCCTTTCTTTTCAAATTCTGATATGGGATAAATAATACGATCTGAAAGATCGGTATCTCTAGAAAATAATATTTCATGATAAGAATCTGCCAACCAAAGTAATTTCTCTAACTCGGTATCCACACTATCAATTTCATTATCATTAATTAAACGCTCGATAGTTGATTTTAAAGTTCGATAATCAAATTTTTCATCTAGATGTTCTCTAGCTAGTTCTAAAGTCTTTTCAGAAATCTGAGAGTCTACCGCTTTTTCCAAAAAATACTTTTTCTTATATATATTATTTTTGATAACCTCGGCTTCATCCACGTATCTCCCCGATGGCATGACTTCAATGTTATTATCTCTATCAATCTTAGCTTTTCTAAAAACGATAGAAGCTATGTGCCCTTCTCCAACTGCTCTAAAACTGATGATGATTCTTCTCTCACCTTCCTCCAAATCTGATTGATCGGGATCTTCAATGATAGATGGATTAAAAAATGCAGCAGATTCGATAGAATATTCATGAGTGAAATAAGATCCAATCAATAGTTTTCTAAATGATGAAGTTTCTAAAATATCTGTTTTGAAATCTGGAACTTCATTTATCAATTTATCAGCATTTTTATTTAAAATTCTGGTGATGTTTCGGTGTCTTTTAGAAAATTCCTGCAAAATTGGAGAGATAATTCGATATACCTCTTCTTCGCTTAAAGCAATAATATGATCTAAAACTTCTCTGGCTCTTTCTTCGCCATTATAAAAAAATCTAGCAATAACTCTTTTCGGATCTGGTAAAATGGTTATGTTTTTTCTTATAATGGGTATCCTCATAATGATGTCTAATTTATTTATAAACGATTTGATGAAGGTATAAGTTTAAGGTTGGTAATAATAGAAATATTAATTATTATTTAGGCTAATAAAATACCAGCCAAAACACCTACCAATATAATATAAGGCGTTTTAATTTTAGTATATCTTAAAATTAAGAATGTGGTTAACATAATTCCTGTGGTTAAGAAAGTTATACCAATAGGAATCAATAATAACCAAAATGCAGCAATCATAAACCCAACTGCTACAGCATTTATTCCACTTAAGGAGCGTCTTATACGTGTTATTTTCTTTAAATCGTTCCAAAATGGAACAATAAACAAAACTAAAATAATTCCTGGCGCATTAATCCCAACCACAGCAATTGCGCTACCTAAAATTTGCCCCCAAATACTATAGCCTCGGTTGCCTAAAGTCATAGCACCTAAAAATGAGGTGAATGAAAAAGTAGGGCCAGGTATCATCTGCTGTAAAGCAAAACCTGATAGAAATTCTTGCCCAGTTAGGTAATGTTTTACTTCTACAAACTCAGTATACATTAAAGGAACCAAGACTTGTCCTCCACCAAAAATAATAATTCCGTTACGGTAAAAATTTTCAAAAAGTCTAATCGGTAAACTAAAAGGAGAGGTAGTATTAATGACGGCACCTAACAAACCAAAGAATAATAAAACACCTATAAAGTAGGCAACTTTCCGGGTATTGACATTGGTAAACAAACGAACTCTTAATTCATTTTCTTCTTGCCTTGTTTCTACAGCCGAGCTGATGATCCCCCCCAATAAAATTAAAATAGGGAAAGCGTAGGCATTCTTTAAAATTAAACTCGCTGCCATAGCACTTAAAGCTAAAATAATACTCACTTCGGTTTTTAAAGCTACTTTGCCAAATGAATAAGCTGCAAAAGCTACAATTCCTAATGCAATAGGTTGAATAAAAGATAGAGCTTTTGCAAACTCAGGATGTAAAGAAAAAGATTTAAAATTTATGGCAATAAAACACATGGCGGCAGCCGATGGTAACGACCATATAAAAAATGTGAGTAATCCCATCCATAAACCACCGATTTTATAGGCTATTCCAACTAATGTTTGAGTAGAGGAAGGTCCGGGTAAAATTTGAGTTAACGCAAACAGCTCCATCAACTCTTCTTCTGTTAAATATTTACGCTTCCTCACAAAATCGTTTAATAAAATAGCTAAATGAGCTTGTGGACCCCCAAAAGAAGTCAACATAAAGGCAATGACATCACCTAAAAAAACTAATTTGCTAAAACGTGTTGGTTTCAATTGCTAATCATATAACTCGTCTTGTAAACTATTGTAAACACCCATCAATTCATTTAATGCATGTTGATCTTTAATTTTTTTAGCAATAACAATCCCCTGCTCATAAATTTCTAAAGCTTTTTGCTGTTCCATCAACATTTCATATAGTTTCCCAAGATGATAATAAGTACCCACATAATCGGCATGATTTTTAATCAAATCTAAATAAAACCATAATGCTTTTTCATGGTTATTTAGACGAAGATATTCGGTCGCGAGTGCATATTTCAAAAATGGGTCATTTGGTTCATTGTTAAAAAACTCAAGTAATCGCTCTAATCTGTCTATGGCCATTTTATAATCGACTTTATTATTTAAATTTGCTAAAAATCCAATTATATGAAACTATCATGATTATACAAAACTTCACTAGGTATCATTATCTTGTCATGATTGCTTCATCACCATTAAAAAACAATAAATAAAATGATGAAAATTTTAGTTTGTATTAGTAACGTTCCAGATACTACCACAAAAGTAACTTTTACTAACGAGAACACTCAATTTAATACTGCAGGTGTTCAATTTGTGTTAAATCCCTACGATGAGATTGCATTATCAAGAGCCATTGAACTGACAGAGAATGGAAATGGAACTGTAACCGTAATAAATGTTGGTGAAATATCAACCGAACCTACCATCCGTAAAGCGTTAGCAATTGGCGCAACAGATGCAGTTAGAATTAATGCAGCACCACATGATGCTTATTTTGTTGCCCAACAAATTGCTACCTACGCTAAAAATCAATCTTTTGACCTCATTTTAACTGGTCGCGAATCTATTGATTATAATGGAGCAAAAGTTGCAGCCATGTTAGGAGAATTGTTAGATATTCCTTCGGTTTCTATTATAAAAAAATTAGATGTTGAAGGAAACGCTGCAACTGTTGAGCGTGAAATAGAGGGAGGAAAAGAAGTGATCATTATCCCTTTCCCATTTGTTGCAGGAACTGCTGAAGGCGTTGCAGAGTGGAAAATCCCTAATATGCGTGGAATCATGTCTGCTCGTACTAAACCTTTAACTGTTTTAGAACCTGTTGAAGTGAAAAATTTATCAGATGTAGTGAGGTTTGAAACTCCGGCACCAAGAGGCACAGTGAAATTAGTTGACGCGGCGGATCCTGATAAATTAATTGAGTTGCTGCACAGTGAAGCAAAAGTATTTTAATCCCGATAACTATTGGGAAGGCGTTCGGGCGGGCTATTTGTTTATACTGCACAAGGCATTGGCCACAAAGCTGGTATTCACTCCTATCCCTAACGCAAAAACAAATTGATAAATAGAGATTAATATCTTTTAAATAAAAAAATATGTCCGTTTTAGTATATGTAGAAAATGCCGAAGGCAAGTTCAAAAAATCAATATTCGAAGCTGTTTCTTATGCGAAAGCAGTAGCTAATCAGTTAGGAACTAATTTAGTTGCTATTTCAATTGGTAATGTCGCTTCATCAGATTTAGAAAATTTAGGGAAATTTGGTGCCGAAAAAGTTTTAAATGTCACAAATGATAAATTAAAAACTTTTGTTAATCAGGCTTACGCATCGGTTGTGGCCGAAGCTGCCAAAAAAGAAAGCTCAACAGTTGTTGTACTTTCCAACTCATTCTCCGGAAAAGGTTTAGCTCCAAGAATTGGTGCAAAGTTAGAAGCCGCAGTAGCTGATGGAGCTGTCGATCTACCGTCTACAGATGGTGGAAAGTTTATAGTAAAGAAAACTGCATTCTCTAACAAAGCTTTCGCTTTTGTTGAAATGAATTCAGCTATTAAAGTGATCTCATTAACACCAAATTCTTACAAAATAGAAGAAGTTGTTGGTTCAGCAAATGTAGAAGAATTCACTTCAGATATCAAAGATTCAGACTTTAAAGCCATTATCAAAGAAATTTTAATAGCAACAGATAAAGTTTCTTTGCCAGATGCAGAGCTAGTTGTTAGTGCTGGTAGAGGTTTAAAAGGTCCTGAAAATTGGGGAATGATTGAAGAATTAGCTGATTTATTAGGTGCAGCAACAGCTTGTTCTAAACCAGTTTCTGACGCTGATTGGCGTCCACATAGTGAACACGTTGGACAAACAGGAATTACAATTTCACCAAACTTATATATAGCAATTGGTATTTCTGGAGCTATCCAGCATTTAGCTGGTGTTTCTTCATCTAAAGTAATTGTGGTAATTAATAAAGATCCTGAAGCGCCTTTCTTTAAAGTTGCAGATTATGGAATTGTTGGTGACGCCTTTGAAGTTGTACCAAAAATGATCGCTGCTGTAAAATCTTTAAAAGCGAATGCTTAAATTCGCATGATAAATAAAGCCGAATTCAAATTCGGCTTTATTTTAAAATTGACTAAAACATCAAAACATTTAGTCATATGTTCTATCGGGATTTAAATATAAAATGAAGAAACTCAAACTAGATATCATAGGCTTATCTTATAGTCAAACTCAATCCGGAGCTTATGCTCTAGTTTTAGGAGAAGTAAGCGGACGAAGAAGATTACCAATTATTATAGGAGGATTCGAAGCTCAAGCTATCGCGATAGAAATAGAAAAAATGACTCCCAGTAGGCCATTGACCCATGATCTTTTCAAGTCTTTTGCCGAAGCCTATCACATTAATATTCAGGAAGTAATTATCTATAATTTAGTTGATGGTATTTTCTACAGCAAGCTAATCTGCAATGATGGCAAAAAGAATATGGAAATTGATGCTCGAACGTCTGATGCAATTGCATTAGCAGTTAGGTTCGAATGCCCAATTTACACCTATGAATTTATATTAGCTTCCGCAGGAATAGTGATAGAAGGGAACGATTTTGTTTTTTTAGATAATATTGAACCTGCTGATGAAAGTAAACCCAAAGTTAGTGGTAATTACACTTCTTTCTCCATAGAAGAGCTCCAAACAAAACTCCAAGAGGCTTTAAGCGAAGAAGCTTATGAAAAAGCAGCAAGGATAAGAGATGAGATCAGTAAAAGAAAAACATCCTAACTAAGGCTTTAACCCTTGTTTTAGCAATTTATTATTCATCATATTTAATCGTTTTATTTATTCGTTAGAATACATATCTTAGGCGAAGTTTGCAATATTAATTCTTGATGATATGAATATTAAATCTCGCTTAATTGCGATGAATTTCCTTGAATTTTTTATTTGGGGATCATGGTTAATCTCTTTAGGTGGGTATATGTTTAGCGTTTTACATGCAACAGGTGCACAAATAGGCTTAACCTATGGCACTATGGGATTGGCTTCGCTTTTTATGCCTGCATTAATGGGTGTAATTGCGGATAGATGGATAAATGCTGAAAAGGTATTAGGTTTTTGTCATTTAGTTGGAGCGGGCTTATTATTCTGGGCTTCAAAGGTACAAGACCCTTCAATGATGTATTGGGTTATACTTTTTAATTCCATGTTCTTTATGCCAACTATCGCTCTAAATAATACTGTTTCTTATATTACGCTCGAAAAAAATGGTTTTGATATTGTAAAAACCTTTCCTCCAATTAGAGTTTGGGGAACCATCGGTTTTATCGTGGCCGTTTGGGTAGTTGATTTATTTGGGTGGACATTAACTTCTTCTCAATTTATTGTTAGTGCTTCAGCATCAGTATTATTGGCTATTTACAGCTTTTCGATGCCCGCTTGTATTCCCGCAAAGAGAGATAAAAAACTTTCGTGGTCAGAATCTTTTGGTTTAGATGCCTTGGTTTTATTTAAGAGGAAAAAGATGGTGATTTTTTTCCTTTTCGCCATGTTGTTGGGTGCAGCATTGCAGATTACAAATGCTTTTGGCAAACCCTTTTTAGATGATTTTGGTAGTATTGCTGCTTATAAAGATTCTTTCGGGGTAAAACACTCTAATATTTTAATTTCTATCTCTCAGATTTCCGAAACGCTTTTCATATTGGCCATTCCATTCTTTTTGAAAAGATTTGGAATTAAGACTGTCATGTTAATCAGTATAATTGCTTGGGTTTTTAGATTTGGCTTATTTGGAATTGGAAATCCTGGCGATGGATTATGGCTACTTGTAATGTCTATGATTATTTACGGAATGGCGTTTGATTTTTTTAATATCTCGGGTTCATTATTTGTGGAGCGTGAGGCAGAGCCAAAAATTAGGGCTAGTGCACAAGGTTTATTTATGGTTTTAACAAATGGTGTTGGTGCCTACTTAGGTGGTTGGATAAGCGGCTTAGTCGTGGATTATTTTACTATTGACGGGGTTAGAAACTGGCAAAATATCTGGTTTACTTTTGCTGCATATGCATTAGTTCTTGCTATTATATTCCCGCTTGTTTTCAAATACAAGCATCAAAGAGATAAAGATATTGTTCCAAACTTAGTTCATTGATGATTCATTAGTGAAGATATTATTCAACAAAAAAGCCACTTTGAAAAGTGGCTTTTTTGTTAGGTTAAAATCCATTATTATCTTTTTTCAATACTTACATAATCTCTGGTATTTTCACCAGTATAAATTTGACGAGGACGACCAATTGGCTCTTTATTCTCTCTCATCTCTTTCCATTGTGAAATCCATCCTGGTAAGCGACCTAAAGCGAACAGAACTGTAAACATTTCTGTTGGGAAACCTAGAGCTCTGTATATAATGCCTGAATAGAAATCAACGTTTGGATATAGTTTTCTCTCTACAAAATAAGAATCACTTAAAGCAACTTCCTCTAACTTCTTAGCGATATCTAAAACTGGATCGTTAATTCCTAATTTCTCTAAAATATCATCACATGCCTTTTTAATGATTTTAGCTCGTGGATCAAAGTTTTTATAAACTCTGTGACCAAAGCCCATTAAGCGGAACGAATCATTTTTGTCTTTTGCTTTTAAAACCCACTTATCAACGTCACCACCATCATTTTTAATCTTTTCGAGCATTTCAATTACAGCTTGATTTGCTCCCCCATGCAGTGGTCCCCACAATGCAGAAATACCCGCAGAAATAGATGCATATAGGTTACAATCAGAAGAACCTACAATTCTAACTGTTGAAGTAGAGCAATTTTGTTCATGATCGGCATGTAAGATCAATAACTTATTCATTGCGTTCACAACAACTGGATCAATCTCTACCTCTTCTGTACGCTGACCAAAAGTCATGTTTAAGAAGTTAGTTACATAATCGTATTTGTTTTGAGGATATATGATTGGATGTCCTAAAGACTTTTTATAAATCCAAGAAACGATAGTAGCCATCTTTGCTAAAAGTTTAATGATGGTTAAATCAAATTCTTCTTGTGTTTGATTTGGATCTAATGATTCTGGATAAAATGAAGATAAAGAACATACCAACGAAGAAAGCTGTCCCATTGGATGAGATTTCGATGGAAATCCATCAAAAAACTTTTTCATATCCTCGTGAACTAATGTGTGTCTGCTGATCTGATGTTGAAAATCTGCAATTTGATCTTTAGTAGGTAAGCTGCCAAAGATCAATAAGTAGGCAACTTCTAAAAAGGAAGATTGATCTGCCAATTGCTCAATTGGATAACCTCTATATTTTAAAATTCCTTTTTCGCCATCTAAAAAGGTGATGGCACTTTTTGTTGCACCTGTGTTTTTAAAACCACTATCTAATGTTATAAAACCAGATTGATCTCTTAATTTCGAAATATCTATCGCTTTTTCATTTTCTGTACCTTCTATAATTGGTAAGCTGTAAACTGTACCTTCTAATTTAAGTTCTGCTGTTTCTGACATGTAAATATTGGCTTTTGAGCAAATCTAATTATTTATAATCGATAAGTTCAAATTTTGATATTAAATAACAAATACTTTACTCAACTTACTATTTTAGGATGACAAAACATGGAGATTTATGATAAAATAATAAATAGGTTGTTTTATTGTAGATCAGTTTTTTTAAATAATTCGTTCTTTTTGGTAGAGATAAATAGGTCATAGTTGATCTTATAAAAAACCATAAAGGTTAATTCAGCGTAAATTATTGAGTATGAAAAATTGAAGATTTGTTTGCTAATGAAAAATTTTAAACTTAAAATCATTATTTCGGTATATATATGCTTGATATCATTAGCTTTTTATAATGCATTTCACTCTTATAATTCTAGTATTGATCAAGCTAAAAATGCCGCTTTTTCAAAATTGACTACCATATCTCATATTCTTTCTAACCAAATAAGTGGCGATGCACATCAAAAGTTAACATCGGTATATTCTAATAAAGATCAAATAGGAACAACAGAGCAAGATTATGAATACAACTCAATCCATCAAATTTTAGCTAAAACAGCCAAATCCTTAAAACTAAATACTCCTATTTACACCCTTTTCAGATCTCCAGACAAAAAAAATCTATATTTTGGAGTCACTTCTAGTGAAAATCCTTATTTCCGACACATTTACCAATCACCACCAAAAGAATTAATAGAAAATTTTGATAAGGGCGGATTTGTTGACGAATATAATGATGAAAATGGGATTTGGCTTTCTGCATTCTCTCCCATTAAAAATAGTGAAGGCAAAATTGTGGCAGTCGTCCAAGCAGATCAGAACTTTAATGAGTTTATGCTGAGTGTTAGATTGATGCTTATTAAAAATATTTCATTTGCTTTATTGATTTATTCTGTGATTGGTTTCTTCCTTTATTTATTTCTTAAAGAAATTTTAAAAAAAGAGGAAGCGTATACCAATAGTCAAGATAATTACAACCGAGAATTAGAAATTCAGGTTGATAAAAGAACAAAAGAATTGAATGTTCTTAATTCAAAACTTAAGGCCGTGAACAACGAGTTATCATCCTTTTTTTATAGTACATCACACGATATTAGAGGCCCATTATGCAGAATATTGGGTTTATCATCATTAGCAAAAGAAGAAGACAACAAGCAAGAACTGGTAGAACTGATTGAGCTAGAGTCGCAAAAAATGGATGATATGCTAAAGAAAATGATTTTAGTTAATAATTTGAGGACTAAGGATTTAGAGATTGAACCTGTAGTTGTTTCAGATAAAATAAATCAAATACTTTATTTGATAAATAAGAAATATCTAAAGACCAAGGCTGAGATTACCATAAAGACAGAAACTCAAAACCTAAATAAATTTCATTCTGATACTAAAATATTAGAATCAATAATTACAAATATTTTGGACAATGCATTCAAATTTAGCGATATAAAAAAACCAAAAATAAATATCAATACTTTTATTGATAGTAATGGGATTTTGAGTTTGTCAATTTCTAATAATGGTATTAAATTTACTGAAAAAGAGAAAGAACATGCTTTCGAATTATTTAAAAATAAAGGTCAGGCTGATGGTATCAGATTAGGGTTATATACTATTAAAACTGCGGTTGATAAATTAAATGGTATTGTAAGTATAGAAGATCAAGATCAATCAACAGAAATAAAAGTGTTCATCCCAGATTATTACATCATTAAAGATTTTGAATTAAATAAGGAATACATCCATTCTTAATTTTATCTTCTTATTTTATTAATTGCTATACCCATTTGGAGAAATGCCAATTTTTTGAAAACAATCCCGAAAAATACCTTATTTCTTATTCCCAGTTTAAAGTGTTAATATTTTAAAATTGCTTTCATTCATAAGATTTTCAAAAACTAGAATATTCTTTAATTTTAAGAACTAAATTAACTGAGCATGAGAGCAGCAGAACAAATAGTTCATAATATCTTTTTAAAAAAACTTAACGAAACTCCATTAATTGTTTGCTCTCCTGGACGAGTAAACCTGATTGGTGAACATACTGACTATAACATGGGTTACGTGTTGCCTGCCGCAATTGATAAGGCTGCATATGTGGCCATTTCTAAAAGAGAAGATGATACAATATTTCTGTTTGCAGCTGATTTAGAAGAATCGTTTACCACTACAGTTTCAAATTATAATCACTCTGATAAAGGATGGCCTAACTATGTAATTAGTATTGTTGATCAATTATTGAAAATCAATAAAAAAGTAGGCGGGTTTAATGCCGTTATTTCAGGAGATGTTCCTTTGGGAGCTGGAATGTCCTCTTCAGCTGCATTGGAATGTGCAACTATTTTTGCTTTAAATGAAATTTTTGATTTTGATTTAGAAAAAATGCAAATGGTGAAATTAGCTCAAAAAGCCGAGAATGAATTTGTTGGGGTGAATTGTGGCATTATGGATCAATTTGCGAGCTTATTTGGTAAAAAAAACCATGTTCTAAAATTAGATTGCAGGTCATTAGAATTTGAATATATTCCTTTTAAATTAGAAGGAATTAAAATTGTGCTTTTTGACTCAATGGTGAGGCACTCTTTGGCTTCTTCAGAATATAATGTACGAACGAGTCAATGCAGCGAAGGCGTTTCCATTATTCAACAAAAATATCCTGAAGTAAAAACTTTACGCGATGCAACTATCGATATGGTCAATGAATGTCTTTCTAATGAAAGTTTAGATATTTATCATCGTTGTAAATATGTGGTCGAAGAAAATAATCGATTGCTAGCCGCTTGTGAAGATTTAAATAATGGTAAAATAGATCATTTCGGTCAGAAAATGTATGAAACTCATCAAGGTTTGAGCCAATTGTATGAAGTAAGTTGCCCTGAGCTAGATTTCATTATAAGTTGTACTAAAAAAGAGATTGGCATTCTTGGTGCCCGAATGATGGGTGGAGGTTTTGGAGGGTGTGTGATTTCTTTGGTTAAAGAAGACGAATTAGAAGCAATTGTTAAACGCATAAAAGAAGCTTACTGGAATAAAACGAAAATTGAAATGAATGTTTATATCACTCAAATTGAAGACGGAACCCATATTGTAAAATAATTATAGATTTTAATTTAAAAACAACTGGATGGAAGGTTAGAAAAATTTACGAAGTAAATCATTTGGGTAAATAAAATTTCTGATCAGATGATCGGAATAATTGTTTAATAACCTTTTAATAATTTCAATCTAATTTGTTTTTTCTCTTCAGGACTTAATTTGAAGTTGTATTCATAAAGTGCATTTTCCCATTCTCCATAGACAGGATTTGGTAAAACGATGAATTTATTACCCCACACCTTTCTAAAATTATCAGTTGATTGAAAACGCTCAACGATACTTTTCTTCTCAAACACATCAGTAAAATCATTTAGGTTATCGCCTAACAACATCACCACTTGATGGTCTTTCGTCACAAGTTGTCGACGAATTTCTTTCGGAGAATTAGTTTCAAACAATAAAATATGTTCCTCATCTGCATTAGGTAAACCCAATTTCTCCAGATTTTTTAAAGTGGATGTAAATTCATCTGTTTTACGATTACTAATGTAAAAAATCTCGATTCCTTTAGCGTGAACATATTTTAGAAAATCAACCGCACCTGGAACAGCAGTAGCAGTAGATAAATTTGTCCATTTTTTCCAAGAAGCTGACGAATAGCTTTTTCCTTCTCTGATCAAATTAGCTTCAGAATAACTATTATCTAAAATAGTTTCATCCAAATCAGTGATGATAGCAAGATGACCTTTTCTAATCTCTCGTTTTTTTATGCAGCTGATTCTTAGTTCGGCTAAGTTAAAGGCTTGATAACACAAAGCTCTGTATTCTGCAGCTTCCTGCTGAAAAAGAACTGGAAGGACTTTAATCTCATCAACCGTTTGAGAATTGGTGGTATTTTGAGCGAAAGAACTTGCGCTAACAAATAAAGCAACAAGAAGTATTTGAATCTTTTTCATACTTTATTTTATTGAATAAATCCTTTAGCTTTTTTTAAAGCGGCACCTAAACCATTCAAATTTTTACCTCCAGCGGTGGCAAAAAATGGCTGACCACCTCCACCACCTTGAATCTCTTTTGCTAATTCTCTCACCACATGGCCAGCGTTCATTCCTTTTTCTTTTACCAGATTATCTGAAATCATCACGGTTAATAAAGGTTTGCCCTCAATATCTGCAGCTAAAACTAAGAACATGTTTTCCACGATATCTTTCAGTTGATACGCTAAATTCTTGATGGCTTCAGCATTTGGCAAAGCGACTGTTTCACCAATAAAATTAATTCCGTTAATAGATTGTGCCTTGGCTTTCAAATCATCCTTTAAACCTGATGCTTTCTCCATTATGGCTTTCTCTACTTCTTTTTTTAGTCTGTTGTTATCTTCTAATAAAGCTTCGACAGATTTAGCCATGTCCTTTGGATGCTTCAACAACTCTTTTAAAGTTTTAATTAATTCATCCTGATCATAAATGAATTCCTCTGCTTTAATGGCTGTGATGGCTTCAATTCTGCGTACACCTGCTGCTACCGCACTTTCAGAAATGATTTTAAAATAACCGATTTGTCCGGTTGCTGGAACATGCGTTCCTCCGCACAATTCTTTTGAGTAATGATCATCAAAAGTAATGACACGAACAAAATCACCGTATTTCTCTCCAAATAAAGCCGTTACGCCACTATCTAAAGCTTGTTGATAGGGTACATTTCGCTCTTCCTTTAACGAAATATTCTCTCTTATTTTCTCATTTACAATCCCTTCAACTTGTTTTAACTCTTCATCACTCACTTTAGAGAAATGGGAGAAATCGAAACGCAATACATTTTCATTCACTAAAGAACCTTTCTGATTCACATGGCTACCTAAAACCATTTTTAAAGCTGAATGTAAAAGATGGGTTGAAGAGTGGTTATTCTCGGTCAGGATTCTTTTCTGGCTATCTGCTCTCGCTAAGAATGTGGTTTCTAAATTTTCTGGTAAGGCATCAGTGAAATGGATGATTAATCCGTTTTCTTTTTTTGTATCGATGATTTTAACTTCTTCTCCCTCTCCTATCAATAAACCAGTATCACCAACTTGTCCACCACTTTCTGCATAAAAAGGCGTTCTGTCCAATACCAATTGGAATTGCTCTTTTCCTTTTGCTTTTACCTTACGGTATTTTAAAATTTGCGCATGAACTTCCAAATCATCATAACCTACAAACTCCACTTCTTCGCCTTCATTCACGGAAATCCAATCTCCGGCATCAATGGCAGTAGCTGCCCTGGAACGGTTTTTTTGTTTTTGAAGTTCAGCTTCGAAACCATTGATATCTACTGTCCATCCATTTTCTTTTGCCATTAATACAGTTAAATCGATTGGAAACCCAAAAGTATCATACAATTCGAAAGCTAGATTACCTTTTATCTCATAGTTTTCTAGATTTTTTAAGCCATCCTCAATAAATTTACCTTTTTTATTATGTATAAAATTTGCTGTAGCTGAATCGTAACTCGTGTCATATTGGTCACCAAAAGCTAGGCTAGCTTGATTTATTAAATCACGCCTAGGTAACTCGTTAAATCGAGTTATACCTTTTTCCATGGTTCGCAAAAAACTATTTTCCTCTTCTAAAACTACTTTCTGAACAAAATCTCTTTGCGAATACAACTCATCAAAAACTCCTTTGAATTGATTAGCTAATAAAGGAACTAACTCATTTAAAAAAGGTTCATTTAAATCAAGGTATTGATATGCATAACGAACAGCTCTTCTTAAAATTCGACGAATCACATAGCCAGCTTTATTGTTGGAAGGCAATTGTCCATCAGCCACAACAAATGAAATAGCCCTAATATGGTCTGCCATCACCCTCATGGCAATATCTGTCTTTTCTTCCTTTCCGTAAGTAATACCGCATTTCTTAGAGATAAACTGAATCATCGTTTGGAAAACGTCCGTATCGTAATTAGAGGTTTTCTCTTGAATGACACGTACCAAGCGTTCGAAACCCATTCCAGTATCTACATGTTGAGATGGAAGAGAAACTAAAGAGGTATAAAATATATAATTCTCACCTTTCCATTTCTTTAAATCTTGCGTTCCGAAATTTTCACCATCTGAAATAAATTCTTTCAACCCACCCATTTTCCCTCCCCAAATTCTATTGAACTGCATAAAAACATTGTTCCAGATTTCAATCACCAAAGGATCATCAGCATTCACTAGAGTTGCACCACTTACTTTTGCCCTTTCTTCATCCAAACGGCTGTCGAAATGAATTTCAGAACAAGGTCCGCATGGGCCAGTTTCACCCATCTCCCAAAAATTATCTTTCTTATTACCTAAAAGGATTCTATCCTCAGGCACAAATTGCTTCCATAAATCAAAAGCTTCCTGATCTTTAGGTAAACCTTCTTTTTCGTCTCCTTCAAAAATGGTAACGTATAATCTGTCTTTTGGTAAGCCATAAATTTTAGTGAGTAATTCCCAGCTCCATTCAATCGCTTCTTTTTTGAAATAATCGCCAAAGCTCCAATTGCCCAACATCTCAAACATGGTATGGTGATAGGTATCAATTCCTACCTCTTCCAAATCGTTATGCTTTCCAGATACACGTAAACAACGTTGCGTATCAGTTACCCGTGGATATTTTATAGCCGCTTCACCCAAAAATAAATCTTTAAACTGGTTCATCCCGGCATTGGTGAACATCAGAGTCGGGTCGTTTTTTACCACAATGGGCGCTGAAGGTACAACCTGGTGTCCTTTTGACTTAAAGAAATTTAAAAATTGCTGGCGAATCTCGTGTGCAGTCATATTCATAAGTTGCAAATATAAGGAGAATGAGGAGAGTTGAAAGATGAAAATTCATTGTTTAGCATTCTGTAAAATCATTAAAATTGAAATGATTCATGATTTAAGTCGGTTAAGTAATTTTAAATCCATATTTTAAAAGCATGACGACACTTTCATTTCTATTCGGAGCCGATCCAATTCTATATGAACAAATATTAAATCTTAAAAAAAATGCTCCCAACCTAATTATTTATGCCATACCTGTGATGGCGATACTCACTCTTACAGAAATCATTTATTCATGGAGAAAACAGAAAAAAAATTATCCTTTAAAAGAAACTTTAGGCTCCACCGTCACTGGTTTAGTGAACGTTGGATTAGGTTTAATTATAAAAGTTGGACTTTTATATACTGCCATTTGGATTTACAACTTTGTTCCATGGCGAATGGAATTAAATTGGTGGACAGCGATACCTTGTTATATATTATTTGATTTATGCAGTTATTGGTCGCATAGAATATCGCACCAAAATCGTTTTTTTTGGGCTACCCACATCATTCATCACTCAGCCGAGAATTATAACCTCTCAGTTTCATTTAGATTGAGCTGGGTACAAAATATTAAAACGATATTTTTTCTGCCCGTCTTATTTATGGGTTTTCATCCGATAATCATTTTTGTAGTAAGCCAGATAAGCGTATTATTTCAATTTTGGGTACATACCGAGTATATTAAAAAGTTGCCTAAAGTTTTTGAATATATTCTGGCAACTCCTTCCAACCATCGGGTTCATCATGGTTGTCAAGAAAAGTACTTAGATAAAAACTATGCAGCAACTTTTATTTTTTGGGATCGGATGTTTGGCACCTATCAAAAGGAAGAAGAAAGACCGGATTATGGCTTAACTAAAAAAATTGGAGATCGCTTTAATCCTATATTTTTAAATTTTCATGAGTATAAGGATATGGCTACAGATATAAAGAATGCAAAAGGCCTTAAAAGAAAAATTTTCTTTCTGTTTGGCAGTCCAACTGATATTTATATTGAAAAGATGAAAAAACAAGAAAAAGAAAATATTGCTGCTTAAAAGAACATTTAACAATTTATTGAATGCGAAATAGTATATCTCTAGTGCTACAAAAGACTATTTAAAACTTAAAAAAATATTTGGCACAGTTTTGACGTATATCTTAACATATATTTAAACTAAAAATAAAGTAATGAAAAAGTTAATTGGAATTATTTTGATAGCAGCTAGTCTAGCTGCTTGTAATAATAAATACAAAGCAAGTTCAGATGAAAGAGCAGATTCTATTAAGATGATGAAAGATAGTTTGAAATTAGATAGCTTTAAAAGGGCTGAAGTAGCAAAAACCGAAGCGAAGAAAGAGGCTGCTGCAAGACCTGTCATAGTAAATCATTATTCTACAACTCAAGCAGCCCCTGTAGAACGTAAAAATGGTTGGAGTTCTGCAGCTAAAGGCGCCGTTATTGGAGGTGTTGCTGGTGCTGGTGCTGGTGCTCTAATAGATAAAAATACGGGTAGAGGTGCTATTGTTGGTGCTGCTGCTGGTGCCGGTGCAGGTTACCTAATTGGTAGAGGCAACGATAAAAAAACTGGAAGAGCAAATTAAAATATATTAAATTATTAACTTTAAAAGATCAGTCCGTAATGGGCTGATCTTTTTTGTTTGCAACATCCTTCTAAATTCGCCGTTAAAGTATTTTTTTTACCTTTGGTCACTTTAGTTAATCCTTGTAATTTATTAATTATCAATTCATGGCAAAAACAAAATACTATTTTAATTCTCAAACACTTAAATATGAAAAGGTTAAATTAAGTTGGGGAGTTAGAATACTAAAAGGTTTAGGATTCCTATCTACAGCTTTAGTTTTTTCATTTGTTATCATTGCATTTGCATATACATTTTTAGATTCTCCAAAAGAAAAGAAACTAAAAAGAGAAATTGGTGCTCTTAATCTTCAATATAATATTTTAAAGGGTAGATTGAAACAGATAGATGTTGTAATGGGCGATTTGCAACAAAGAGATGATAATATCTACAGAGTTATTTTTGAGGCAGAACCCATTCCTTCAGATGTGAGAAAAGCTGGTTTTGGGGGAATCAACAGATACAAAAATTTAGAAAATTATAACTCGTCTAAACTTATGGTAGAGACTACCAAGAAACTAGATGTAATATCGAAAGAAATGTATATCCAATCTAAATCATACGATGAGTTAGCTAAAACTGTAGCGTCAAAAGGTAAAATGATGGCTTCTATACCAGCTGTACAGCCTATTGACAGCAGAAAACTAAGAGGCTCAATTTCTGGATTTGGTTATCGCATGCACCCCATTTATAAAATTAGAAAAATGCATGAGGGATTAGACTTCGCTGCTCCTATTGGAACTCCTATTTATGCAACTGGTGATGGTGTTGTTATTGCAGCTGGAGGAGAAAGAGGTTATGGCAATAGAATTATGATCAGCCATGGTTATGGTTATGTTACAAAATATGCTCACATGAGCAAGTTTAAGGCAAAGAAAGGTCAAAGAGTTCATCGTGGGGATGTGATTGGATATGTTGGAAATACAGGAGCTTCAACTGGTCCTCACTGCCATTACGAGGTAATTAAGAATGGAAAACAAATTAATCCAATAAATTTCTTCTTTAATGATTTAAGTCCTTCCGAATACATGACCATGTTAGAAGTTGCATCAAGAGAGAACCAATCATTAGATTAATATCAGTCAATCTTAATCATATCAAATGCCATATAAAGAAAGAGAAATTAATAAACTATACTACCCAATTGGCGAAGTAGCTGATATGTTTGAAGTGAATGCATCATTGATAAGATTCTACGAAAAAGAATTTGAGATTTTGCAACCTAAAAAAAATGCAAAGGGTAATCGCTTATTTAGACCAGAGGATATTGATAATCTTAAGATTATTTTTCATTTGATTAAAGATAAAGGATTTACAATACAAGGTGCCAAAGAGCACTTGAAAAGTAATAAAAACGAGGTTTTAGATCAGCAAAAGGTGGTTGACTCTTTAAAGAAAATCAAATCTTTTATGCTAGAACTAAAAGATCAACTTTAATCATTCTTTTACATGGATAAAATCATTCTATCTAAACTAGATTATATCTATAAACTATTTTTCATCATTGCTTTAGTAGTTTTTATTTTAATTTGGGCTGGAGATTTGGTGATTCCAATGTTAATTGGCGGTTTTATTGCTTTTTCATTGATACTTGTTAACCAATGGTTAGAGCGAAAGAAAGTCCCTAGGATACTCGCTATTTCTCTTTCCCTACTTACTTTTATTGGTATTATTGGTTTGTTCACTTATCTAGTTAGCATCCAATTAACAGACCTCGTAAAAAACCTACCTAATCTTCAGGAAAGAGTTAATTTATTGTTGGAAAAAACTCATCATTTTATAGAAGATAAATTTGGGTTAAATATTAAAGAGCAAGAATCTATTTTTCAAAACGGGGTTAATAATGCTTCCTCTTATATTAGTACTCTATTATTATCTACATCAGGAGTCATTGCAACTATAGTACAAATCCCTGTTTATGTTTTCCTATTCTTGCTATATCGTAATAATTTTAAGGATGTGTTAATTAGCTATTTTCCAGTTAAAAAGAAAGATAAAAAAAGTTGGATTCAGCAAGTTAAAAACGTCATACAAGGTTATGTTTCGGGAATGTCCCTAGTTATTTTTACCATTGCTATATTAAACTGTATCGGTTTACTTATTTTGGGAATTCCTTACGCCATTTTTTTTGGTGTATTCTCTGCTGTGTTGACCATTATTCCATACATCGGAAATTTCATTGGTTGCTCATTACCAGTTCTAATGGCTTTAATTACTAAAGATAGTTCTTGGTATGCTATTGGCGTCATTGGCGTTTATATATTTATTCAGTTTTTAGAACGAAATATCATTACCCCTAAAATAATGGGTAATAAAGTAAGTATTAACGCCTTGGGAGCGATAATTGCCTTAGTAATTGGTGGGAAAATTTTAGGAATAGCTGGAATGATTATCGCTATACCAGCCATGGGGGTTTTAAAAGTAATACTATCTCATTCTAATCATTTAAAGCCAATTACTTTATTAATGGATGATATGGACAGTAAATTTAATCCTGAAGAGGATGATCTATTGGAAGACTAATGTCAGCTAAAAAAGTATTATTTGTTATTAACAAAAAAGCAGGATTACAAAGTAAGGTTGATATTGAAAAAATAATCAGCAATGCTGCCAAAAAGCTACATTTTCAATTTTTTATTTATAAAATGAATAATGGTGATGTAATTGCTGAAATTAAAAATGAAATAAAGATTTATCAACCTGATATTGTAGCCGCTGTAGGTGGCGATGGGACAGTAAATTTAATTTCCCAAATTATCCAACAGACTGATATTTCTTTATTGATTATCCCAATGGGATCCGCCAATGGGATGGCTAAAGAACTTCAAATTCCTATTCAAATTAAAGATTGCTTAGCATTAATTGTTTCTGGAAAAGAAAAGAAAATTGATTTACTAAAAGTAAATGATGAAATATCTATTCATTTAGCTGATGTAGGGCTAAATGCTCGAATTGTAAAACGCTTTCAATTAGATAGTAAAAGAGGATTATTAACCTATGCTAAACACCTATTTTTCGAAGTATTTGTACTAAAGAGAACTAATTTTAGCATCATGATTAAGGGAAAGAAAAGACGAGTTAAAGCTGTCTCTCTAACTTTTGCAAATGCAACTCAATATGGTACTGGAGCAGTTATTAATCCTGATGGAAAGTTAAATGATGGTCTTTTCGAAATATGTATTGTAAAACCTTTTCCAAAATATGAGTTAATCAAGATTACTTTTCAAATGTTTAGGAGGACGCTTAAATATTCTAATTTTTTTGAAGTCATACAATGTAAGGAGGCTCGAGTTAAATCGCAAAGAGCTACTTTATTACAGATTGATGGTGAAGTAATTGGGAAAGTTAAAGAGATTAATTTGACTTGTTTACCTGTCGCTTTAAAAGTACTTATTCCAAATCATCTACAGCATCCAACCCTCATAAACTAACTCACCTTTTTTGTTGCCCTCTTCAACTATCCAAGCTTCTGCTTTCGCCTTATTCTCTTTATAAAATTTAATCTTAAAAAAACCTTTTGCCGAAATTCCAAAACGCGAATGCTTACTATCTAAAACATAAGTAGCTTTTGAAGCTGCTCCGCTAATGATATAATTATTTTGATATTTCTCTATAAATTGCAAGTTGTGCTCGTGTCCGGCTGCGTAAATTAATCCAGGGTATTTTCTAAAAATCTCTTTTAATCGTTTTCTTAAAATTTTAAATCTTGGATGCGATAAATCTTCTCTGGCGCCAAAGTATTTGCGGTATAGTGGTAATAATGATCCTAAAAATGGTATAGGTAAATAAGCTCTTTTTTTATAAAGTGTAAGCGGAAATAAATGATGCTTGAATTTATATCTCCCTCCATGTAAAGAGTAGCTATAAATAGGATAATGACCTATAATCAGGATTCTTTTATGCTTATTCCGCTCTAAAATTTCTTCTAGCTGCGTGAAAAAATCTTCTTCATGCTCAATTCCACATCCTTCATGAGCACCAATGGGTCTAAATCCTTTCTGAATCCACCATTGAGTGTTTATGGCAATCATTACTAAATCCTCGTCTAAATTGATTTCTTTTGGCCCAGGACAACCATTTTCCGGAATAAAAACATCTGGTTGATGAAAAAGCTTTTGAATGTATTTCTCTTGTCTTAATACATATTCGATTCCATCTTCCTTCCCTTTATTCCAATCATGATTTCCAGAAATAAAATATACTTGACCAGGGAAATTTTCAACTGATTGATGATAAATTTGTACTACTTTTTCAGCATCTGCTCTAAGTGGATCATTTTCTGGAGGTAATCCTTTTGGATAGATATTGTCTCCCAAAAAAACAACGGCTGAATTAGTTTTAGTTGGCAAGTGAGCTTTTATCATTTCTATCAATTCATCAGGCTGATTTCTTTTTATATTTCCAGAATCTCCAATTAAAATAACTTCGAAAACTTCTTCTTGCTGTTGCATACTCATTTAACCTACAAAAATTTAACCGAAACTCTAAAATACTTGCGATAATTTAAAAATGATTACCTATTTTCATATTATAAAATATGATCTATGAATAAAATCTACCCTTTTATTCTTTTGTTAGTTTTATCATATCCTGCTTTTTGTCAGGTTAATTATGGACCCAGAATAGCTTCATTAGCAAATGCTGGCGTTGCTTTGCAAGATGTTTGGTGTGCACAAAATAATCAGGCTGGCTTAGCCAAAATAGAAAGACCACAAATTTCTATGGCTTATGAAAGTAGATTTGGTGTAAAAGAATTAAGCACAAAATCTGCCGTTTTTGCCTTACCATTCAAAAGTTATGTCATTTCGGCTTCTTTCACTTCTTATGGTGTAGAAAGTTATGCAGAAACAAAAACTGGGTTAAGTTTAGCCAAAAAATTTGGTGATAACCTTCATTTAGCAGTCAACGCCAATTACCATCAAATTAACATCACCAATTATGGAAACAGAAGCACTTTTTCTGTTGAAGCAGGCATTCAGTACGAAGTAACACCTAATTTATGGTTAGCATCGCATATTGCAAATCCAAATCAAAGTAAATACGGCAAAAACACAGATCAAATTATTCCGCCTCATATACGTTTTGGAGCAAATTACATATTCTCTAAACAGTTGATGATTTGTACGGAAATTGAGAAAATATTAGATGGGAATACCGATTTTAAAACCGGCATAGAATACAAAATAGTCGACTTCTTATCTTTAAGAGGTGGAATAAGTGTAAACACATTTAAGCAATATGCTGGTTTCGGCTTAAATTATCAAAAAATAGCATTTGATTTTGCAGTTTCTTCCCATCCAGTATTAGGTTATTCTCCACAAATTTCATTAAGTTATGAATTCTAGGTGGAAAACCATACTGTTTCTATGTATCAATTTGATTTTCTTTAAATCTTATGCCCAGCAAACTAATGATCTGGTGATAGAATATATCATAGAGTCAATTGCTGCAAATCAAACTGAAGATTTCGATTATACCGAGTTGGTTGATCGCTTAAATTATTATCGAAAGAATAAAATCAATCTAAATAAGACAAACCGTGAGCAATTGCAAGAACTCTATTTCTTAAATCCTTTACAAATTAACAACCTTTTAGATCATATTGCAGTCAACGATAAACTGATTCATACATTAGAGTTGCAAAGTATTGATGGATTTGATTTAGAAACGATTAAGAATCTATTATACTTTGCAGATATCAATACGCCTACAGGTTTTGAGAATTTTTCTTTCAAAAGACTATTTAGAGATGGTAGAAATGATATTTTAATTAGATATAATCGATATTTGGAGCCTCAAATTAGTTATGCTATTCCCAATAACTCTAACAAATCGCGTTATTTAGGTTCTCCTGAAAGAGTCTACACTCGATATCGATTCTCATTTAGTAATAACATCCAATTCTCTTTAAATTTAGAAAAAGATGCAGGCGAAAAGTTTTGGAATAATACCAATAACTTAAAAGGACCTGATTTTGTCTCTGCGAGTTTATATATCAAAGACTTAAGTAAAATTAAGAAATTAGTAATTGGTGACTACGCTTTACAATTTGGACAAGGTTTAACACTTTGGAGCGGTTTAAGTTTTGGAAAAGGTGCCGATATTTTTACAGTTGCAAAGCAAGATTTAGGTTTAAGACCTTATACATCTGTAAATGAATATTCCTTTTTTAGGGGGATTTCCACTCAAATTAATTTCGGAAGATTTGATTTTACTCCTTTTATTTCTTTCAATAAACTAGACGCTGGCATTAGCTTAAATCCAATTACCAATGCTCAGGATATATCTTCTTTACAACAAAGTGGTTTACATCGTACAGAGAATGAGTTAAAGAATAAAAACAGAATTAATCAACAAGTTTTTGGTGGAAATTTACAATATAGCGTTCGCAAATTATCCATTGGCTTAACCGGATATCATTCTAAGTATAGTGAGAATTTTGCTCCAGGAACTTCCCTTTATAATCAGTTTAATTTTTCTGGTAATCAGTTAGATAATGTAGGTATTAATTATAGTTACACCTATCAGAACATCTATTTCTTTGGTGAATTTGCACATAGTTTAGGTAGTGGAATTGCCTATATCAATGGTCTAATTAGCAGTTTATCACCAGCTGTTTCTATGGTTTTATTTCATCGGAATTACCAAAAAAATTATTACTCTTTCTATAACCAAGGAATTGGAGAAAGTAGCACAGCGGTAAATGAAAAAGGTTTTTATGGCGGCTTGCAAATTAAACCTGATAGTAAGTTAGAGCTTAATTTCTATGCCGATTTATTCAAGTTCCCATGGTTAAAATTTAGGGTTGATGCGCCTTCTACTGGCTTCGATTTATTCAGTCAGCTAAATTTCACACCCAATAAAACCACTCGTTTTAGTTTAAGATATCAATTCCAAAATAAACAGCAAAATTCTCCCAATTCATCATTTGTTAATAGTTTGGGTTTTGTTAAAAAATCAAATTACAGAGTTGAATATCAATATCAGATTAACAAAACCTTCAGTTTAAGAAACAGAATTGAAATGGTTCAATATCATGAAGAAAATTCACCTTTTCGATATGGTTATTTAGCTTATCAGGATATAAATTACAATCCTTTAAGTTCTAAAATATCAGGAAATATGCGTTTTGCATTATTTGATACCGATGGTTTTGATACCAGAATTTACGCTTATGAGAACGACGTTTTATATGGTTTTTCAATCCCTGCTTTTCAAAATCAAGGAATTAGATATTATGCCAATGCCCGTTATAATTTAAAAAGAGGAATAGATTTTTGGGTTCGGTATAGCTATACTCAATATAATAATCAAACAACAGTTGGTTCTGGTTTAGATTTGATTGAAGGAAATCACCGGTCGGAAATAAAAATTCAATTGAGATTTCAATTTTAATGATTGCTTATTACAAAACAGAAGTTCCGTTTTTACGTCTGCTCTTATTTTTTATAGGTGGGATTTCTATTTCTATACTTTTTAATTTGGCTCCACAAATTTTTTGGTTGTTCATTTGGGTTATTCTATTTATAGCTTTATTAGGGTTTGCCATTAGCTATAAAAGTCAAAAAGTTTATCTCCACTCCCATTTCATAGGAATTCTGATTTATTTACAAATGATAATTTCAGGAATTATTTTATGCAATCAGCATAAACAGATTTATTGGAAATCTCACTTCTCAAATCAGCCAGCAGATGAGTTGATTATAACAATTGATGAAGAACCCAGGATAAAAGGAGACATCGCCAGATTCGATGCTAATGTGAAAGGCAGTATTTTTAATGGAGTGTATAATCAAACCGAAGGAAAGCTTTTGTTGGCTATGCGCTTTGACACTACGAAAGCGCTGAATTTAAATTATGGTGATGATTTGCTCATTAAAGCTAAATATGAAGCCACCGAACAGCCTTATAATTCAGCCGAGTTCAATTATAAAAGATATTTGTCCTTTCAACAGATTTATCATCAAACGTTTATCAAACAAAAACAGGCTGCGAAAATCGATTCAAATAAAGGAAATTTCATAAAAGCTTTCGCGTTAAAATTTAGAACACAACAAGTCAAAAAGTTTAAGAATTTCCTTCCTGATAAAGAGGCTCAAGCAGTTGCATCAACATTGATTTTAGGATACCGAACTGATTTAAGTAAAGATATTTTAGACGCTTACTCTAAAACAGGGACCATGCATGTGCTTTCCGTTTCTGGGATGCATGTCGCTATTGTAGTTTTATTATTAGATTTTCTTCTCTCTTTCATGAATAAAAAAACAAAGTGGCGAATCATAAAATCTATCTTAATGATTAGCCTGATTTGGTTTTATGCCTTATTAGCTGGTCTTGCTCCGTCTGTAGAACGAGCAGCAATTATGCTGACGTTTATTTTAGTGGCTAAAGCTTTCAACAAGCGGATTAACATTTTCAATATCATTGCAATTGCGGCCTTTATCATTCTGATTAACAATCCATTTAGTTTAACCAATGTAGGTTTTCAACTTTCTTTTATTGCAGTTTGCGGGTTGATTTATCTACAGCCAAAAATCAGTCAACTTTATCAGCCAAAAAACAGAGTTTTACAATTTTGTTGGACCTGCATTTCTGTATCTATTGCAGCGCAATTGTCGACTGCACCTATCAGTTTATATTACTTTCATCAGTTTCCGGTTTATTTTGTAATTAGCAATCTATTCATCACGCTCCCTGCTATTTTAATTATGTATGCAGGTATCTCTTTTCTTCTACTAAGCTTCGTAACTCCATTGGCAAAAGTTTTAGGAATTATTTTAAATGAGCTTATTAGCTTTACTAATAAAGGTTTGATTTTGATAGAGCAGTTACACTATGCCAACATTACCCAAATATGGATGAGTTTTAGTGAGATTATTCTTTTCTATTTAATTCTGATTTTAACACTCAAATCTATCAAAGAAAAGCGCTATTTAAAGTTTGCAATAATTGCTTTTAGCTTTTTAATCCTTGGTAAAACGTATAGTCATTTTAAAAGCCTAAGACAAAAGCAGGTTACCTTCTTTAGTCTTAGAAAAAACACGGCTGTGGCATTTATAAATGGTAGAAACGCGTTCTTAATCACAGATTTAAATCCTGATGAATACACTTATTTATTTTCTGTTAAACCTTATTTGGATAGTTGTCAAATTAATCAAATTCAATATTATGATCCTCATCAAAACAAAAGCGAAAAATTATTTACTTTTGAAAATTATCGGTTAAAAATTGTCCATCAAGAAGAAAAAATAAAAGGTTTAAATAAAATCGATTGGTTAATACTTAGTGGTGATCACCTGTATGATTTAACAAATATTTTAGATCAAAATAAATACGAGAAACTTTTTATTGACGGAAAAAACAGAGACTTTGTTATAAAAAGTATGCAAACACAACTCTTAAAACATAATTTAAATGTTCATGTTTTAAAGAGACGTTTCTGCATTGAATTAAAAATTAATAAAAAGTAGTAAATATGTTAGTAGATTATCAGGTATCAGAAAGAATAGCTTCTATTACCTTAAATAGGGCCGAAAAGAGGAATGCTTTAAATTCTGAAGTGGTAAAAGAACTTATAAAAGCTTTTATAACCGCAGAGCATGATGAACAAGTAAAAGTAATTATCTTAAAAGCTAATGGAGATGTTTTTAGTGCTGGTGCTGACTTAGATTACCTCAAAAAGCTTCAATCCAACTCGTTTGAAGAAAATCTTTCAGACTCAAATCTACTTAAAAAGTTATTTCAACAAATTTATCAGCAACCAAAAATAGTAATTGCCCAAGTAGAAGGTCATGCCATCGCGGGAGGTTGTGGTTTAGCATCAATTTGCGACTATATATTTAGTGTACCTGAAGCTAGGTTTGGCTATACAGAAGTAAAAATAGGGTTTATACCAGCCATCGTAGCTGTGTTTTTAGTCAGAAAAATTGGGGAAGGAAAAGCGAAAGAACTTTTGTTTAGTGGTGATTTAATTGATGCTGAAAAAGCACAAAAATTAGGGTTAATCAATTACATTATCGATCCTAATAAAATTGCTGATGAAGTAAAAATTTTCGCTTTAAAACTTTGTAAAAGTACTTCAGCTCAATCAATTGCGTTAACAAAACAATTATTAAATAATGTGCAAGATTTACCCTTGACAGAAGCGCTTGAATTTGCATCAGAAATGAATGCTCATGCCCGCTCAACCCATGATTGTAAGAAGGGAATTTCTGCTTTTTTGAATAAAATTAAAATTGAGTGGTAAACATTTAATAATGTAACTTTTTAATCAACATAGTATCTAACATATCAAAAAAACAACAAAAACATGCTTAAAAATTTAAAATTAGGTCTTATTGCATTCATTTGTATGGGGTCATCTTTTGCGGCAAATGCGCAAAAAGCAATTAAAGAAGGAACAATAACTTATGCAGTTGAATACAACTTACCTCCTGATCAGCAATCAATGGCAGCAATGCTTCCAACTGAGTATAAAATCGAGTTTAAGGGAGATTTGAGCAGATTCAAAATGGATATGGGTATGTTCGCTACATCTGTTATTTATAATGATGCAACAAAGGAAATGATGAGTTTAACTGAAATTCCGATGCAAAACAAAAAGATTGGTGTTAAGATGAACAAAGACCAAGCTAAGAAAATGCAGGATTTACAGTCTGGAGAAAAAGAATTTGAAATACAAACCACCACAGATACCAAACAAATTGCTGGTTACAATTGTAAAAAATTCATCTTTAAGGATAAAATTTCTGGAGAAAGTATGGATGTTTGGGCTACAAATGATGTTAAAATCCCTGAAAATACATTCTCGGCAGCTTTAATAGGATTAAATGGTTTTCCTGTTCAATTCGAGAACAATGCAAGAGGCATGAAATCAAAATTAACTTTGAAAAACATCAAAGAAGAACCGATAACTGCTATTGACATGACCATTCCTTCTGGCTTTGAAATTATGACTTTTGAAGATATTATGGCTCAAATGGGCGGATAATCTTTTTTTAAGCGTTTAAAGTCTTAATACATCAGACTTTAAACGCTTCATTAATTTAAAATCATCATCTATTAATCTAATTCCTCAGATTAAGTTTAACTTTATTTAAATATTATAAATTATGATATGTAAATGAAAAAAATCATTTTAGTTTTTGTTCTTTTCTTTTCTTTCTCAAATCTCTCAAAAGCAAACCTACTTTTTCTACATAAAGATTCTTTAAATACGCCAAACAATCTTCATGTTATTTTTGAATATCAGATTTTAAGAAGTACTCATTCTACAAAGTTCAATGGGGTTAATCTAATATTTGCAAAAAAATTATCAGTTAACAAATCATTAGGACTAGGCATAGAATATTCCTATGCCCCGTTTCATGGCGATAATGGCTATCATCTTCATAAATTAAATTTTATACCTATATATCTGGATTTTAGATATCAATTCAATCAAAAAAGACTTTCCCCATTTGTAATATTAGATGCTGGTTACAGCTTTGTTAATTATAGAAGAGAGCTGATAGGTTTTCCATCCTCCAGAAAAAGAATAAAAGAAGGAGGAATTTACTTACAAGGTAATTTTGGTTTTAGTTACAAAATGAATAAAGATATCCGACCCATTCTAAGTTTGGGTTTTAAAGGGTTTCATAATTCTTTCAACAATTTAGATATTAATCCACATGGTTTAATTTTAAGAGCTGGAGTTCAGTTTAATCTATGACCTCTAGATTTAACTCTAGTTCTAATTGAGTCATCCAATACTCAAATAATTGATTTTCTATATCAACAGCTATTTGAGCATGTTTTTCCCAAACCGGAGAGAACGTTTTGAGTTGATTAATCATCTCTTCTAAATGACCTTCTTCTTCCAATATGATAGATTTTACCATCACTTTTGATGCTGTCTTGGTTAATATATCTTGGTAAATTGGGTACAAGTCATCAGCTCTTACTTCAATAGCATAAGTCACTAAAAGATAAGCTGCAAAGCGAAGCTCTGCCCCTCCTAAATTTAGCTCCCTCTTCAAATACTTACAAGCTTGAACATCTAAATTATTTAAATAATATTTACTGGCTTTAGGGGCAAGTAAGTATTGATTCTCATAGTTTTGACAAATCCCCTCTTCTATTTTTCCTATTTGTTTTTTTAAATAATACGCATGTCGATGTTCTTCAGCAGCGTGTTTTAAAATAATCAGATTTACTTTTTCTTTATCTTCGGATGCGGAGATCTTTCTTGCTCCAGCATTTTCCATAAAGGATAAAGTGTTTAACCATTTAGCATGTTGTTGGGGATTGGCTACTATTTGTTCTAAAATTTCTTTTAAATCCATTTTTAAAATCGGTCTAAAGCTTCTTGAATTTGTTGATAAATATAATCTAAATCATCATTGCTGATGCAATAAGGAGGCATAATGTAAACAATATTTCCTAGCGGACGTAAGATAATATTCCTATCTAAAAAGAAATTATACAATGTATCTCGGATAGAATTAAAGTATGAGGTTCCTTCTGTTGCCCATTCCAAAGTAATGATAGTACCGGTTTGACGAACATTTTTTAACTTAGGATGATCTTGAATTTCAGATTTAAATTCTTGATGCTTCTGCTCAATTCTTTTGATATTTTCCAACGTTTCGGGTTTCATTAGTAAATCAAAACTGGCATTTGCCACTGCACAAGCAATTGGGTTTGCTGTAAAGGAATGACCATGAAACAAGGTTTTCATTTTATCATCAGATAAGAATTCATCGTAAATTTCTTGTTTACAAGAAGTGATACCTAAAGCCATCGTTCCACCAGTTAAACCTTTAGAAAAACACATGATATCGGCTTTAGCCGAAGTATGATCAGTGGCAAATAATTTGCCTGTTCTTCCAAAACCCGTCATCACTTCATCCGCAATGGTTAATACATCCTCTTTTTGACAATGTTGCATTAATACATCTAAATCTTCAGCTTCATACATCAGCATCCCACCAGAGCCTTGAATCAATGGCTCAAAAATGAAGCAAGCAAACTCGGATTTGAGGTTTGTAATTTTAGACTTTAGCCGTTCAAGATTCTCTTTGTTTGGTAAATCAATAAACTCCACATCAAACAATAAGCCATCAAAAGGCGCTGTCCAAGCGCTTCTTCCGCTCACCGCCATAGCTCCAAAAGTATCTCCGTGGTAAGCATTTTTGAAAGCTAAAATTTTCTTACGTTGCTGCCCTTTATTATACCAGTATTGAAGACACATTTTTAATGCAACTTCAACTGCTGTTGAGCCATTATCTGAATAGAAAATCTTCTTTTGATTTTTAGGAAGAATACTCAATAAATTCTCTGCCAAATTCACCGCTTGTGGATGCGTGAAACCCGCGAAAATTACATGCTCTAACTGATTTAACTGTTCAAAAGCTTTTTGGGCAATGTAAGGATGGCTGTGTCCATGAATGTTTACCCACCAAGAAGATATGGCATCAATCAGTTTTCTACCGTCTTCAGTATATAAATAAACACCTTCTCCTTTTACAATTGGGATAGGCTTAGCTGCCGTTTTCATTTGTGTATAAGGATGCCATATGGCTTCCAAATCTCTGTTCACTAAATCCATTATAAATAATTTGATTTCAATAATTTAACAACATGTTGATCAACAGGAAAAGTCACTGATTCATTTTGTAACACTTCTAAAGGAACAAACCTAAAGCACTGTTTTGATGAACTTGTTTGACCTTCAAAATCATATTCGTTTTTACTAATTTTAAAATTAATTTCTTGTAAAGGCTTTACCAAGTAATAGATAGAAATTAGTTGTCCGCCTCCAAAAGCTGACTCTATAAAAAAATCAGTTGTGTAAAAGTGCTTCAAAATCTCTATTGATAAATCACATTCTTCTATAAATTCTCTTTTTAAACCATTAATTAAACCTTCACCAAATTCTAAACCTCCGCCTGGGAATTTAATAAACTGTTTTCCATGCTCTTCTTCATCACTCAACAAGACCTCTTGATGGTTATTGATTAATATGCCGTAAACGCGTACATTAAATTTAGGTCTTTCCATTATTCATCAAAATGCTTTTGGTTTTTAGTCACATTCTGTAAACTCCATTCTATCTTTTTAGTTTGAGTTTCTGACCGTACTTTACAATTTTCTAATGAACAATAATGGCAACATTGTGGAATACAAGGATCGGCATGAATAAAAAACTCAGTTTCTGAATTTACATTTTCAGTAATCACCCGATCAATTTCTGATACTTGAAAATGAACTTGATTTAAATCAAAATAATACGGCAAAGTGACGTGACAATCGATATGCGTTTCAGCGCCATAGCGTTGTGTTCTCAAATTATGAACATCAATCCATTCTGACTTGCGGTTAACATTCAGATAATCAATAATTTCTTTTACTACACTCTCATCAGACTCATCCATTAAACCGCCTACAGATTTTCTCGTTAAGCGATACCCATTATAAATGATAAATAAACCTATAGCAATAGAAATGGCAGAATCGAGCCAGATGATTTGAGTAAAAAAGATCAAGAATAAGCCCAACATTAACCCGAAACTACTGATAGCATCGGTAATCAAATGTTTACCATCGGCTTGTAACGTTAATGAATTGAGCACTTTACTTTTCTTCATTAAATAAAGACCCAATAATCCGTTAATAGCCCCTGTGAAACCAATAATATAAGACCCGCTTAGAATATCACTCAGCTGCTGAGGATAGTATAAATTATAAATAGACTTAAAAATAATGATGATACCTGCCAACATAATCAACGTACCTTCTACAAAAGCAGAAAAGAATTCGACTTTCCCATGTCCGTATGGATGATTTTGATCCCTTGGAAGGGAAGACAAATATATACTGTAGAATGCAAAAGAACTTGCTACCACATTTACGATACTTTCAGCTGCATCAGTTAATATAGCGTTAGATTGCGTAATGAAATAGGCACCAAACTTCATCAACATTAAAATGATGCTGATAATTAAAGAAATAAGTATGATTTTAATTTTTGGTGACAAAGGCTTCTTATTTTTAAGCAAAGTAATGAATTATAATAGCGTGGAGCAAAAATCAATCTTTATTTGTGCTTTATCTCTCGGCAGAGTTTCATGAGAATGAACTCAATTTTTGTTTATTTCTACTATATTATTCGTGTTTATTTTTGGGCATTTTAAAAATGGGCTAAGAAAACCAAAAAAGATACATCATCTATTTATACTGTCGTTAGAATAGTATTCAAGATGATTTTTTTTTCTTCAAAATCCAATAAATACTTATATTTAAATATTGTGTATACCACTTCATAGAAAAGGCACAGTATTTGTTTCGCTCAAATCGGCGAGAAGCCAAAAATTTAAAACTAAATATTTATAACATGGGAACAATTTTATATATCATCGCAGTTGTCTTAATTATTGGCTGGGTATTGGGATTCTTTGTGTACTCTGTTGGTGCTTTGATTCATATTTTATTAGTGATAGCTGTTATTGCTGTTTTATTAGCCATAATTAGAGGATCGGCCTAAAAACAAAATCATAAAAAAAGTCTCGAACCTTTGATCGAGACTTTTTTGTTACTATCAATCTTTGATTATTTCACTCGCTCAATGTAAGCTCCTGTCGCTGTGTCAACACGCACTTTATCCCCTTGATTTACAAATAAGGGAACCTTAATCTCAATTCCAGTTTCAACAGTTGCATTTTTGAAGGCATTTGTAGAAGTATCTCCTTTAACAGCTGGCTCAGTATAAACAATCTCTAATTCCACATTATTTGGTGCTTTTGCAATAATGGGCTCATCACTTTCCATAGAGATCATCACATTCATTCCCTCTTTTAAGAAACGGGCCGAGTCGCCAAATAATTCTTTAGGCACATTAAACTGTTCGAAACTTGTATTATCCATCACCACAAAAAAGTCACCATCATCATATAGATACTGGTAATCATTGGTTTCTACCCTCGCCAAATCAACATCTTCATCCGTACGCATGCGGAGTTCAATAATTTTGCCTGTCTTAATACTACGCATTTTACCTGTGTAAAAAGCACCACCTTTACCGGGCGTTCTATGGTTTAGTTCATCAATGGTTACTAATTCTCCATTAAATCTGATTACGTTTCCCGTTTTTAAATCTCCAGCTTTAGCCATTGTTTTTAATTTAGTTGGACGAAAATAGGGATAAATGTTTACACAGTCAAAGGCATTTTATATAATTCGAAAGCTGTATGAATTTGGAAAAGTTGTTCTGATTGTTACAATTGTTAATTTAGCACCTTCCCATAAATAGCGGCAATTTCTTGACTGTATTTTTCCATGATTATCCTTCTTTTAAGTTTTAAGGTCGGTGTAAGTTCTGCCAAAGAACCATCCTCATGAATAGGAAGCCATGGTGTTGCAATTAATTTAAATTTCTTTATTTGTTCAATATGACCGAATTCTGGGTTATAGCTGTCAATTACTTTCTGATATTTACGGATTATGATTTCGTTCTTTATCATATCAGCTAAGTTGGTCCACTCCATTTTTTTGTGGAGGCACCAATTTTTAAGTGCAACTTCTGAAGGCAAAATCAAAGCAGAAACAAACTTTTGATTATCCCCAAGTACCATTAATTGTTCAACTAAAAAATCTTCCTTAATCCGGTTTTCAATTGGTGCAGGCGCTACGTACTTACCACCAGAAGTTTTCAATAGCTCCTTCTTCCTATCGGTAATCTTAAGAAACTCCCTTCCATCAGGTCCTTTAATTAATTTTCCTATATCACCTGTACAAAACCATTTTTTACCATCAATAATCTGGAATACTTGGTCATTTATTTCTGGTTTTAAATAGTATCCAATCATTACGTTAGGGCCGTGAGCTAAAATTTCACCCTCGTCTTCTTTATATTCTCCAGAAGCCTTATCAATATATAATTCAACACCATTGATAGCATACCCAACTGTCCCTATCATTGTTCCATTTGGCTCCAAGCTATTTCCAGTTAAAGTAGGCGAGGTTTCTGTTAGTCCGTAGGCTTCACGAATAGGAATACCCGCAGCACAAAAAACGCGTAATATTTTAATGGGGCATGGAGCGGCACCAGTAATGATTTGCTTTATATTACCCCCTAAAGCCGCCCTCCACTTGCTAAAAATCAATTTATTGGCCAATTTCCATTTTAGATTTTTGATAAATGATAGTTGCTGGTCTAACTCGTAGTCATCTGTTAAGTCTAAAGCCCAAAAGAATAGTTTCCGCTTAGTACCCTCTAAAGCCAAACCCTTGTTGTAAATAGCTTCATAAATTTTTTCGAGTAATCTGGGTACTGTGGTAAAAGAAATTGGACGAACAGTTGCCAAATCACCATCTGGCCCAATTAAATTATCTGTTCCACATAAAAATACCGAAACGCCCTTATAGTAATAACAAAAAGAAATGGCCCGTTCATAAATATGGCAAAGTGGAAGAAAACTCAATACTTTTTCATAGGGTTTAGCAACAATCAATTTTCCGGTTGCAGTAACCACATGCATAATATTATCATGGCTCAACATCACGCCTTTTGGCTTTCCTGTAGTGCCAGAGGTATAGATAATGGTTACTAAATCTTCTCCTTTGATTGTAGATTTGATTCTTTCTAAAGCTGGAATACCGTCTTTATCAAAAATAGTTTCCCAATATGGGTTTCCACTCGATTTATCAAAGGTGTAAATATGTTGTAGGGTAGGTACTCCTTTTTGAGTTTGGGATAGTTTATCATACAAATCCAGACCACCACAAAAAGCGGCTTTTACCTCAGCCTCATTTAAAATGTACTCATATTCTGAAACACTGATAGTAGGATATAAAGGAACGCTAATCATTCCTGCAATTTGTACCGCATAATCCATCACAATCCATTCAGGTATATTTTTATAGGTAACAATACCAACCTTATCACCCGGTAAAAGCCCTAATTTTAATAAACCCGCTGCCGCCTTTTCTGCAGTATCCTTTAATTCCTGGCTACTGTAAGATTCCCATTTCCCATCCTTATTCCTTCCGCTAATAGCAGCTTCTAATGGATTATTTTGTAATTGATAGTCTAGTAAGTCGAAAAGTCTGGTCATCGGTTTGGTTCATTTGGTCAACCATGAATATAGAAAATAAAACTTAATTTCCGTAAAATCTGTGAAGGTATTGATGCGTATTATTCAAACATAATACTCATAAATTCTGCTACGCAAGCCGGCTTATCTGCCCCTTCAATTTCTACTGAGCATTGCCATGTCACTTTAACACCGTTTTCGAGATACGCTTCTATAACTGCAATTTTACAATTTAGTCGTAATTTATTATCAACTAATACGGCATTTGGAAAACGGACTTTATTTAAACCATAATTTACACCCATTTTTACTGATTTTACCTGCAAAAGGTCGCCCAACATTTTAGATATCAGGGAAACCGACATAAAACCATGTGCAACTGGTTTTTTAAATGGAGAATATTTAATCGCTTTTTCAACGTCTACGTGTATCCATTGAAAATCTAAAGTAGCTTTAGCAAAATCATTTATCATTTCTTGTGTGATGATCATCCACGCTCCAGGTGGAAGTATCTTACCTTCGTTTGCACTAAATTCTTTTAAGCATTCAAAAACTAGTTTAGCCATTTTTTATTGTTTATCGTGAAGTGCCACCATCAATTGTTAAGCAAATTCCAGATACAAAACGCGACTCGTCTGACGCTAGATATAAATAACCATAGGCAATATCTATGGGTTGAGCCACCGTTTTTAAGGGAATACTTGCTTTAATTACCTCAAAGTGTTCTGCTGGAATTTTATCGACCATATCTGTCATGGTAAAGCCGGGAGCTATGGCATTAGCTGTTATTCCGTATTTACCCAGTTCTACAGTCCAAGTTTTAGACATGGCAATAACACCTGCTTTAGTAGCCGCATAATTCGTTTGACCAAAATTACCTCGTAAACCTACGTTGGATGCAGCACTAACTATTCTTCCATAATTATTTGCCTTCATGTAAGGTGCAACGGCTTGTGCACAAATAAAAACCCCTTTTAGGTTCACTTCAATAACAGCGTCAAACTCATCTTCACTCATTTTTTCCAAGGTGCGGTCTCTAGTGATTCCAGCATTATTAATGAGGATATCAATTTTACCGTATTTATAATTTACTTGATTGAAAAGTTTTTCTACTGCCGATTTGTTGGTTACCGAAACGGCATGAAACTCTGCCTGACCACCAGATGCGATAATTCCACTGGCAACCTCTTGTCCTTTGGGCAATAAATCCATGATGATTACTGTAGCTCCCTCCTTTGCGAAAAGTTCTGAAATGGCCTTTCCTATTCCTTGCGATCCGCCAGTTACAACCGCTATTTTATCTTTTAATCTCATATTGTTTAATTTATTTATTGATTTTGTCTGATCAAATTTGCACCACTAATTTCCCTTTTACCTTACGATTCATCATTTCCTCTAAGGCTTGTTTTGTATCTTCTAAAGGAAATATTTTATGGATATGTGGTTTTAACTTGCCTTCTGCATGCCATTGCATGAGGGTATTGGTGTTGGCACTATTCTCTTTTGGATATTGCATGGCGAAACCGCCCCAAAAAACGCCAACTATAGCAGCTCCTTTTAACAATGGAAGATTTAGGGGAATTGTTGGAATATTACCCGCCGCAAATCCTACAACCAAAAATCGACCGTTCCAAGCGATACCTCTTAAGGCTTGTTCAGAAAAATCACCTCCTATGGGGTCATAAATTACATCCACTCCTTTTCCTTGTGTTAATTCTTTTAGGGTAGATTTTAAATCTTGTTTGCTGTAGTTGATGAGCTCATCGGCACCATACGCTTTACAAAGCGCTAACTTTTCTTCTGTTGATGCTGCGGCAATTACTTTGGCGCCCATTAACTTTCCTAATTCAACAGCGGCCAAGCCAACGCCTCCAGATGCACCCATAACCAAGAGGGTTTCCCCTTTCATTAATTGGGCTCTATCTTTTAAAGCATGATAAGAAGTACCATAAGCCATCATAAAAGATGCTGCTACTTGAAAATCCATTTGAGGTGGTTTAGGAAAACAAGCGTTAATTGGTACGATCACTTCTTCTGCCAAACCGCCATGAGCCACAAAACCAAAAACAGCATCGCCCACTTTTAAATGAGTAACGCCTTCACCCACTTCCTTTACAATACCCGCAACATCACTTCCCGGTGTAAATGGTAATTCTGGTTTAAATTGATACAAGCCTTGAATGATTAATGTATCTGGAAAATTTAAACCACAAGCCTTTACCTGTACCACTACTTGTTTTGGACCTGCATGTAAGGAATCTATTTCTTCTAAATGCAAATTGGAAGGCGGACCGTATATTTTACATCGTATTGCTCTCATTATTTATAGTTTAGTAATATATATTTAACTCCATACTATAAGTATTAATCTTCAATAACTTTCAGTACCAATTTACCTAGCTTGTCGCCAGAGAATAATCTATTATAGGTTTCTGGGAAGTTCTCTATACCTTCGTAAACATCCTCACGGCTTTTCAATTTTCCTTCTGCCATCCATTTGCCCATTTGTTGGCCAGCTTCTCCGTACCTTTCTATCCAATCAAAAACGACCATTCCTTGCATAGTTGCTCTATTTACTAATAAAGAAAGGTAATTGGACGGGCCTTTAATATTTTCTTTGTTATTATATTGAGAAATAGCCCCGCAAATAACTACTCTTGCATGCATTCGTAACCTTGCCAATGCTGCGTCTAAAATCTCCCCACCAACATTATCAAAATAAACATCTAATCCTTTCGGACATTCTTGTTTTAATCGCTCCTTAACATCTTCATTTCTATAATCTATGCAAGCATCAAAGCCTAAATCCTCCACCACGTATTTACATTTATCAGCACCACCAGCAATACCAATTACATTACATCCTTTTATTTTAGCTATTTGTCCAACAATACTGCCTACGGCTCCAGCTGCACCAGAAACCACAACTATATCCCCGTCTTTAATTTTACCTACATCTAAAATTCCAAAATAAGCGGTCATTCCAGGCATTCCCAAGGTGCCAATATAGGTAGGCAGCGGAGCTAGTTTTGGATCAACTTTATAATATCCTTTTCCGTCCGTGGCAACATATTGTTGAACGCCACCGTGACCTGAAATAAAATCCCCGACTTTAAATTTTGGATGATTTTTAGCTTCTATAACCTCTCCAACAGATCCTGCTCGCATGACAGCACCAATTTCTACAGGCGCTATGTAAGATTTTCCCTCGTTCATCCATCCACGCATGGCAGGATCTAAAGAGATATAATGATTTTTTATCAATACCTGACCTTCTCCTATTTCAGGAATTGGATTCGTTTCTAAAGACCAAGTGGAAGCATCTGCTGCACCTATAGGTCTTTTTATAAATATCTGTTGTTTGTTCATCGTGTTTAGTTTTTTAATTTTTATAAGGATGTTCCTCCATCCAAGGTGATGGTTTGCCCCGTGATGAATTTAGAATTTTCTGATGCTAGCCAGCAAATAGCTTCTGCAATTTCTTCTGCCTCTCCAAACCTGCCCATAGGAATAAAACGTTTTAACTTATCGCCCATATCTGGGCTTACAGAAAGTAATTGTTCTAGTAATGCTGAATGCGTAAAACCAGGACATACTGCATTGATTCGAATGTTCTTTCTTCCATACTCCAAGGCTGCCGACTTCGTCATTCCCACCACTGCAAATTTACTTGCAGAATAAGAAAGGTTATTTGCTGATGCTTTTAATCCTGCTAAAGAAGCCACATTCACCATATTACCATGACCTTGTTTTAGCATCTGTTCTAGTGCTAGTTTCATGCAATAGAAAACTCCAGTTTGATTTACTGCAATCACGTTGTGCCAGTCATCAAGGGAATGATCCGCTGTTTTTGCTTGGTTTTTTCCTCCGATTCCAGCATTATTCACCATCACATCCAAACGACTATGTTTTGTTATTACGGATTGAATTAATTCTTTCACCTGCTCAAATTGTGTCACATCTGTTTCAATTGCTGAGGCCTTCCCTCCATTATTTCTGATTTCATTTGCTACTTTTTCTGCACTTTTCAGATTGATATCCGAAACCACTACAATGGATTTATGAGTGCCAAAAAGTTTCGCTGTGGCTTCACCTATGCCACTACCTGCGCCGGTAATTAGTACTACTTTATCCTTTAAATTCATTTTTTGATCGATTTTTTAAAAAATTACAATTCTCTAATTAATACAGATTATCTATTTGGTTTTTCTGAATGGCTTGCCATGCGGTATTACAACACAATGCGGAAGCTTTGTTCAAATTTGCAAATTTTGGGTCGTTGGTGTGGCCATGTTTATATCGATAATAAATTTGCTGAGCAATTACGGCAATCTTAAAAAGTCCGTAAGCATAATAAAAGGTGAGGTTATCTATGTTTCTTCCACTTTTTAAGGCATATTGTTGTACAATCTCTGTTCGTGAGAGATTACCTTTCATCACTGTTGGAGAAAGAAGACCTTGTTTCATAATTTCTGGGTCATTGGCGGTTGTCCAATAGCCTAAGGAAGTTCCTAAATCCATCAGAGGGTCACCAAGCGTACACATTTCCCAGTCTAAAATGGCTGAAATTTTCTTCCAATTATCATTTTCAAAAACCACGTTATCATATTTGAAATCGTTATGAATTAGGGTGTGGTCATATTTTTTTGGTTGATTTTCACTCATCCAAATCATCACCTTTTGTGCTGCAGGAACTTCATCAGTTGCCGCCGCTAGATATTGTTTACCCCAATTATCAACCTGACGTTCTACATATCCTTCGGGCCGTCCTAGTTCAGAAAGTCCTGCTGCTTTATAATCAATAGCATGAAATTCTACAAAGGCATCAACCCAAGTATTAGAAATAATTTTAAACTCTTCAGGGGAAATTTGTTTTTCAAGTGCCGATTTAGCGGTAAGAATTTCTCCTTTTACTTTCTCCATAATATAAAAGGGAGAGCCTATCACTTGAGGATCATCATTAAAAACATATACTTTAGGACTCTTACTATATACTGAATTTAATTGCTGTAACACCTTAAATTCACGTCCAATATCGTGTCCACGCTTTGGCGCAGCAAAAGGAGGTCTTCTTAAAACGTATTCCTTATCATCAATTGTCAATAGATAGGTTAGGTTAGAGTATCCATTGGTAAATTGTTTTACAGTTAATTCCGCATTCTCACTTGTTATTAGGGAATGTTTCAACAAAAAATCCTTGAGTTTTACTTCATTAATTTCTTCCCCGTCTCTTACAGATTTTAAGTTTTTTTCATTAGTCATGGGCAGCTTTCACATATTTGTTAATTGTACTTTTCCCTAACTGGCTCATATGAACTTCATCCGGGCCATCAGCTAAACGAAGTGTTCTTGCGGCAGCATAGAAATGTGCCAAGGGAGTATCGCTACCAACTCCTTTTCCGCCTAAAATCTGAATAGCTCTGTCTATCACCCTTAATGCCATTTGAGGCGTAACTATTTTAATCATGGCAATTAAATCTTTCGCCTCTTTATTACCTACTTTATCCATTTTATCTGCTGCAGATAATACCAATAAACGGGTTTGCTCAATCTCACATGCCGATAAGGCGATATCTTGTCGAATACTACTGTAAGTATCTAGGGTCCTTCCAAAAGGTTTTCTTTGAATGGTGCGTTCAGACATAATCTCTAATGAACGTTGTGCCATACCAATTAACCGCATACAGTGATGGATGCGCCCTGGACCTAATCTGCCTTGTGCGATTTCAAATCCTCGGCCCTCACCTAAAAGTAAATTAGTTTTGGGTACACGAACATTATTTAGTGTGATTTCAGCATGCCCTTCTGGTGAATCGGAATAGCCAAAAACACTCAGTTCCCTTTCAATTTTTAACCCTGGAGTATCCATGGGCACCAAAATCATACTCTGTTGTAAATGTCGTGGTGCATCAAAATTGGTCTTACCCATAACAATGGTAATTTTACAATTAGGGTCCATGGCACCAGAAGACCACCATTTCCGACCATTAATTACATAGTCATCACCGTCTGCAACAATAGCGGTTTCAATATTGGTAGCATCTGATGAAGCTACATCAGGCTCTGTCATTAAAAAAGCCGAACGGATTTCTCCATTCATTAAAGGTATCAACCATTTTTCTTGTTGCTCTTGAGTACCATATCTGGCAAGCACTTCCATGTTTCCCGTATCGGGAGCGTTACAATTAAATATTTCTGACGACCATAACACACGTCCCATAATTTCTGCTAAAGGAGCATATTCTAAATTCGAAAGCCCCGGACTCAATTCTCCGTAGGCAGAAGGTAGAAAAACATTCCAAAGTCCAGCATCTTTAGCCTTTTGTTTAAGTGCTTCCAAACCTGGCCAACGTGTCCATTCATTATCTGGATTTTTATGGAATAACTCCACTTCCTTTTCAACAGGCAGTACATGTGTGTCCATAAAATTTTTTAATTTTTGCTGAAGTGCTATCGATTTATCGCTATAATCAAAATTCATTTTCTTTCTTATTAACCAGATATTAAATAACCTCCATCTGCCGCGTAAACTCCACCAGTCATGTAAGAGCCAGCATTTGAAGCTAATAACACTACTATTCCAGCCATTTCATCTGGTTCGGCAACTCTTTTTAAAGGTATCACATTGGTATATTGTGCTACCAACTTATCATCCGACCATAAACTTTCGCTGAATTTTGTTTTAATTAATCCGGGACATACTACATTAGAACGGATGCCATATCTGCCCCACTCTTTTGCTTGGTTCTTCGTGAGCATAATAACAGCAGATTTTGTCATGCTATAAAGGCCCAACCGAAATCCTGGGTGAATACCTTCTACTGACGCAATATTGATAATACTTCCACCACCATTAGCTTTCATATATGGTTGTGCTAAATTGGAAAGAACCCAAGGTGCTTTAACATTTACGTTCATGATTTTATCGAACACCTCTTCCCCAGCAGTTTCCAACGGTCCGTAAAACGGATTTATAGCCGCATTGTTAACTAGGATGTCTATTTTTCCATAAGCTGCAACTGTTTTAGCGATCAGTTGTTCCCTTTGTGTAGCGTCACCAATATGACATTCGATGCCTATAGCCTCTAAACCAACTTCTTTAAACTCCTGCACCACCGCATCAACAGCCTCTTGTTTTCTACTGCTTATCACAACTTTTGCTCCGCTTTCTGCAAGCCCTTTGGCTATGGAAAGTCCAATGCCTTTACTTGAACCTGTTATGATTGCAACTTTCCCTGTTAAGTCAAATTTTGATTTTATATTCGTCATATGTTCTAATAGCTAATACTTGGGTTTTTATTTGATGATTAAGCAAACACCTGCTGCTCGGTATTCAATGTTAATGCTTGTTTATCCATTAATATTTCTGAAATTCCTGTTGTTTTAGGAAGTTCGTATTTAAAATAAAATTGCATGGCATGCATCTTATTTTCATAGAATTCAGCACTAAAAGTAGTACTACCCGAGATGATAGCCTTTTGAGCCTCACGACCAATATCTAACCATTGCCATGCCATAACAATGGTACTAAAAAACTCCATAAATGGTGTAGCATCAGCCAAGAAGCGTTGATAATCGCCTTTCATTGCATAACCCATAAGGGATTGCAGTACTTTTTGAGTGAGTTCCAGTTTACTGGCTAACTTCTCTGCCAAGGGTTTCAATGATTCGTAGGTCATACTATCTTTTATAGAATTGGTAATTTCTTCAGAAAGTAATTGTAGCGCTTTACCATTTTCCATAGTGATTTTTCTTCCCAAAAGATCCTGAGATTGTATCCCCGTAGTGCCTTCGTAAATGGCCGAAATTCGAATATCTCGCAAATATTGTTGTAAAATATAATCGGAACAGAAACCATATCCTCCTAGTACTTGAACGCCATTATTAACTGAAGTAATCCCCATTTCCGAAGGATAAGTCTTCACTACAGGAGTCAATATTTCCAATAACAACTTATATTTAGTCCTACTTTCTGCATCTGGAAGTGATTGAGAAAGGTCTTGGTAACGAGAGGTCAAAAATACCAGACTTAATGATCCTTCGGTTATTACTTTTTGTAAAAGCAACATTCTTCGCACATCCGGATGATTGATAATAAGTGTTTGTTCTTGTGCGGCATCTTTTTTACCTGTTTGTAGTAACTCCCTACCTTGTGGTCTTTCTTTAGCATAATTAAGAGAAGCATGATAGGCTCCTGTAGCAATTGCGGCAGCTCCACGACCAACTGCTATTCTTGCGCCGTTCATCATCAAGAACATATATTTTAAGCCTTGATTAGGCGCTCCTACCAACCAACCGGTACAATTTTCTTTGTCCCCAAAAAACAAATGTGTGGTACAATACCCTTTTTGACCCATTTTCTGAAAATCACCAACTGTAGTGACGTCATTATATACCAAATTACCATTTTCATCTGGTCGGTTTTTAGGTACTACAAAAAGAGAAATTCCTTTTGTTCCTGCAGGAGCTCCTTTAATACGAGCCAAAACCAGATGTACAATATTTTCGGCTCCTTTATAATCTCCACCAGAGATGAATATTTTTTGTCCGTTTATTTTATAAGTTTCTCCGTTAGGCTCAGCAGTTGTCACAATGTCTGAAAGCGAGCTTCCTGCTTGTGGCTCGGTAAGACACATCGTACCACCCCATTTTCCAGCCATCATTTTAGGAACATAAGTATCCTTGAGAAATTGATTTCCAAAATGTACAATCAATTCTGCAGCACCAATAGTAAGTCCAATGTAACCTGGCAAGTGGTTATTCGCCGCTTCCTGAATAAAACCCGCTGCGTTTACTGCCATAGATGGCATTTGCATTCCTCCAGCTTCATAAGAAAATGATCCAGATAGTAGTCCCATTTCCCCAGCGGTTTTCATGTACTTATTAACCTGTGGATGCACTATGATTTCGCCATCTTTAAGATGAGCAGGATTTTCGTCCATCTCCTTAAAATAAGGATAAAGCTCTTTATCTGAAAAATCTTTAACCGAGTCGAGCATCATGTTGATAGATTCCTCATCGTAATCCGAAAATCTTTCTTGTTCTAGTACACTTTTAAGATTGTTTACATTAAAAAGTAGAAACTTAAGGGTCTCCATTTCAATATAGGTATTGGCCATAATAACAAATTTTAATAATTGGTATGTACCAAATTAGGTTTTATCAAAAAGAATCTCGTTAAACTGGTTTAATAAATTGAAATGATATAATTTCTGAAGAGATTACAAGTTTTAAGCAGAAAGATAATATTTGCTGTGCTGTACGTAAAATTATGCCTTCCCTAAACGTTTGCGAAGTTTAGAAAGACCCACTGGAGTGAGGCCTAAATAAGAAGCAATCAAATATTGAGGCACACGCTGGAAAAGGTCTGGACGTTTTTCTAACAATCGTATATATCGCTCTTCATTGGTCCGACTGTTTCGACGCTCTACTCTTGTGAAAATTTTTATGAATGCTTCCTGCATGGAAAGTCGCCCAAAACGCTCCAGCTGATGAGACTTTTTAAAAGAATTTTCTGCGTCAGTTTTTTTTATAGCGTATACTATCGTATTCTCAGAAGCCTTTAGGTAATAGTTAGAAGAAATTCCTTTTACATAAGCTGGCAAATCAGTAAAAAAAACATCTTCAGTATAAAATTCTAATACTTTTTGTTCACCTTCATCAAACTTAAAATAGTAAATACAACCTGTCGCTACGTAATAAAAGTAATGAACCAACTGTCCTGGAACTACCAATGTATCACCCTTTTTTAAATACATTATTTGGTAGTATTTCATCTGTTCTTCCAATACTTCTCCGTCTACGTGAGTATAAGATAAAATCTTTTGCTTTAAACTCTCAAGATGTGTGGTTTGGAACATTGTTGTAAAGATTATTTTAAATAGAATTTACATCAAAAAATTAATGAAATTTATTTATTAATGATATTTTATTGATTGCTAAATTAAACAAATACATGTACGAGATTAAAATTCAAAAACTTAATATACTCATTTGGCTTAAAGAATTTTAATGCCAACAGCTTCTAATTCAATTGTTTATTTAATATCTCTTTTTCTTTATCATATTTTTGGTTTAAATAAATATGTTAAATAAACATTAGCTTGTTGAAAAAATATATGTAGCATATTAATTATTGAGAATTAATTAAAGCTTTTAGGGGCAATATTATCAGAAAATAGAATCAAAAAATCTAATCATTATTTTTATTTTTGGTGCAAAACCGAACTTATGGAAATTATTAAAAGCATCATCGATTTTATCCTTCATATTGATATTCATTTAAGTGAAATCATTAAAGAATATCAAGTTTGGACATATCTGATTCTTTTCATTATCATATTTGCAGAAACTGGATTTGTGGTCACTCCATTTTTACCTGGCGATTCTTTATTGCTTGCTGCTGGTGCTTTAATTGCTGTAGGTAACACTGGTTTGAGTATTTATATATTGGCAATACTCCTCATTATTGCAGCCGTTGCTGGCAATATCGTAAACTATGAGATGGGTAGAGTTTTAGGGGCAAAAGTCTTTAAGCCTGAAAATAGAATTTTGAAATTGGAGTATTACATCCAAACACAAGAGTTTTTTGATAAGCATGGCGCAAGAGCAATTATTATTGGACGTTTCTTACCTATTTTAAGAACTATTGTTCCCTTTGTAGCTGGTATTGGAAAATTAGAGCGTACACGTTACAATTCCTATAATTTTATTGGTGGTACAGTTTGGATTTTGAGTTTTCTTTTTGCCGGCTACTTTCTTGGTAACTTCCCTTTCTTTAAAAAGAATTTTTCTTTAATTATTTTAGGAATTATTGCTTTTACTATTATCCCTGCTATTTATGCTGTTGTTCAAAACAGAATGAATAAAAGAAAGACTAAATAGTTAAATTTTAAAAAGGATTTCCACCTAAAAGTAAAGGATAAATTTCTATCGCTTAATAAATAGCTAGATAAAATAGATATGCTAGCTTAACTTCCGAAATTATAGAACTTTGTTTTCCGAAATTTTTTAAAACATCACGAACATTAACGTTTGGTTCAAAAAAATTACATAATGTCTTAATTTTATTTTTTTAAAATCAATACCTTGAATAAAATTCAAAATGAGACATGAAAAAACTATCCTTAATCTTTCTAACATTTCTATTGGTCAATCAGTTATTTGCTCAGTTAAATAACCCTCCAGCATTGAGCGCCATTAAAATTGAAGATCTAAAAAAAGATTTATATGCCATGGCTGATGCACATTTTAGAGGTAGATCTGCTGGTGCTTTAGACGAATTAAAAGCGGCAATGTGGACGGCTGAACAATATCGACGAATAGGTATTAAACCTGCAGGTGACGATGGGACTTATTTTCAATATTTCACATTATGGCGTAACCACATCACTAGTGAGTCTACCATTGAAATTAATAATAAACCCCTTACACTTTGGAAAGATGCCGCAGTTGCTCAGATGGCAAATGTCTCTATTGATGCTCCAATCGTATATTTGGGAAACGCTTTATCCATTGATAGTAATGTAAATGTACAAGACAAAGTAGTTGCCATTGAAGCTAATCCAAAAGGAATCAACATGAATGTTTCTTTACCAACATGGCGTTATAGCAGATCTATTTATGTTAAATATGGTTTACCCTTGCTGAAGAAAGGTGCAAAAGCTATTATTTTTATTGCGGATGAAACTGCTGAAAAAGCTTGGGATGATGCTGCCGAAAATTTCATTAGAGGGACTTATGATATTGATGGCGGGCCGAATGTTGATGTGAGTACTACTGTCCCTGTAATTTGGGTTCATGCAACTGTCAAAAAAGAACTAGCGGCTAATAATGCTACCTTAAAAGCAAAGTTAAGCATTGCTAAATATCCTTATCCATCGGTAAATATTATTGGTAAAATTGATGGAACTGACCCGAAATTAAAATCAGAATATTTGATGTACAGCGGGCATATTGATGCTCATGGAGTTAGGAATGAGATTAAGGGGGATTCTATTTATTATGGTGCGGATGACAATGCAAGTGTAAACGTTGCAGTTCTTTCCAACGCGAGGGCTTTTATAAAAAATCCAGCTAAAAGATCCGTATTGGTGGTTATCCATGGTGCAGAGGAAAGAGGGTTGTTAGGGTCAAGATATTATTCTGCTCACCCAACTGTGCCTATTAATAATATTGTTGCCGTTTTAAACGGGGATATGATTGGTAGAAATAACATAGATAGCGCCACAGTTTTAGGTGCTTTACCTCCCCATAGAAATTCTTTAGACTTGGTCACCATGGCAATGGATGCCAATAAAGAAGGCCCAAATTTTAAGTTAGATGAAAGTTGGGATGCCACGACACATGTAGAAGGTTGGTATTTTAGAAGTGACCATTTACCTTATGCTAGATTAGGCATTCCTTCTTTAATGTACACTTCACTTTTACATCCTGATTATCACACACCACAAGATAATGCTGAAAATATCAATTATCCTAAGCTAAAGAAAATGGCAGATTGGATGTACAGAACTGGTTGGAAGGTTGCAAATACACCTCAAAGACCTAGAAAAGACAAAGATTTTAAATTAGAAAGATAAAGTAAATGTAAAAAACCATTCCCGTAATTTTAACAATTTAAGGGAATGGTTTTTTATTTAATAGTATGATGATTTCTTTAATATTATTTCTAACTATCGTTTTTCTCCAATAACTTTAATAAAACCCCAAAGTCTTTTGGATATTCAGCAGTAAATGTTTTTGATTCGTTTTCTGAGATTTTAAAAGTCACTTCTCTTGAATGTAAAGCAAATCGTTTCATAATAGGTTGCTCTTCCTCGTTTTTACTGACACGATAATTGCGCTTGATTTTTGATAGGAAAACAGGTTTTCCACCATACATATCATCGCCTGCGATGGACGCCCTTTGAGTGGCCAAATGGATTCTAATCTGATGCATACGGCCTGTAACTGGACGAGCCTCTATTAAGGTATAATGTTTGAAATACTTGATAGATTGGAAATAAGTATCTGCTCTTTTCCCTTCGCCCCTACTGATCATCACGTTTCCTTTACCAGCATTTAAAATAGGTAGATCAATTAATAACTCATTAAAAACATGCGTTCCGTCAACAATAGCATGATATACTTTTTTGACTTCGCGATGCTCAAATTGCATAGAAACAAAACGATAGGTCTCTGGATCTTTGGCAATAATCATAGCACCAGAAGTTTCTTTATCTAAGCGATGACAAATTTGCGCATCGTCGTGATATTGCTTCGCTAATCTGAGAATGTTAATTTCACCACCTTCACGTTCATCTAATGAGCTGATGAACGGTGGCTTATTTACCACAATAATATGAGGGTCTTCGTATATGATTAAATCTTGAAGTTTCGGGATTTTCATGAAGCGCAAAGATAGCTTTAATCTTGAAAAAGATATAGCGAATTATATATGCACTGGTGATGAAAAATTATTTAAACATCTTTATGGGGTGTTTAAATAATTAATAAGATTTTTTAAAAAAATTTAACTATCAAATTTATAACCAACTCCTTTTACAGTAGTTACATAAGTGTCGCCTAATTTTTCTCTTAGCTTTCTGATGTGAACATCAATGGTACGGTTGGTAACCACCACAGAGTCTTCCCAAATATTTTTTAAGATGACTTCTCTAGTGTAAACTTTTGCTGGTTTTGATGCTAATAGGTATAATAATTCGAATTCTTTTTTCGCTAAAACCACTTTTTTTCCGTTTTGATAAACTAAGAAAGCTTCACGATCAATTACCAAATCACCAATTTCCACCTTATTTTCAATCACTTCTTCATTTTGAGCGTTGCGTCTCAAAATTGCGTTGATACGACTGATTAAAGCTCTGGGTTTAATAGGTTTGGCGATATAGTCATCAGCACCTACATTAAAACCTGCAATTTCAGAGTATTCCTCACTTCTGGCTGTTAAAAACACCATGAACGTATTTTTAAACTCCGGCATAGCTCTCATGATTCTGCAAGCCTCAATTCCATCCATCTTAGGCATCATGATGTCTAAAATGATTAAATCAGGTAATGATTTTCGAGCTTCCTGAACAGCTTCTTGACCATTACTAGCTGTAAAAACTTGATAACCTTCCTTCTTTAAATTATATTCTATTAACTCAAGAATATCAGGCTCATCGTCAACTATTAAAATCTTTGGCTTATTAGTACTCATATTTTTAGTTTGTACGAATTTAGAGCGTTTTGTGGTTGTAATGGTTAATATAATATTAATAAATTGTTAAAGTTTACAAAACCTTAATCATTTGTTCTTTTTTATACAAGATAAATTTAATTATTTATTATTCTAGAAACTAAATTATTAACAATTTCTAAACTCTTATTTCAAAGCTTGCGATAAAAAGTCATGCAGTTTAACGCCTCTTAAATTTTTAGCAATGATTCTTCCTTCTGGGTTAATGATAAAAGAAGCTGGAATGGCATTAATATTATATGCCTGTGCGGTTGGAGCATCCCATTGTTTTAATTCAGAAACGTGATTCCACTCTAATTTATCTTTTTTAATGGCTTCTATCCATTGGTCTTTGTTATCATCCAAAGAAAAACTAAAGATGGTAAAGTTTTTATCTTTAAACAGCGCATATTGTTTTACAATATTTGGATTTTCTGAACGACAAGGTCCACACCAAGAAGCCCAAAAATCTAACAATACATATTTTCCTTTAAATTCAGATAGACTTATGGTCTTACCATCTGGTGTTAAAGCGGTTATATTAGGAGCCATTTGCCCGATAGCCACTTTTTCTGCTCTTTCCATTTGCGAAACAAATGCATTTACAGCTTTATTATTCGGAAAAGTTTTTTGAGCTTTCTTACTATAAGCAATCAATTTATTCTCATAACTGGCGTTATTATCCATTCCCAGCATCACATTGGAGGCATAAAATGCGCTTAAAGTACTTTCATTATCTTCTATAAATTGATAAGATTTTTCTAAAAAAGGTTTTGATAATTCTTGTGATTTGGCATTAAAAACACCAATGATAGAATCTTTTAAACTAGTATCTTCTGTAATCATTTTACTGTATTTCTCGGCTAGTTCTCCAGTACTTTTACTAAATACAGAAGTAATTTTATTGTATTCAGAAATCTTCTTTGCTTCTTCAGATCCTTCTAATTGATAATTTGATCCGGCATCAGTTAAATCTGCTTTAAATTTAATTTCATCTCCGTTTTCAGCAATCACTAAATACGAACGCTGTCCTATTAATAATTGATAAAATTCTGGCTCAGCCGATTTACCTTTCAAAACAAACTCGTGGTTTTCATTCAGAAAAGTAGAATCAATAGGCACCATTTGTCCTAAAGTATCTGACATAAAAAGTACAACTTTTTTAGCATCACCAATATTGCTTAACTCTCCCTTGATAGAGAATTCATTTTTATTTTTACACGCATTTAAACTAAAAATAGCCACTACAGCTGTTAGAACATACCATTTTCTCATCTTAAACTTTCTATTTTTTCTAATAACAATTGATTTGTTTTTTTGGCGTCGATTTTTCCATGAGATAACTTCATTACCTCTCCCATAAACAAGCCTATAACTCCTTTTTTTCCGTTGTGGTATTCTGTCACCTTATCAGGAAATTTACCTAAAGCCTTTTCTATATAACTTTCTAACTCATCAGCGTTCTCATTAATTTTTAAGTGAAGTTCCTCAACTAATTTGCCAACTGTTTTTCCCGGTTGTTGCAGCAAAGCAATAAATAATTGGTCCTTCGCTTGTGTATAATTAATTATTTTAGCGTCAATAAATTCAATAATCTGGGCAATTTCTCTTGCAGGAACTTTAAAATCATCAAAACTTAATTGTTGTTCGTTAAGGTAAGACTTTATTGGTCCCATTACCCAGTTGGATGCCATTTTATAATTATTGGTAAATTGAGCGATAGCCATAAAATAATCTGCCATACTTTTTTCTGAAGTAATCACTAAGGCGTCATAAATTGGTAAAGCCATTTCTTTAATTAATTTTTGAAGCACCTCCTCTGGCAAGGCAGGCATTTCACGCTTTACTTCAGCCAAAAAATCATCTGATAAGACTAAAGGCAATAAGTCTGGCTCGGGAAAATACCGGTAATCATTTGCCATTTCTTTTAATCTTAAAGGTGATGTTCTACCAGTTAATGCATCAAAATTCAAAGTGTTTTGTTCAATTCGCTCTCCCCTTTCAGTCAACTTAATCTGACGCTCTATCTCATGCTCAATTGCTTTCTGAACATTTTTAATCGAATTTAAGTTCTTTACTTCACAACGATTGCCCAATTCTTTACTTCCTTTAAGACGAATAGAAATGTTAGCATCGCATCTCATAGAGCCTTCTTCCATATTACCATCACAAACATCAAGATATCTTACCAGTTTTCGAAGCTCTGTAAGATAAGCAGCCGCTTCCTCACCAGATTCAATCATTGGCTCAGTAACAACCTCTAATAGAGGGACTCCTGCCCTATTTAAATCGATATAAGAATACTCGTCATCCACATCATGGATACTTTTACCTGCATCCTCTTCCATGTGAATACGATTTAAAATAATAATTTTTTCTTTCCCACTCTCTAATCTGATTTTTAAGCTTCCACCGATGCATATAGGCTGGTTATCTTGTGTGATTTGATATCCTTTAGGTAAATCTGCGTAGAAATAGTTCTTCCTATCAAAAAAATTAAACTGATTGATTTTACAGTTTAGTGCTAAGCCTAATCGAGTAGCGTATCTAATTGTTTTTTCATTACAAAGTGGCAAAGCACCAGGTAAGCCTAATGAAACGGAACTGATATTTTGATTTGGTTCGTTACCAAAACTAGCAGAATCTGTACAAAAAGCTTTTGATTGAGTAGATAATTGAACATGAACTTCGAGACCTATGACAGCTTCGTATTGTTCATTTATATGGTCTAAAATAAGCTTCATTTTTGATAAAAAACCACTTTTCAGTAGTTTCATTGTGATTTTTCAAATATAATTTAATTAGCATGAATTCATCAATTTTATGCAATTATTATCAAACTCATAAAATATTGGCACCTAAATAGCGTATTTAGAGGTACAAATTAATTTTAAAGACCATGAAAAAGTTAGTCATTTTAGCAGCATTAGCGATAGGCTCTATATCAATGATGTCCTCTCCTGCAGAAGCTCAGGTTAATATCAGTGTAAATATTGGATCACAACCTGATTGGGGTCCACGTGGTTATAATTATGTCGAGTACTATTATTTACCAGAAATAGAATCATACTATAATGTGAGAGAAAGACAATTCATTTACCTAAATAATGAAAGATGGGTATTTTCCGAAAGCCTTCCCTCTCGCTACAGGAATTACGATTTATATAGAGGGTATAAAGTAGTGGTAAACCAACCTCGTCCTTATTTACATTATAAAGAGCATAAGTTTAAATACAAGAAGTATGAAGGTTATCATGATGAGCATTATAATAACAGAGAAGATCACGATGATGATAGGTATGAAAATAATTCAGACAAGAGATATAGAAATGCTGATTATGAAAAAGGAAAACATCATGGCAAAAGCAAACATGATGATGATAAATAAATAGATTTAAAACAAAAATGCCACTGATGAAGGTGGCATTTTTGTAGCTAATTAGTAAACTATAATTTAGAATTAACACCTATACAATTTAGATCTTCAAAAGCACTTTTTAATCTTTTCACAAATTGATCCTCTCCTTTTCTTAACCAAACTCTTGGATCATAATATTTTTTATTTGGTGAATCTTCTCCATCAGGACTACCAATTTGTGATTGTAAGTATCCTTCTTTTGATTTGTAGTAATTTAAAACACCTTCCCAAAAAGCCCACTGCATATCTGTATCGATATTCATTTTGATAGCTCCATAAGAAATTGCTTCTCTGATTTCTTCTTGAGAAGAGCCAGAACCACCATGGAAAACGAAGTTAATTGGCTTTTTGACACTTAATTTAAATTTATCTTTTACAAAAACTTGTGAATTGTGCAGAATCACTGGTTGCAATTTTACGTTACCAGGCTTATAAACACCATGAACATTACCAAAAGCTGCTGCAATTGTAAATCTTGGACTTATTTTACTCAATTCTTCGTAAGCATAAGAAACTTCTTCAGGCTGAGTATATAATTTAGAAGAATCCACATCAGAATTATCAACACCGTCTTCTTCTCCCCCAGTAACACCCAGTTCGATTTCCAATGTCATTCCGATTTTACTCATTCTAGCTAAATATTTTTTACATATCTCAATATTTTCTTCAATAGATTCTTCCGAAAGGTCAATCATGTGCGAAGAGAACAAAGGCTTTCCATGAGTTGCATAAAATTTCTCGCCGGCATCCAATAAACCGTCTATCCATGGCAATAATTTTTTCGCACAATGATCAGTGTGTAAAATCACTGCGACACCATAATGTTCAGCAACTAGGTGAACATGTTGTGCTGCAGATATACCTCCTAAGATGCAAGCCTGAAGTTGATCATTGTTTAATGATTTACCAGCATAGAATTGCGCTCCTCCATTAGATAATTGTACTATCACTGGCGAATTCACAGCTTTAGCTGTTTCCATTACCGCATTTATTGAATCTGTTCCAATTATATTTACCGCAGGTAAAGCAAATTGATGTTCTTTTGCTTTTTCAAATAACTCTTGAACCTGATCACCGGTAATAACTCCTTTAAAATCTTTTAAACTCATTTTATTCAATTTTTCTTGGTGTCGAAGTTAAAAAAATTTATCAATCTATATCTGCGATAACTTGAATAATATTATAATTTAGAGGCATAACCCAATTTTAAAGCCTCAAACAATTCATTAAAATTTCGTTTATTTGCAAACACACTATATTAAAATATGGCTTGGTTTAAAAGAAGTACGAAAGGGATATCTACATCCACGGAAGAAAAGAAGGAAGCGCCAGATGGAGTTTGGAATAAATGCCCTAATTGTAAAAAAGCGTTACACTATTCGGAACAAGTAGAAAATAAATACGTTTGTCAATATTGTAATTACCATTTAAGAATAGGTTCTAAAGAATATTTTGAGGTTTTATTTGATAAAAACTCATTTGTTGAATTGTTTGGCAATTTAACATCTGGAGATCCATTAAACTTTATCGACTCTAAAACTTATACAGATAGGTTAGCAGAAAGCTATAAGAAAACAGGTTTGAAAGACGCTATCAGAGCTGCCCATGGTAAAATTGGAGGCGAAGAATTGGTCATTGCTTGTATGGATTTCAACTTTATTGGAGGTTCAATGGGTTCTGTAGTTGGAGAGAAAATTGCTCGTTCTATTGATTATAGCATCAAAAATAAAATTCCTTTTTTGATGATCTCTAAATCTGGAGGAGCAAGAATGATGGAGGCTGCGTTTTCATTAATGCAAATGGCTAAAACAGCAGCTAAATTAGCCTTATTGGCGCAAGCTAAGATTCCATATATTTCTTTATTAACTGACCCTACCACTGGTGGTGTAACTGCTTCCTATGCCATGTTGGGTGATATTAATATTGCTGAACCTGGCGCATTAATTGGTTTTGCAGGCCCTAGAGTAATTAAAGAAACCATCAAAAAGGATTTACCCAAAGGGTTTCAAACTTCAGAATTTGTATTGGAGCATGGTTTCTTGGATTTTATTGTGGATAGAAGAGAGATGAAAACAAAATTGACTAGTTTTATTAAGATGATGAATAATTAAGCTTACAAACGTTATTAAAAAAAACAAAACGGGTTGTTTCTAAAAGAAACAACCCGTTTTGTTTTATAAATTATCTATGCTATAATTATCTAAAAAAATACTTTAATCCAATTTGTGCAGTCCATCTTGATGAATTATATAATGAATTATCAGATATGCTGTAGGTATCTTTCGTACTCTTAGTATTAGGATTAAATTGATATTGAGGCGTATTATCAGCAGTAAAACTATCAAAAGTTAACAATGAATAGTTATCATTTCCTTGAAAATATACTCTGCCCCAATCTTTATTAAGTAGATTTCCTAAGTTTTGAATGTCAAAAGAAAATGCAAGATTTTGTTTTTTGTTGCCTGTTTTAACAAAGAAGTTTTGTTGAAAATGGAAATCAAATAAATTGATAAACGGTAATCTTGAACCATTACGTTCGGCAAATTTTCCTCTGTTTTTACTTAAATAATCATCCTGATTAATGTAGGCATCAAAAGCAGCCGCTTGTTCTGCAGGAGTAAATGTAACAGCACCTACTTTAAGCGGAACAAATACTAAATCAGTTGCTTTATTAGGAATAAAAACCAAATCATTTGTACCGAACTTACTATCATCATTAACTATACTGTTTCTCATTACATAAGAATATCTGTTTCCAGATTGTCCAGTATAAACTAAACCGAAACTTGTTCCTCCAAATTTAAACCAGCTTTTGTTATAACCTAAATATCCTGTTATTCTATGTCCAGCGTCATAATCAGAGAAACTTAATGGCAAATTGTTTCTACCAAAAGGCGTTTCGTTATATCTCCACTGAGAAGAATTTTGTGAGCTACTATTGTCATTTGTTGCTCTGGATCTATTAAACACATAACCTAAATTAGTAGTAATACCATTATCAAATTTCTTATCCAACAATAAAGATAAGGTATAAGCATAACCAATATTGTTATTAGTATTGGTTAAAAGATACATGTTTCCGTTATAAGGATTTTGTGTTCCAGCGGTATTAGGATCTAAATCAATTCTTGAAGGATTATTTCCTTTTGAATAAATTGGTCTACTACCCACTCCATTACTCATTAAAGTTGGAGGCACAATATTCACGTTTTTATATTCAACCTGATTTACATTTCTTGTATAATCACCTTCAATGGTCAGGTTGATGCCATATGGTAATTTCTGATCTAAAGCTAAATTAAACTTTGCCACTTTAGGTAAACGGAATTTTTTAGCAACTAAATCTAACTCTCCAGAAGGAACACCAGCAGGTGAACCAAAATCTTCAGCTCTGTACTGATTATAAATATCTCCTCTGAATTTAACATTAGATACATTACCAGTTCCGCCAATAATCACACCACTGTTTGTGTAAATACCACCTGGCCAAACTGCTGGTAAACGTCCTTGAAATAAACCAAGTCCACCTCTTATTTGGGTAGTTCTTTCATCGTTAACCGCATAATTAAAAGATAATCTTGGAGATAATGAAACATAAGAATCAGATAAAGCTCCAGATCTGGCACCTTCCAAGTCATAAGTTTTCTGAATAATTGCGGCTGCAGTATTATTAAAGAAATCATCTTTAAAACTTTTTGTTGGATAGCCAATATAATCAGCTCTTAATGCTCCAATTACTGTTAAGCGATTTGAAATTTCAAATTTATCCTGAATGGCAGCGCCTATTCTATAGGTCTTAAAATCAGCAGCTGCAGCAGATCCGTCTCCTGTAATATTATCAATTAAAGAATATGAACGAGTATAAGTTTGTGCGTTACCTGTAGTTAAGAAATCATTTAAATTGGCAAAAGTATATTGACCAAAATTTTGACGAATAAATAGGTTATAATATTTCGCAAACTCTAAATCTTCAATGAATGAAATCGTATGCTTACCCTGATACAACTTTGTTTCATTAATTAGATTAAAAGTATTTTGAGTTAACTTATTGCCGGTAGAAAATGCTTCCGTTCCGAAATTCACACTCTGAGAGCCATCTCTTATTTGAACTCTTGGAAAATTCGAACCCAAGCCATTTCTATCATCTATTACATCCGAATAAATCAGTAATAAGTTGTTTGACAATTTGTTAGAAATAGTGCTTTTTAATTCGCCTGTAATCTGATTTGCAGTATTAGGAAAAACTAAACCACTGTTTGCAAAATTAATACTATTAGAATTACTACTTCCTGCTCTAGTATTGTCTGCTTTATTGTAATTGTATGATAAAGAAAATCTGTTCTTATCGTTAATATTCCAATCTAATTTTCCTAAAATAGCAGTTCTTTTGAAAGTAGAATTGGTTGTCAGGTAACTGCCGGGTGCATAGCCATATTGCGATTTTAAAAAATCGGATAAGGTATTGATATCATTAGCAGTTAGTGATCCTTTGTAAGAAGCATAATCAAAAGGATTGGGTGTTGAATTATCCTGTATTTCCCCAGAAACAAAAAGAAACAACTTATTTTTTACAATAGGCCCACCTAAATTTAAAGAATAGGTCTTATTTGAAAAATTTTCTAATTTGGTTCTATTGATGGCTAGATTATCAGTAGGAGTTTTTCCTGCAAGTGATTGATTCTTTATAAAATAAGAAAAACCACCTTCATAATTATTAGTACCAGATTTTGTAATTGCGTTAATTGCTCCTCCTGTGAAACCTGAATATCTAACATCAAACGGGGAAACATTTACTTGAATTTGATCAATGGCATCAATCGGAATTGGAGAGGAAGCAGCCTGACCTCCATTGGTACCCGATGCTGCTAAACCAAATGCATCATTAATGGGCGCACCGTTTACACTGATTGAATTGAATCGATTATTTTGTCCAGCAATTGAAATCGCTCCATTTCCATCAACCTTAGCTTGAGGAATGTTTCTAAAATAATCAGATAAGTTACGATTTGTAGTAATGGTATTTGAAAGTTTGACCGAATCAATAAGTGTTGTAGTGTTTACCTTATCGCCTCTAAATACCTCATTAGCTCCAGAGGTAACTACTACTTCTCTAAGATTAACGACTGCCTCTGAAAAATTAAAGTTGATCACTTTATTTTCTCCCAAGGTGGTGTAAACATCCGTCTTTTCTTGTGTTTCAAAACCAACAAAAGAGGCTATTACTTTAAAAGGTCCTCCAACAATAACGTTTGGAATGTTGAAACGTCCATCAGACCTAGTGATGGTATTAAACTTAGTTCCTGTAGGAATGTGAACTACATTAATGGAAGCACCTGGAATGGGTCCTCCTGAATCCTTAACTGTTCCACTTAAGGATGAAGTCGTAATTTGCGCCATTACAATTGAAGCAAAAAACATCAACAAACCTGTGGCATACAGTTTAATTTGTAAACCTTTTTTCATTTTAAAATTTAATTAATTAATAAAAAACCGTCGCAAAGATACAGAGGTTTACAAAAAATGGGCAGGATTCAATGTTAAGTTATTATTAATTATGTCAAAACAGTCGTTTTGTTAATATTAGAGCAGGAAAATCAAGGATTTAATATCAATGATTAGTGACTATAATTTTGTTAAAACAGGATTAACTCAAAAAATGAATTCATAAAAAAACCTCCGACTAAACGTTAGCCGAAGGTTTTTTAATAGCTTCAGAAATCTTAGTTGAAAATATATCTAACTCCCAACTGAGCTTGCCATAAACCTCCAGTGCTAGTTCTGAAAGTTGAAGTATATGGAACCTGATTGGTATTATCCTGATAAGGGAAAGAGAAAGTTGGCTTTCCAGTTACCGTATCAACACCTTTAAATGCTAAAGGCTGAGTAGTATTGGTTAACTGAAATAATCCCCAATTTCTATTCAATAAATTACCTACGTTAATAATATCAGCAGTTAAACGGATGGTATTTTTTTTACCACTTACATTCACCATAAAATCTTGTGTAAAGTTAAAGTTGAATAAATTCAAATATGGTGCTAATGCAGCGCCTCTTTCAACAACTTGTCCTCTATGCTTTGATAAATACGCATCTTGATTGATGAAAGCATCTAATTGAGCATACGTTTGAGCAGTTGTTCTCTTATCAGCGGTATTGTCTGCTACTAAAAGAATATCAGCGGCATTCTTTGGCACATACATTAAATCGTTTCCTGATAATCCGTCATTATTCAAATCATTTCTATATGAATAAGAAAAATTAAAATTAGGCGCAGATTCAAAAGTTAAACCAATTGAAGTAGCATAATTCTTAGCATATTCTTTACGGTATGATAAGTAACTTATTACTCTATTTGGCTGATAAAAGCTTGAGTAACCTAACTCATCAGCATTTGGATCACCTGTTACTTGTCTATCTCTCCAGATTGATTGTGCAATCGAACCACCATCATTAACAGACTGGGTTTTGCTGTGTGTATAAGCTATACTTGCAAAGAATCCGTTACTAAAAGATTTTTGCAGCTGAGCAGTTACAAAATAAGAATATCCTTTATTGGTGTTCTTAAATAAGATTGCATCAGAAATATTAGGGTTTGCTGCCGATGCACCACCAGTTCCACTGTAAATTCTTGATGAAGTATATCTTAGTCTATTATCAGATCCTGATAGTGCGGTACCTGTAGAAGGTAAGTTTAAATTTTGAAACAATACCGCATTGATATCTTTAGTATATACACCTTCTAAAGTACCTGTAAGATCCCAAGGTAATTTTTGGTCAACCGCTGCATTTAATCTAAAAATTTGTGGGAATTTAAAATCCTTATCTGTTACGGCAACATTATATGAAGTATTTGCAACAGCACCTGTTGGTCTATTAGCATTTACATCTGGATTGAATACCAATCTTGGATCATTCTTATTAGACGTTGGATTTAAATCATAAGATCCAAATTGTACGCCGTTGTTAGATGCTTGGTTAGATAACCAAACAAAAGGCACCTGACCTGTAAATATACCAGCACCACCTCTAATTTGCGTCTTTCCTTCACCTTTAACATTATAATTAAAACCAACACGAGGAGAAACTAATATTTTGCTACTTGGTAATTGACTAGTATTAATTTTAGCTCCATTTCTAAACGTTAAAGCTGCAAGCGGAACGTTTTGTTGTAAAGAACCTGGGAAAGTACTGTAATCCGCTCTAATGCCATAAGTTAATTTAAACTGAGGACTTACTGTGAATTTATCTTGTACATATAAACTGAACTGAGAAATTTTGATGTTTGCAAAAGGAAAAGAACCATCTGGCAAAGCTGAATATCTTAATTGATATCTAGATGCATAAGGATTAACTGTTCCAGATTGAGGTAAACCATTTGCTGAATTATAAAAATCTGTTAAATTGGCAAAGTTATAATTACCATAATATGTTGGTGCGAAACCATTTTTAAACTTATTAATTTGGTTACTTGTTCCAACTGTAATTTCATGTTTACCTGCGTATAAAGTTAAATCATCATTTAACTGATAGGTATCAGTATTCAATTTATTAAATGCAGTAAAAGGTTCATATCCAAATGAGGTCAAAGTTTGACCAGCGCCATTACCAATATCAACTAAAGGAAATAATGATCCAGCTTTAGATTCTCTAAAATCTCTTAAAGCAGTATATCCAACTGATAGTTTATTTGATAGTTTATTTGATATTCTACTGTTTAATTCTACAATTCCAATGTTAAAATTATTATGAATAACATATTGAGAACCACTAAAAGGCAAAGTATTTATGCCTGGTGCTCTAGAACCGTTATTGATGGCGCCAGAATTACTTGGTGCAATATCACTTTGTGATTTTAAATAGAAATATTTAGCACTTAAAGTGTTTTTAGAATTGATATTCCAATCTATTTTTGCAGTTACATTATCACTTGGTGATTCTCTGTTGTAATCTTCGTAAGAACCTGGATCGTATTTATATTTAGTGATCAAAAATTGTTTTAAGGCATCTAAATCGGTTGAAGTAGCTTGAGAAATACTACCTCCAGCTGTTTGACCAGGTCTTAATGCTGTAAAGGTGGTAGCTGGACGGGCTTGTCTATTTTGCTCGCCAACAACGAAGAAAAATAATTTGTTTTTAATAATTGGCCCACCAAGACTAAATCCCTTTGTATTGTAAGAAAAATCTTGTCTCGTGTTTTGAAATGGACCAGCTTTGTAACCTAACAAATCTGGATTTCTAAAGAAATAGTAAGCAGTACCTTTAAATTCGTTGGTACCTGATTTGGTTACTGTATTAACTCCAGCACCAGTGAAAAATCCTTGACGAACATCATAAGGCGCAATGTCCACCTGAATTTGCTCAATCGCATCTAAAGAAATAGGTTGTGCACCTGTTTGACCACCTAGAGTAGGTTGTAAACCGAATGAATTGTTGAATAAAGCTCCATCTACGGTTACGTTGTTATAAGATCCACTTCTACCTCCGAATGAGTTACCATTAGCAGAAGGTGTCAATTTGGTATAATCACTTAAAGAACGACCAATAGAAGGTAATCTTTCAATTTGCGTACGAGTAACAGTTTCTCTAGCACCAGTTCTAGAGTTGTTAAATACCTTATCCTGCGTACCAACAATCACTACTTCTCTCAAAGCAACTGTGTTGTCTTGTAGTTTAGCAGCTAAAGTATATTCTTGACCTAAGTTTAAGTTTATGTCGTTAACAACATAATCTCTTGAACCTACAAAAGTCACCTTTACTGTATAAGGTCCACCAACTCTTAAGTTTGGTAAGTTAAAACGACCGTCTGCTCTTGTTTGAGTACTGTAAGCAGTACCTGTTGGTGTATGGGTTGCTACTACAGTAGCACCTGGAACAGTCTCTCCTTTAGAGTCGGTTACGACTCCACTCATAGCGGCCGTTGTAACTCCCTGCGCCATCAAATTACTTCCGGCAAAAACCAGAAAAAGTAAAATAATAATGTTAGATAATTTTCTTTTCATGTGTTAGTTTTTAAACCACAAATGTCAGTAGATTACGTAAACTTCAATCTATGTTAATGTTAAATAATCATTAATTAAACTTAGATAAATAAATAAATTTAACTAATAATAAATAATAAGTAAGCTATCAAATCTAACTTTAATTAAAGCCTTTAATTCATTAGATTTGCGTCCTATAAAGATTAGAATTTAATTATTAAATATGGATTACGATTTAATTGTTATTGGCAGCGGTCCTGGAGGCTATGTAGCTGCAATTAGAGCTTCTCAATTAGGCTTAAAGACAGCTATTGTAGAAAAAGAATCTCTAGGAGGCGTTTGTTTAAATTGGGGATGTATACCAACAAAGGCACTTCTTAAAAGTGCGCAAGTATTTGAATATATTCATCATGCAGCTGATTATGGCATTCATGTTAGCGAATCATCAGCTGATTTTGAGGCTGTTGTGAAACGAAGTAGAAATATTGCTGAGGGCATGAGTAAAGGCGTTCAATTTTTGATGAAAAAAAATAAGATTGATGTTATCAATGGTTTCGGAAAAATCAAAAAAGAAGGAAAAGTTGAAGTGACCGCTGCTGATGGTTCGACCAAAGATTACAGTGCGAAAAACACCATCTTGGCAACTGGCGGTAGATCAAGAGAATTACCACACATCAAACAAGATGGTAAAAAAGTAATTGGTTATCGCGAAGCGATGACTTTACCAAAAATGCCTAAAAGCATGATTGTTATGGGTTCTGGTGCAATTGGTGTCGAGTTCGCCTATTTTTATGCTACCATGGGAACTAAAGTAACCATTGTTGAATTTATGGATAATATTGTCCCTATAGAAGATGAAGATATTTCTAAACAGTTGACCAGATCGTTCAAAAAGGTTGGTATAGAAATCATGACAAAGTCTTCAGTAGAAAAAATTGATTCGTCTGGTGATTTATGTAAGGTAACTGTCAAGACCGATATTGGAGAAAAAATTCTAGAATCCGAAATTGTTTTATCAGCGGTTGGCTACACCCCTAATTTAGAAGGAATAGGCTTAGAAGAAGTTGGCGTAAAAACCGATAAAGGAAAAGTTTTAACCGACGAATTCTATAAAACTAATATTGAAGGTGTATATGCTATTGGTGATATTGTTTCTGGACAAGCTTTAGCCCATGTTGCATCTGCAGAGGGCATCATTTGTGTTGAAAAAATTGCTGGACATCATCCACAACCATTAGATTATGGTAATATCCCTGGCTGTACCTATTGTTCTCCAGAAATTGCCTCAGTTGGCTTGACAGAGAAAAAAGCCAAAGAAGCGGGCTATGAAATTAAAGTTGGAAAATTTCCTTTCTCAGCATCGGGTAAAGCAAGTGCCGCCGGAGCAAAAGATGGATTTGTTAAACTTGTTTTTGATGCTAAATATGGTGAATTATTAGGTGCTCACATGATTGGATCTAATGTAACTGAAATGATTGCAGAACTAGTAGTAGCTCGTAAATTGGAAACTACTGGGATGGAGATTATTAAATCTGTTCATCCACATCCAACCATGAGTGAAGCCATTATGGAAGCTGCAGCTGATGCTTATGGAGAGGTCATTCATCTATAAAAATAATTTTATAAAAAGTTTAGTTAAAAAAGCTCTTCTTAAACAGAAGAGCTTTTTTATACCTAAATTTCATGAAGAAATCATTAGTTTAATTAAATTAATTATAATGAATTTTATAATTACTCGGAGTTAATTTATGCCAGCCACAAGAATGAAGATTTTTAAAAAAATCATTACCTTGTAATTATGAAAATTCATAAAATTGAAACCGGGTTTTTTAAGCTCGATGGTGGTGCAATGTTTGGTGTTGTACCTAAAGTTATTTGGAATAAAACTAATCCTGCAGATGAAAATAATCTTTGTACTTGGGCTATGCGTTGTCTTTTAATTGAGGATGACAGTAGATTGATATTAGTTGATACAGGTATCGGAAATAAGCAAGACGAAAAGTTTTTAAGTCATTATTACTTGCATGGTAGCGACAGCCTAGATCAGTCTATTATCAGTGCTGGATTTTCAAAAGATGATATCACAGATGTTTTTTTGACCCATTTACATTTTGATCATTGCGGTGGCGCCATAATCAAAGAAGATGGGATTTTAAAACCTGCATTTAAGAATGCAACCTACTGGAGCAATCAAAAACATTGGGATTGGGCTATAAATCCAAATCAAAGAGAAAAAGCGTCTTTTTTAAAAGAGAACATATTACCTATTCAAGAGAGCGGTCAATTAAAATTTATTCCTAACGTAGATGGATTTCAGTTTAGCACTAATATTAAAGTTAGGTTTGCTTATGGTCATACAGAAGCGATGATGCTCCCACAGCTTAATTTCAACGGACAAACATTAGTTTACATGGCTGATCTACTACCTTCTGTTGGTCATATTCCCCTACCCTTTGTGATGTCTTATGATATGTTCCCAATGAAAACTTTGGATGAGAAAGCTGCATTTTTAAAAGAAGCAGAAGAAAAAAATTATATTTTGATTTTAGAACACGATTCGGTTAACGAATGTTGCACCTTACATATGACTGAAAAAGGAATTCGTCTTTATGAAACCTTTAAGCTTTCGGATATTTATTAGGATTGATATTCTAAAATATCCCCAGGCTGACAATCTAATATTTCACAAATAGCTTCCAGTGTTTCGAATCTTATTGCCTTTGCTTTGCCGGTTTTTAAAATCGATAAATTAGATTTTGTAATGCCAACTCTTTCGCTCAATTCATTCAAAGACATTTTTCGCCTTGCCATCATCACATCTAAATTTACAATTATCGACATATCTTAAATGGTTAAATCTTCTTGCATTTGTAACCTTATTCCTTCTTGAACAAAGGAGATCAGAAAAATATAAAATAAAAGATAAATTTGATAATCTAAAATGATTGAACTAGGAATATAAATCATTGAAACTTCGTGGTCAGACAAATAATCTAAATAATTTCTGAAATAAAAGGATTGAATACTTTTTAAAACTATTAAAATGATCAAATAAGCTCTTAGATAATTTAAACCAGTTAACAATTCTCGAGTAAATATTTTTTCATTAGTTGATTTACGAGTAGCATAAAAAACAATGATGGCAACAATGACATAATTTATTAAAAAAAATAAAGAAAATGGAGTTTTATCATCTGGATTAAATTCGAGAACAAAATACTCCCAATAATTTTTAGCTTTTATGGTATAAATTGTTTTCACAGAATGTACCAATTCTCCTGAAGGAATTATTCTGTCACCCATTAGATTGCTATATTTTAAATCAATGACTTCAATCCTATGATGATTATATTCTGTATAATCTTTGAAAGAAACATACATTTTAAATAAAAAAAATAAAATAGCAAAAGCTAAAAACAAATATCGAAATCTCGTAAGATTGAATTTTTGATTTCCAAAGGCATTTCTAATGTTAAATCCCATACATATTTCTTAAAATTTGATTTCAGCATTATTGACCGAAATACTGACATCTTGCTATGTTAACTTTTAAATTCAATTTTCAATTATATTAAATAAATATTAATAATCAAATATTTTTTATTGAACTACAATATAAATATGTTGTTTTAAAACATTAAAAATAATTAATAAAGAAATAAAGTGGCTCGATTTTTGAAGAATGATATTTACAAATAATTTAATGAAAATCTTCAAATAACCCCAACATTTTCATAGTTTTAACGTTAAAATAACTCAAAGTTTCTTAACTTTGCAGACTTTAACATTATATAGCGCTTTACACATATCAATAATAAATGAGACAACTCAAGATTACGCAATCCATTACCAATCGTGAATCAC
>JACMOI010000180.1 GCA_014378105.1 Pseudopedobacter sp.
AGAATAATCAATGCTAACCCAAATAAAGAAACAATTTTCAACTTCATAGCGTTATTAAAATATGTTGAGCTTACCAAGACGTTCAAATTTTTATCTTTGCCAAAATAAGATAAAAGCTTTATAAATGAATCAAAGAAGAATCATTTCCTTACTACCGGCTGCAACTGAAATTATCTGCGCCTTAGGATTAGAAGAATGTTTGGTGGGACGTTCACATGAATGTGATTTTCCTGCAAGTGTGAAAAATCTCCCCATCTGTTCTGATGCGAAATTTATTTCAGGCTCGGATAGTTCTCAGATTGATGCACAGGTAAAGGAAATACTATCCGATGCACTATCTATTTATAAAGTGGATAAAGAGCTTATTAAAAGTTTGAAGCCTAATGTCATCATCACCCAAGCACAATGCGAAGTTTGTGCAGTTTCTTTAAAAGATGTGGAAGAAGCTTTGAGTGATTTGGTAAATTCAGACACTCAAATTATTTCTTTACAGCCAAATGTTTTAGCTGATATTTTTAAAGAGATTAAAGAAATCGCCATTGCATTAGGTGTTGAAGAAAAAGGAAATCAGTTAATTGAGGAATTAGAGGAAAGAATTGATATCGTTCGGCATAAACTAAAGTTTTTTCCAGATAAGCCTAAAGTTGTCATGATAGAATGGCTTTCGCCGATGATGGTTGCTGGCAATTGGATTCCTGAATTGGTGGAGATAGCAGGTGGAAAATCTATTTTAGCTGAAAACGGAAAACATTCGCCTTTTGTAGAATGGCAAGAAATTTATGATGAAAATCCAGAAGTGATCATTGTGGCTCCATGCGGATTTAGCATCAATAGAACTTTACAAGAGATAGATTTATTATTGAATTTACCTAGTTGGCGAGATTTACAGGCAGTAAAAAATAATCGAGTTTATATTGCTGATGGAAATGCTTATTTTAATAGAAGTGGTCCAAGAATAGTGGACAGCATCGAGATTTTAGCTGAAATCATCACCCCTAAATACTTGACTTTTGGCTATGAAGGGGAAGGTTGGATAAAATTTGAATCATAAAATTCGTCAATCATTAATCAAATTATAAATTTAATTCATGCTTAAAAAAGACCGTTACGAAGCTTTTGTAAATTATTTCTCAAAACATCAGCCACAAGCCGAAACTGAATTACATTATACCAATCCTTTTGAACTATTAATTGCGGTTATACTTTCTGCACAATGTACAGATAAGCGTATTAATCAGGTTACACCTAAACTATTCGAACGCTTTCCAACAGTAGAATCATTAGCAGCTTCAACTTCTGATGAAGTTTTTACTTATATCCGGTCGGTAAGTTATCCTAATAACAAGGCAAAGCATTTAGTTGGAATGGCTAAAATTCTATTAGGAGATTTCGGAGGTATTGTTCCTGAAGACATTAATGATTTACAAAAAATGCCAGGCGTAGGACGTAAAACCGCAAATGTGATTGCTTCTGTTGTTTTTAATGCGCCAGCAATGGCAGTTGATACGCATGTATTTCGTGTTTCTAATCGTTTAGGGTTAACTACAGCAGCCAAAACTCCGTTAGCAGTAGAAAAACAATTAGTTAAGTACCTTCCTCAGGATAAAATTTATATAGCTCATCATTGGCTCATTTTACATGGCCGTTATATTTGTTTAGCCCGTAGTCCGAAATGTGATATTTGTCCAATCAGTCATTTTTGTAAATATGATGAGCGGCAGCATACTCCTTCAGCATTAAAAAAGAAGGAGGAGGCTGAAATCAGAAAGCAAAAACAAAAAGCTCAGAAATTAAAAAAGGATAAAATCGCTAAAGAGTTAAAAAAAGAGCTCTCATTTAATCTTTTTATCCACAATAATTTGAATAATGACACTCATTAATTAAGTTTAAAATAATAATTAGTAAAATGCCAAAAATATTAGCATTTTTACATATAAAAAATTAAATCAGTCAATAAATACTAAAAATATTATACATGAGCGCTAGCGTTGAAAAATTAAAAGCCCTTCAGTTAACTTTAGATAAATTAGAAAAATCTTACGGAAAAGGGGTAGTAATGAAATTGGGAGATGCCCCAATTGAAGCTATTGACTTTATCTCTACAGGTTCTTTAGGATTAGACATTGCACTAGGAATTGGCGGTGTGCCTAAAGGAAGAGTAGTCGAAATATACGGACCAGAATCGTCAGGTAAAACTACTTTAGCTACACACATTATTGCAGAGGCTCAGAAAAAAGGAGGCATTGCCGCTTTTATTGATGCGGAGCATGCATTTGATCAGTTTTACGCAAAGAAATTAGGCGTAGATGTAGAAAACTTATTGATCTCTCAACCAGATAATGGAGAGCAGGCTTTGGAAATTGCAGATAATTTAATCCGCTCTGGTGCTATTGATGTTATCGTGATTGACTCTGTAGCTGCATTGGTGCCGAAAAGCGAAATTGAAGGTGAAATGGGAGATTCCAAAATGGGTTTACACGCTCGTTTAATGTCTCAAGCCTTACGTAAATTAACTGGAACAATTAGCAAAACTAACTGCTGTTGCATCTTCATTAACCAATTAAGAGAGAAAATTGGGGTAATGTTTGGTAATCCTGAAACCACCACAGGTGGTAATGCGTTAAAATTTTATGCTTCTGTTCGTTTAGATATTAGAAGAATTGCTCAGATTAAAGATTCTGATGAAGTTTCTGGAAATAGAGTAAAAGTTAAAATTGTAAAGAATAAAGTTGCACCACCATTTAGAATTGCAGAGTTTGATGTCATGTTTGGACAGGGAATTTCAAAAGTGGGAGAAATTATAGATTTAGGTGTAGAATACGGTATTGTAAAAAAAGCAGGTTCTTGGTTTAGTTATGGAGATACCAAACTAGGGCAGGGAAGAGATGGAGTTAAACAATTATTATTGGATAACCCTGAACTTTCAGATGAGTTAGAAGCAAAAATTAGAAGTGCAGTTTCTGGTGTTGCTTTACCCGTAGAACCTGAATAGGTCTATAAAATAAGGCAACAAAAAAGGCTTCGAAATTTTCGAAGCCTTTTTTGTTAAATATCGGACTAAAATAATTATTTCTTAACAACTGAAGCTTGTTGCTCTGCTTGTTTTAATGCTCTAGACAAAATTACAGAAACTACAGTATCTTCTTGAACGTTTGTAATTAAATATCCTTTTGGCTTTAAATCACGAACTCTTACTGATTTACCAACAGTTAAGTCATCTATAGATACTTCAACATACTGAGGCATATCTTTTGGTAAAGCTTTAACTTTTAGCTTACGAAGCTTTTGAACTAATTTACCACCCTCTTTTACACCTGGAGAAGTTCCAGTTAATTTTACTGGAATTTCAATAGTTACTTCTTTCTTATCAAATAACTGTAAGAAATCTATATGAAGGATTTTTTCAGTCAATGGATGAAATTGAATGTCTTGCATGATAGCTTGAGTTGTTTTACCACCAATTTCAAGATCAACAAAGTTGACTTCTGGAGTATAAACTAAGTCTCTCAATGCCGGAGCATCGATTGCAAAATGAATTTGCTCTTTTCCACCGTACAATACGGCTGGTACTTTACCTGTGTAACGCAATTCCTTTGCGTCGCGTTTCCCTACGTTCTCTCTTGGAGAACCGCTAATTGCGATTGTGTTCATTGTTTATTTATTTAATTGTTAAATTTTAAAAAGTTCACTTATTGACGCATGTTCATTTACACTAGCAATTGCCTTAGCGAATAAATCTGCTGTTGATAATACTTTTATTTTTGAGCTACTGTGTTTTAATGGAATCGTATCTGTTACAATTAACTCTGTTAATTCTGATTTTTCAATAGCAGCATATGCATTTCCAGATAAAACAGCATGAGTACAAACGGCTCTAACACTTTTAGCGCCTTTTTCCATAATCAAACTTGCTGCTTTTGATAAGGTACCAGCAGTATCACAAATATCATCAATTAACACAATATCTTGTCCGGTTACATCTCCAATGATAGACATCGATTCAATCTCATTCGCTCTTTTTCGTCTTTTATCACAAATAACCACCTCTGCATTAAAATATTTTGCAAAAGTTCTTGCTCTATAAGAGCCGCCCATGTCTGGTGAAGCAATCGTTAAGTTTTTAAGTCCTAGGCTTTTAATATAAGGAACAAAAATTACTGATGCGTCTAAGTGATCAACAGGAATATCAAAAAATCCCTGAATTTGAGCAGCATGTAAATCCATGGTCATGATGCGATGAATACCCGTAGCTGTTAAAAGATTAGCAACAAGTTTAGCGCCAATGGCAACTCTTGGTTTGTCTTTTCTATCTTGACGAGCCATGCCGAAATAAGGAATTACCGCGGTAACATAATGTGCCGATGCCCTTTTGGCGGCATCTATCATCATCAATAGTTCAAATAAGTTATCGTTTGGCTGGCAAGTAGATTGGATCAAGTAAACATCACAACCTCTTATCGACTCATCATAATGAGGCTGAAATTCGCCATCAGAAAAGCGTGATAAAATCACCTTTCCCAACTCTTTTCCGTAAGACGCAGCAATTTTCTCAGACAACGTGGTGGTTGCTGATCCAGAAAATAGTTTTACACGGTTAAAAGTCGAGGGCATGCGCTTCTTATTTTAGTGATTAAAATAAAAAATTCGGAGATTCATTGAATTTCCGAATTTCAATTGTTGCCCGACCAGGATTCGAACCTAGACAAACGATACCAAAAACCGTTGTACTACCTTTATACTATCGGGCAATCTTATTTCAGCAAATATTGGTTTCCTGAAATGGAATGCAAATATAGGGTCATTAATTAAATGATGCAAATTTATTTAGAAAATAAATCTTTGCCACGATATTAAATGGAAAATGATAATCTTGGGGGTTAATAAATGTTAAAATACCTGTAATTTAATTTCAATTAGTTATTTTCGACCATTTAAAGATAAAAAATAAAATGACCTATAAAAGAATCAACAACCTGTTAGGTTGGTTATCCTTCTTAATTGCTTCAATAGTTTACATTTCTACCTTAGAGCCAAGTGCTAGTTACTGGGATTGTGGAGAGTTTATTTCTGCAGCTTACAAGCTACAAATTGTGCATCAACCAGGAGCTCCATTGTTCTTGATGATTGGTAAGATATTTAGTTTATTTGCTAGTGATCCAACAAAAGTTGCTTATTGTATTAACATAAGCTCTGCTTTAGCGAGTGGTGCTACAATTATGTTTTTATTTTGGTCGATAACAGCTTTTGCTAGAAAAGTAGTGTTAAAATCTAAAACGGCAGAAGATAGCACTGATTTGATTTTAATTATGGGTGCCGGTTTGGTTGGGGCATTAGCTTACGCTTTCTCCGACTCCTTTTGGTTTTCGGCTGTAGAAGCTGAAGTTTATGCGATGTCATCATTATCTACAGCAATCGTTTTTTGGGCTATTTTAAAATGGGATGCACATGCAGATGAGCCTTTTGCTGATAAATGGCTTTTATTCATTGCCTATGTAATGGGGCTTTCAATAGGAATTCACTTACTTAACTTATTAGCTATCCCAGCGATTGCTTTAGTTTATTATTTAAGAAGAACCAAAAAGACAACAAATAGAGGTGTATTAACAGCAATAATGGTTGGTATTATTATTTTAGCTATCATACAATATGGTATCATTCAATATTTATTAAAAATTGCAGCCAATTTCGATCTATTATTTGTGAATAGTTTTGGATTAGGATTCGGATCAGGAGTGATTTTCTTTATTGCATTGATGTTGGGATTAACCATTTATTTAATTATTTACTCTATTAAAAAGAAGAAGCCAATTTTAAATATGGCCATGCTCTCTTTTGTTTTGATAATTTTTGGTTATAGTTCATTTGTGATGATCGTAATCAGAGCAAAAGCAAATCCAACTTTAAATAACAGTAACCCAGATAATGCTTTTTCTTTCTTGAGTTATTTAAACAGAGAACAATACGGAGATCGTCCTTTAGCCTATGGTCAATATTTCGATTCGAAACCTGAAAGCACTAAGGAGGATGGAAATATTTATAGAAAAGGAGAAACTAAATATGAGATAGCAGGTAAAAAGCAATCTTATGTTTACGATAGAAATACCATTTTCCCAAGAATGTACAGCGATGATTCTAACCACCCAGCTGTTTATCGGGATTGGATGAATTTAGGACCACAAGAAAGCCCAACTTTCGCAACCAATATTGGTTGGTTCGCAACCTATCAAGTCGGGTTTATGTATATGAGGTATTTCCTTTGGGATTTTGCGGGAAGACAAAATGACTCGCAAGGAATTGGAAATTATACAGATGGCAATTGGCTTTCTGGTATTAAATTCCTTGACGCTTTAAGATTAGGTAATCAATCTGATTTGCCAGAAAGTATAATTAAAAACAAATCATACAATCAATTATTCTTTTTACCATTAATCTTGGGTTTAATTGGTGCATTCTGGCATTTTAAAGTAGCACAAAAAGATGCTGGAATTGTAGCTTTACTATTTTTCTTTACAGGATTGGCAATTGTGATTTATTTAAATCAAACACCAAGTCAACCAAGGGAACGAGATTATGCATATGTGGGTTCCTTCTATGCCTTTGCTATGTGGATAGGTTTAGGAGTTTTTGCAATTAGTAGTTGGATGCGAAAGTTCTTAAATCCAAAAATGGCAGCTATTTTGGCAAGTTCAATTTGTTTGTTAGCTGCTCCAGTATTAATGGCAAGCCAAGAGTATGATGACCACGATCGTTCTCAAAAAACTACAGCTAGAGATTTCGCAAAAAATTATCTAGCAAGTTGTGCGCCTAATGCAATCCTTTTTACTTATGGTGATAATGATACTTATCCTTTATGGTATGTTCAAGAGGTTGAGAATTTTAGACCCGATATTAGAATCGTAAACCTAAGTCTGTTTGATACAGATTGGTATATTAATCAATTAAGAAGACCTTTTAATGCGTCTCAACCACTGCCCATGTCTATGAAACCTGATGCTTATGTTTCGGGAAATAGAGATGTGTTGTTTTATCAAAACTTTAATTTAGAAGGTCCACAGCGGTTAAAAGATATTTTTGAATTTATTACTTCAGAGAACCCTGAAGCAAAAGTTCAATATCAAAGTGGAAGATCAGAAAATTTCTTACCGACTAAGGAATTCAAGATGGAGATTAATCCACAAGAAGTTCTTTCGACAGGTACTGTTAAACCAGTGAATAAAAACAAGATTGTTTCTGAGATGCAATGGAAATTTGCCGGTAATTATTTAACAAAAGGGCAGTTGGCAATTTTGGATATGTTGTTAACCAATCATTGGAAGCGTCCGATTTACTTCGCTTTTACTGTGCCTGGTAGTAATTTGATGGGCTTAGATAATTATTTATTTAATGAAGGTTTTGCTTTACGCTTAGCGCCTAAAGTTAAAGGCTCAATTCCATCAGATAGTCCATTAGGTGATACTGAGGTTGTGAATTCTGATGAGATGTATGATAATATGATGCATAAATTTGTTTGGGGAAACATAAAACATGCGAATTATCTAGATCCTGAATCTGAAAAGATGGTTTTTTTGTCTGTAAATAAATTTACCGAATTGGCTAAAAATCTAATTCATGAAAATAAATTAGACAGTGCTAGAAATGCATTAAAAGAATGTTTAAAGGTGATTCCTTTTAAAACCACTTATGATTCTAATTTTGCATTAAGTAAATATGAAATGGTTTCTTTATTGTATCAAATGGGAATGAAACAAGATGCTAATGATATGGTAAAGCAAACGACTAGTTTGGTTGTCGAGGAATTAAATTATCGATACAGTGTGATGCAAACCAAAGAAAACTTAGCAGGAAGAGATATTCAATTAAACTTATTTGTGCTAAACCAATTTAATGAGCTTACCAAGCAATATGGAGAACCGAGCTTAAATAAGGAAATTGGAGCAAAGCTTTCAGATTTTGAAAGAAAGTTTGGGATGAATAAGTAAGATTAATTAATTAATCGTTGTAATTTAAAAACCCCTTGATTTTATTAAATCAAGGGGTTTTTAAAGATATAAAAATATTTATTCTACTAGTCTTCGACAACCACGCCCATGGCACAAAACTTATCAATTCTTTCTGCAATAAGAGTGTCTGTTTTTTTTGCACCAAGCTCTTTAAGGTCGCTGATGATTTTCTCTTTTATGGTATGAGCCATGGCTTCAGGATCTTGATGAGCACCGCCAATTGGTTCTTTAATAATGCCATCAATTAATTTATTCTTCAGCATATCCTCCGCAGTAAGCTTTAGACACTCAGCTGCTTTTTCTTTAAAATCCCAACTTCTCCAAAGAATGGAAGAGCAAGATTCAGGAGAAATTACAGAATACCAAGTATGCTCTAACATATAAACTCGGTCACCAATTCCAATACCTAAAGCCCCACCAGAAGCACCCTCGCCAACCACTATGCAAATAATAGGGACTTTAAGAACCGACATTTCCAATAAGTTTCTAGCAATAGCCTCTCCTTGTCCTCTCTCCTCAGCCTCGAGACCGGGGAATGCTCCAGGTGTGTCGATAAAAGTGACAACTGGTTTATTGAACTTTTCCGCAAGTTTCATTAATCTTAAAGCCTTACGATAACCTTCCGGATTTGCCATTCCGAAATTTCTGTATTGACGAAGCTTTGTATTTACTCCTTTTTGGTGACCAATGAACATTACAGTTTGTCCGTTTAAAGAACCAAAACCTCCTACGATAGCTTTATCATCTTTAACAGTTCTATCACCATGCATTTCAATAAAATCATCGCAGATAGACTGAATATATTGAAGAGTATAAGGCCTCTCAGGATGACGAGAGATTTGAACTTGTTGCCATCCACTTAAATTTCCATAAACATCAGCTTCAGCTGTCTTTATTTTATCTTCTAGTTCTTTCAAAGTTGCAGACATATCAACTTTAGTTTTTTCTGCTACTTGCTTTACTTTTTCTACCTGTTGCTGTAAATCTGCAATGGGCTTATCAAAGTCGAAAGAGGTCTTCATATATTAATATTTTTTGAGAGGTCTAAGTTATTGTTTATTGATCAAAAATGAAAATTGTTCATCCTTTGATTGACCTAAAACAAAAAAAGCTGGCATTTGCCAGCTTTTTAATGTGTAATTGTAAAGGGATTAATTATTTTATTTTTTCTGATTTTACCAGATTCAGATCAGATCCAGGGAAAGCAATTGCTACTAAACGTGATGTTTGATTCGTTAAATCTACCCAATAAGCGTTGGTATCATCTTGTAAATTATAATCAGTAGGTCTTGCGATTACCTTTAAAACATTTGCAACTTTATAAGTACTGTATTCTGATATTAACTCTTTTTGAGCTTTTGTTGGAAGATCGTTAGAACCAACAAGCTGTGTCGCAACCAAAAACTTGTTATCTAAGTCATAAAGTGCATAAGTCGCCTTTCCGTTTAAAAGAAACGTTGCCTTTTGATAAGATTTGTTAATGGTCCAATTCACTTCAGAAGCCCTGTAAAAGGTATAACCGAAATGTTGTAAAACTGTAGAGGCAATTTTTTCTGATCCTCCATCATCCTTTTTAAAAGTTATGCTATCTGCTTTTAATATTGTTGTTGCAGCGAAGAACATAAATAGTGAAGAAATTATAAGCTTTTTCATTTTTTTCTATTTTAAATTATTAATAAATTAATTACTCAACAAAATTACACATAAATTGAATATTTAATATTTATTATTAAATTTTTATAAAAAATTTATAATGAATTGCTTTTATTGCAAAAAAATAAAATTTAGTTAGTGTGTGTAGTACACTTATTAAGAGATTTTCATTTTTTTTGCATTTGGGTTACCTTCTAAATTTAAAGAAGATGTTGATTTTAAATGAATTTTATAACTAAATGCATTTATAATATAAATAAGATAGCTTGAAAAGCTAAGAGTACTTAAATGTCTTATATTTTTCTTGGATTTATAAGGAAAGCGTTACTGACATTTATAGTTGAAAAATCAGTTTTTCGATAAAATATGAAAAAAAAGCCTTCCTAAATAAATAGAAAGGCTTTAAGATGATTATATCGTGATAACTTATAAATTACTTACCACATCAATATTTTTTTGAAGGTAATTTATCTGAATCTGTAATTCTATTTTTAAAGAAGCATCAGCTTTTTCTAATTGAGTTTTCTTTTTATTTAAAACATTGGTAAGCATTACTTTTACGTATTTGTCGATACCGTAAGCTTTGTACTGTAGAGCTAAACTTTTTAACTCATCAACACCTTGTTTAACATAGCTAGTATTGTTGATTTTCATTAACATGCTGATGTATCCGGCTAGGAGTTGGAATTTAGACTGTATCGCCGCCTCAGTAAAAGCTTTATGAACATAAGGAAAATCAGATTCGTTGCCTTTATCAATATAGATATTCATTATTGCGGTAGCTAAATTGCTTTTGCTGTCTTTTTCTAACGATTTAGCTAAAGAATAAGCTTGATCTTTATCTAATTCATTAATTGCGTTTAACGCTGCGCCTGATATGGCATAAGATTGATTTTTTAACGCTTCTTCGATTAGTGGCATATAAGATTTATCATTTAAAGAAGCTATAGACTCAATTGCGGCTGCTCTTACTAATGTACTAGCATCATTTTTCGCCAATGAAATAACTGCTGGAATTGCAGGCTTACCTAAATCAGGATCGTCTAATTTTATTGCTTTTATTGCTTTTACTCTAAGCCCATAATAAGGGTCTAGTAAAGAAACTAATAATAATTGTTGCGCAATTGGCTCTTTAATGTTTTTAATTGAAGCGTTCATTGCTTCTAAACGATCTACATATAAACCTGCTTTTTTGTATTGATATGCAAACTCTTCAATACTTTTATTATCTGTTTTACGAACGAGTAGGATTTTATCGGCATCAACATTTACTAAATCGGGTTTAGCACTAAGATGGTAAGAAATAGAATCAGAACGATTGTTCATCCAGTAATGATGTGTTTCTTTTTTGCCATTTGTATACACATCAATTTTCATTGGAAGAATGAAAACGCTGTCTTTTTGTGTTTGACTTAGATAAACAGTTTCTATTTTAGAACCTTCATTCCATTTATAATTGATCGTTAAATCAGGATTGCCAGCGCCATAATACCATTGATTAAAAAACCAATTTAAATCTCTTCCACTAGCCTTTTCAAGGGCTAAACGCAACTGTTGGGCTTCACCATTTCCGAATGCATTTTGAGTTAAGTAGATATTTAATCCTTTAAAGAAAACGTCTTCACCTAAATAATTACGCAGCATATTTAGTATACGTCCGCCTTTTTGATAAGTCACCACGTCAAACATGTCTTCTTTATCCTTATAATGAAAACGGATTAAATTTTTAGATTTTGAAGTTGGATCAGCTAAATAAGATTGCATGGCTTGATAATTATGAGCATCTCCTGCATCTTTACCTTCAGCGTGTTCAGCCCATAAAGTTTCGCTAAAATCGGCAAAAGATTCATTTACTGATAGATTACTCCAACTTTCGGCAGTTACATAATCACCAAACCATTGATGAAAGAGTTCATGAGCGATAGTAACTTCTCCTTCACCTCTTCCATCTAACATTTCTCTTGGAGTTTGCTGAACATAACTACCATGTAAAGTAGCTGTAGTGTTCTCCATTGCTCCACTCACATAATCTCTCACCACAATTTGAGCGTATTTATTCCATGGATAATCTATCCCTAATTTTTTGGAATAGAAATCAATCATAGCGGGTGTTCTGCCAAAAATTTCTTTGGCATAAGGTGCATATGCGGGCTCTAGATAATAGTCTACAGGAACATTCTTCCATTTATCATGATAAATTTTAAAATCACCAACAGCCATCATAAATAAATAAGGAGAATGTGGTTTATCCATTTTCCAAGTATCTGTACGGGTGCCGTCACTATTTTTCTTTTGAGTAATCAATGCGCCGTTAGATAAAGTAACATACTTAGCAGGCACTGTCATGCTGATTTCCTCAGTTGTTTTTTGACTAGGATGATCAATCGTAGGAAACCAAGCAGAAGAACTTTCACTTTCTCCTTGTGTCCAAATTTGAACGGGCTTTCCTTTTATTACACTATCAGGATTGATAAAGTATAAACCCTTAGCATCACTAATAGCAGCACTACCTTTAACTTTTAATTCATTAGGTTTTGAAGTATAATCAATATAAACAGTATAGTTCTCATCAGCTTTATAAGACTTATTTAAATTGATTTTTAATTCTAAACTATCATAAGTAAATTTTAATGGGATATTATTGGTTCCATTTACCAAAGCAACAGTTTTAATGTCCATACCTTTAGCATCTAAGGTTAAAGAATCTGTTGGGTAGGCGAAGGGCTTTAAGGTTACCCACTCTTTACCATATAGGTAGGCTTTTTTATAATCAAACTTCACATCTAGCTTAGTGTGTATCAAACTGTTAATTTTTGCTGGAGTGGCTCTATAAATTTTTAAAGCGCTATTCTCATCACCGTTTTTTTGCTGTGCTAAACTTTGTAAGCTTACAAAGCCAAGTGCAATTAAAAGGATTTTAGAACTTG
>JACMOI010000005.1 GCA_014378105.1 Pseudopedobacter sp.
GCTACTTGGTGTGGTCCATGTAAAGCGATGTCTCCAATATTGGAAGAATTAAAGAAGGAATTGGGCGAAGGAGTTTCCATCATCAAAATAGATGTAGATAAGAATCCGAAAGCAGCTCAGGCCTACAACGTACAAGGAGTACCTACTTTAATTTTATTCAAAAAAGGCGAATTAAAATGGCGACAATCTGGTGTGGTTCAAAAGCAACAACTTTTAAATATTATTGCTAGTTTCGCGGCATGAAATTTAAACCGTCGGACCATGTAAAATTAGCATTAATATTATGCGTAACTATTGGTCTTACTCCTTATTATCCTATGCCACATTCTTATGAGAAGTTAAAATGGCTTCTTAACGGAGGCAACGGAATGCAGCTTTTAGATTATTTCGATCTTATTTTTCATAATCTGCCGTGGTTGTATTTAATTTTTGCAACCACTTACTGGTACAAAAAACGTCAGGAAAAAGAAAATTATTCTTAGTTAAAACCAGCTTCCAATACCTAGACCAATAGATTGAACATAAATTTTTCCGCTTGCATTAGAAAAGTCATCGAAAGATTGATAGTTATATAGTGCTTGTAGAAAATACCTTCCACCTTTTTTTGTTGTTAATATTCCTCCTACTGCTCCTTCATAAGTTAGACCTTTGTCGTAATATCTTGAAATGCGCACCGCATAGCCAGCAGCTCCTTTAGCAAAGAAATTGAGTTCTTTAGTTTCAATAGGCTTTGCCAAAACATGTAGGTTTCCAGTAAAAGCCAAAGTATTAAAATTAGCGCCAGAGCCCGTACTTGACTTAAAACTTCCGTTCTCCAAACCAATTCCAAACCCTACTTGAGACATTGCAAGGCCAACTACTGTTTTAACATGTAAAGCATTTACTTTTTGATTTGGGAAGGTTTCATTTAATCCAAAAGTATAGCTCAATCCAGTACGATTAAAGAATTTGAACTTTTTGGCAGGTTCGTTATTTTTCTGTTGCGCAAAGCTAAGGCTAGTGATGAACATGAATAAAGTAACTAATAGGGTAGATCTCATAGTAATTATAAATTTATGAAGTAAAGATATGTAAAAGCCGCAGTTAAGACCTTTATCCCTCAAAATTACCTTCAAATTATCCGCTTTTTTACCTTATGTTTGCAAACCGAACCCACAAATGCTTGTTTGGATAGCAATGCTGAAGCTCGACGAGATAAAAAAACCTATAGAAAAAGAAATTGATGCTTTCGAAGAAAAGTTTAAAACTTCGATGCAAAGCTCAGTACCTCTTTTAGACCGAATCACCCACTACATCGTAAAAAGAAAAGGAAAGCAAATGCGCCCGATGTTTGTTTTCTTTTCCGCTAATATTTGCGGGGGGATTACAGAATCTACCTATCGTGGTGCTGCTTTGGTAGAATTATTACACACCGCTACCTTGGTGCATGATGATGTGGTAGATAATTCCTTTGAACGTCGCGGTTTTTTCTCTATCAATGCTTTATGGAAGAATAAGATTGCCGTTTTAGTGGGCGATTATTTACTTTCTAAAGGGTTGCAACTTTCTGTAGATAATGGTGAATTTAAGTTATTAAAGATTGTCTCTGATGCGGTACAACAAATGAGCGAGGGCGAATTACTGCAAATAGAAAAGGTAAGGCGAATGGATATTAGTGAGGAAGTTTATTATGAAGTCATTCGTCAAAAAACTGCTTCTCTAATTGCTTCTTGTTGTGCTGCTGGTGCAGCTTCTGCTGGTGCCGATGAGGAAACAGTTAAATTGATGCACTCTTTTGGAGAGAAAGTTGGAATTGCTTTTCAAATAAAAGATGATTTATTTGATTTTGGCCTAGATGATGTAGGGAAACCAAAGGGAATAGATATTAAAGAGAAAAAAGTGACACTTCCACTCATATATGCATTAAATCAAGCCTCAAAAGCCGAGACAAAGAAGATGATTAATTTGGTAAAAAATCATAATGATGACCCGATGAAGATTAATCAAATCATAGATTTTGTGCATCAGAGTGGTGGTTTAGCTTACGCAGAGCAAGAAATGATGAAATATCAAGCTCAAGCTTTTGAGATTTTAAATACTTTCCCAAACACCGAATCCAAGGCAAGCTTAGCCGATTTGGTACGCTTTACCACAGAAAGGAAAAAATAGATGAGCCATGAACTGATCTTCTTTGGTGGGTTTACATTTTTCATTATTTTAATGTTAGCCCTTGATTTAGGGATCTTCCATAAACAAGATAAACCAGTTTCTTTTTCTCAGGCTGCGGTGATGAGTGCTGTTTGGGTTAGTTTTGCCATCTGCTTTTATTTCTTTTTAAAGACCGAAGGACAGGAGCTTCACAATATCCAAACCCAAACACAACTTGAACAAATAGTTAAATCGCATCAGCATCAAATCAGTGTTAATTCAACTAATTTTCAAGAGAATCTTAATCGCTATAAAGAGAACTTAAGTTTAGAATTTATTACGGGTTATGTAATAGAATATGCACTATCTGTAGATAATATTTTTGTGATGGTGCTCATATTTTCAGCCTTTGGAGTGAAGGAGAAATATTATCACAGAGTATTATTTTGGGGAATTTTAGGTGCCATTATTATGCGCTATATCTTTATTTTTCTAGGGGCAACCTTGGTGAATCAGTTTAATTGGATATTATATGTGTTCGGTGCTTTCTTAATTTATTCGGGAGCAATGATGTTTTTTGGCAATGATAACGAAGAGATAGATGCTGAAAATCATAAAGTAGTAAAGCTGGCCTCTAAATACTTTGCTGTTTACCCTAGATTTGTAGGCAAAAAGTTTTTTGTAAAAGAAAATGGTAAAAGATTTATTACGCCACTTTTTCTGGTTTTACTCATCATAGAATTTACTGATGTGATTTTTGCAGTAGATTCTATCCCAGCAATCTTCTCTATCACTAAAGATCCTTATATCGTTTTCTTTTCCAATATTTTTGCGGTTTTGGGTTTGCGTTCCATGTTTTTCCTATTGGTAAATGTGATTCAGAAATTTCATTATTTGCAAACCGGATTGGCTGTTTTACTGGTGTTTATAGGTTTGAAAATGTTGGTACATCACTGGCTAACGCTTTGGGGATTTACTACTATACATTCACTTTTCGTAATTGTTGGGATTTTAACAGTGAGTGTCGTTGCGTCTTTGATTTTCCCTAAAAAAGAAAAAGCCTAAAAGATTTTAATAGAGATTTTTAGAGTGAAAACTCCATTCTATACAAATCAAAACCAATAGCCCAAAAATCTTTAATAATTTCTTTGGTTTTAAAACCGAATTTCTCATAAAATGGATAAACCAATTGGGAGGTCCTAACAGAAATAGTTTTAACGGTGGGATATGTTTTAATTTATTTATCCTAAAATGCGTAAGTAGGGTTCCAAATCCTTTTCCATGATACTGAGGATGAAAAATATCCCAGCTCAACTTTCCAACTTTAAAATCATCAGAAAAGTTAAAACCACCGCACTCTAAAATTTCTTTTTCCAGTTCTATAACGAAGAAATTTTCAGCGTGATTTTCTAAATAGTAGCGTAAATCTTTTTCTTCTTCTTTAGCAAAATATAGAGGGGTGTTAAGTTTTAATAGTTTGATTATTGCTTCGTAATCTTGTTTTTGAACTGTTCTAATCTGCACCGTTTACTTATTAAACTAATTTTATATTCGTTATTTTGATAAATTTTGTTCTTGTCTAACAATATTTTGTCTTTTACGATTTTTTAATTTAATTCCCTTTAATCCAACCACCATCAACCGCTAGCGATTGACCAGTGATATAACTAGCTCTTTCACTTAGTAAAAATGCAGCAGCGCCAGCAAACTCAGAAGGTTTACCAAAACGTTTCATCGGAATGGTTTCTTTCACTTCATTTACTTTAGGATTTTTCTCAATTAGTCCTTCCAAACGATTGGTGCTGGTATACCCCGGCATCAAGTTATTTACAGTAATACCATAGGCAGCCACTTCATTGGATAAGCTTTTAACCAAGCCTAATAGACTAGTTCTTACCGCATTGGATGAGATTAAATTATCGGCAGGTTGTTTTAAAGTGATAGATGTAATGGTTAAAATTCGCCCATAACCTTTAGCTTTCATAGTTGGCAAAACTTGTTGAATGATATCTACGGCACTCAAGAATAAAGCGTTGTAAATATTCTTCCAGTCTTCTAAATTAAATTGCTCGAATGGTCCGGAGGCTGGTCCACCGGCATTGGTTACTAAAATTTCTATATTTCCAAAAGCTTTAACACTTTCCATCACCAAGTTCTTGCGTTGCTTTTCATCAGTTAAATCGCATACAATAGCTGTTACATGATTTGGCGCAATCACTTCAATTTCGGCTTTGGTCACTTGTAAAGCAGCTTCATCAGTCCCACAAATAATCACTTTTGCACCTTCTTTAGCTAATTCCAAAGCAACAGCTTTTCCTAAACCTTTGCTTGATGCCAATACCAGAGCAACTTTATCTTTTAATCCTAAATCCATTATTTCCTTAAGTATGCGTCAGAACCATCAATCCAATCTTGTCTTGGTGGAGCGAAAGTGTCAATTTCAATTACTTTACCAATCATTAAGGCTCTATGTCTGCGATTTCCTGGAATCACAATCGATTCGCTTGGTAAAATATCTAGGTGATGATTTTCTTCATCATCAAACCAAAAACGCAACGTACCTTCAAAAACTTCGGTAATTTGTTCATTATGATGCGAATGCCAAGGGACTTCAAATCCGTCTTCAAATTCCATTTTGGCAATCATCACTTTCTCTCCATGAATAAATTGTCGCTTCATTTTTTCATTCACCTGTTCTACTGGAACATTGCTCCAACTGATTTTCTCTATCATTATGCTTGGTTTATTTCTTCAAATACATCAACTGGCACTAACCAATTGCGTTTATCTGCTATTGTTCCAGCTCTTAAGCCGTTAATTTCTTTAAAAAGCATGTTGCTAATTTCTCTTTCTTCAACATTAGGTAAAACCATTAAAGTATCACCATGTGTAATTTCAGAAATATGAGAAACCACAGCTGCAGTTCCTGATCCAAAAGCTTCTTTCAATTCGCCTTTTTCATAAGCTGCTAAAATTTCATCAATGTAAATATCTCTAACCTCAACTTTTATATTTTTCTCTTTTAAGATGTCAATAAAATAAGTTCGATTAGTCCCTTTTAATACTGCTCCAGACAGCTTTGGTGTTAATACGGTATCGCCAATTACAAAAAACAAATTCATCATTCCGGCTTCTTGCACTTTTTTAAATTCGGGACTTTCTAACCAAACTATTTGGTCGAATCCTTTTTGTTTAGCTAACTCGCTCGCCATTAATGAGCCAGCATAATTACCTCCAGTTTTGGCTTCACCTGTTCCACCGGGTATTGCTCTAATCAATGTTTGTTCCGTAACTAAGCAAACGGGTTTTGTGAAATAGGGCTGAACTGGACTGGTATAAATGTAAAATGTATAAGTATCTGAAGGGGTAACTGCTAGTGAACTTTCAGTAGCTATCATGGTTGGACGCAAATATAAGGCACTTCCCTCTGCTTTGGGTATCCATTTAATTTCTGTGATGATGATCGCTTTTAAAGCTTTTAAAAAAACATCTTGAGGAACGGTAGGCATACACATACGTTTCGCAGAAAGGTTAAAACGCTCGATATTCAAATCAGGACGTAATAGTTTTGGGACGCCATCTATCCCCATCGTCGCTTTCATACCTTCAAAAATACATTGGCAATATTGTAGGGCTTTTGATTGAGGATCGAGGACGATGCCTTGATAAGGAATAATTTTGAAATTCCCCCACGCTCCATCAGCATAGTCCATCATAAACATGTGATCTGACGTATATTTTCCAAAAGGAATATTATCAAAATCAATATCTTCTAATTTTGAATGTTGCGCTTTGGTAATTTTGATATCCATGAATAGATTTATTGGGTAATTAGTTACTCTAGAAATGAATTTTAAAGATAGCAATTTTTTGATTTGGCTATCCATGTTGTCAATGATTTAATTGTAATTATTAGGTTGCAAAAGCAGGAAGAATAAAAATTTAAGTTTTATTACAACAGCCCATTAATTATAAACCTGATGATATAGCATTTTTTGCTTTTGAAATTATAGGTCAGCAAAAAAATAGCGTAAAGCGAGACTCTTTGAATTTGAGAAGCAGCAGCGTTGCTTTTTTAAAATTTTATAAACCGATCTATTTGCTGATTGGTAAATTTTAGGGTGTCTTCTTTATAAAGATGATGCTCTTTATTAAGCTCTAAATTAATGTAGGGAATATGTATTTTTAGTGGTAACACATGAAGATTGGCATAATTGCAAACGCCAGTGAAGTGATCAATCCCACGAATATTTCCATATTTTCCTGTTGAAATACCAACTAAGGCAGCTTTTTTATCAAAAAACGAATTTGGATAGGCGCAAGCATCAACAAAAAGTTTCAATACGCCAGGGTAGCTACCATTATATTCTGGAATAACGAAGATAAGTTTTTCTGTAGCATCTATTTGAGTTTGAAAATCTTGAAAATCGGTATAATTTTTTTGATAAGAATTTGGGCTAATTAAAGATTCTGGAAGATTGCACAAATCTAAAATAATAGAATCGACACCTTTTTCGGCTAAAACTTTTTGGTAATACTTTGATACTTTAAAGGTATTGCTATTTGGTCGGTTGGTACCCGAAACAATTAATGTCATGTGCTCTTTTTGTTTATAAATTGCTTTAACGTGTGGAAATTGATATTGTTTAAATTTGTATCTTGCCGACTTGTTGAAAAGCGTTAAATATTGGCTAAAATACAAAAAATAGCCTATTTTTAACTTAAAACATTGTAAACAAGAAGCTTCAAAGGATAATCATACATGTGTAAAATCATCGCCATTGCCAATCAGAAAGGAGGAGTAGGAAAAACGACCACTTCTATAAATTTAGCGGCAAGTTTAGCAGTTTTAGAATTTAAGACTTTAATTGTGGATGCAGATCCACAGGCTAATTCTACTTCCGGGATTGGTTTTGACCCTCGCACCATAAAAAATAGCATTTACGAGTGTATCATCAATGAAGTTCCTGCTAAGGAAGCTATTCAGAAAACGGATACACCCAACTTAGATTTACTTCCCGCTCATATTGATTTAGTAGGCGCCGAGATTGAGATGATTAATCTGCATGACCGTGAATATAAAATGAAAGCGGTTTTGGAGAAAGTGAAGAAAGATTATGATTTTATCATCATCGATTGTTCACCATCTTTGGGCTTAATTACCATCAATGCTTTAACAGGTGCCGATTCTGTCATTATCCCTGTTCAATGCGAATACTTCGCTCTGGAGGGGTTAGGCAAATTATTAAATACCATTAAAATTGTACAAAACAGATTAAATCCTGAATTGCAGATTGAAGGTATTTTATTAACGATGTATGATGTTCGTTTACGTCTGTCAAATCAGGTGGTAGAAGAAGTTCGCTCGCATTTTGAAGATTTAGTTTTTCAAACCATCATCGCCAGAAATACCAGATTGAGCGAGGCACCAAGCTTTGGAGTATCCGTAATTATGCATGATGCGAACTCTAAAGGCGCCATCAATTATTTAAATTTAGCCAGAGAAATCATTTATAAAAATGGTTTAAGTAAAGAAAACCCAGCTGATAAAACGGAGGTAGTGAAATAATGAGTAAAGACAGAAAAATAGGACTGGGAAGAGGCTTAAGTGCATTATTAAATGATCATCCTGATTACTCGCGTGGTGGAAACGACCGTAATAACAGTAACTCGATCACAGACAATCCATCAGCAGCGTTAGGTGCTATTAGTCATATCAAGGTTCATCAGGTAGCCGTTAATCCTTATCAACCTCGTTTCGAGTTTGATGAAGACGCTCTAAGAGAGTTATCAGAATCCATCAAATTACAAGGATTGATTCAGCCCATCACAGTTAGGCAAATGGGTCATGATAATTATCAACTGATTTCTGGAGAACGTAGATTGAGAGCCTCTAAAATGGCAGGATTTACAGAGATCCCGGCATATATTCGTACTGCGGATGATCAGCAAATGCTAGAAATGGCATTGATTGAGAATATTCAACGTGAGAATTTAAACGCTATTGAAGTCGCTTTAAGCTTTCAAAGGATGATTGAGGAGTGTGCAATCAATCAGGAAGAATTAGGAGATCGCGTTTCAAAAAATAGATCAACGGTTACCAATTATTTAAGATTATTAAAATTGCCGCCAACCATTCAAGCTGCTATTCGCGATAATAAAATAAGTATGGGTCACGCTCGAGCATTAATCAATGTTGCTGACCCTGCCACCCAACTTTTTATCTTTCAAGAGATTTTAGATAAAGATTTATCGGTTCGTAAAGTGGAGGACATGGTTCGCTCTATGAAGCAAACCGGAATAAAACCTACACCCAAAGAAAAGAAAAGCGATGGAATTTCGTTTCAATACCAAAAAATTCAGGATGATCTTTCATCTAAATTTGCAACAAAAATTAAAATGAAAGTTCAGGACGGTGGAAAAGGAAGTATAGAAATCCCTTTTCTTTCTGATGATGACCTCAGTCGTATCCTTGAATTGCTAGACTGGTAATGTTAAAATACTATTTTTTGGTTTTATTCACTTTTGCGATGTTGCGGGGAAAAGCTCAGCAACGGGATAGTACTTTGGGAAAGTCAGATCAAAAAAGTAAATCAGATTCTTTAAAGCTAAAAGCCAAAAAGTTTGGTCAAGAAATAGGATCCTTGTTTAAAGACTCAACCTATTTACAAAACACGAGGAAAGCAGCTTTAAGATCAGCAATATTACCCGGTTGGGGACAAGCCCGTAACCATCAATGGTGGAAGGTACCTATCATATATGGTGGTTTTGTTGGGATTGCTTTGTATTATGATTTTAACAATAAATACTACAAAGAATTTCTTACCGAAAGTCAATTTAGAAAAGCCAATCAAAATTTAGCCCAAATTGATCGCTATAAATTCCCACAATATCAGGGAATTCCTGATCAGCAGATTTACAGTGCAAAAGACTTTTACCGTAGAAACAGAGATTTGTCTTTGTATGGTTTCATCGCATTTTATGGCTTCCAAATCTTGGAATCCTATGTGAGTGCAAAACTGGCCACGTTTGATGTAGGCGATGATTTATCTTTTAGAATAAAGCCGTCAATTTATATACCTTCGTACGCATCAACTGGCTATGCGGCACCAATGCCTATGTTGACCTTAAAACTAAATTTTAATAAATGAAAATAGCCCTGTTAGGATACGGAAAAATGGGTAAAATGATTGAATCTATTGCAATAGATAGGGGTCATGAAATTGTTTTGACGATAGATCAAGATAATAGCCACGAACTGACGTCAGAAAATCTGTCTAAAGCAGATGTAGCGATTGAATTTAGTACACCAGATGCTGTAATGAATAATATCGAAGAATGTATCAAATCTAGAACTCCTTTAGTGGTAGGTACAACTGGTTGGTATGGTCATTTGCAAAAAGTAAAAGACCAATGCGAGGGGGCAGGAGCGACCGTGATGTACGGCTCTAATTTTAGTGTTGGGGTCAATATTTTTTTCCGAATTAATCAGCAGGTAGCTAAGATGATGAATCAATTCTCAGATCAATATGATGTGGGTATGGAAGAGATTCATCATATCCATAAATTAGATGCACCAAGCGGTACTGCCATTACCATAGCCGAAGATATTATCGAACAATTTGATAAAAAAACAGAGTGGGTAGCTATAAATGCAGATGATGATGTAACAGTTCATCCACCCAATCATCTAATCATAGAATCTTACCGAGAGGGAGAGGTTCCTGGAACGCATGCAGTAATCTATGATTCGGATGTAGACCGCATAGAATTAAAGCATATAGCACATGGCCGTCAAGGATTTGCGCTGGGCGCTGTGTTAGCTGCCGAATGGTTAAAGGGTAAAACAGGATTTTACTCCGTCAAAGAAATGTACGATTTTAAAGGCTAAATCAATTTAAAATGAATTGGAAATTCTGGAAAAAGAATAAAGAAAAAAAGAAAAAAAGCGCTGGCCGCGAGTGGCTTGATGCGATTGTTTTTGCAGTTATTGCAGCAACCATTATTAGAGGTTTATTTATCGAGGCTTATACCATTCCGACTGGTTCGATGGAAAGGACGCTCTTAGTAGGAGACTTTCTTTTCGTGAGTAAAATGAATTATGGAGCTCGTACACCAATTACACCGGTAGCCTTTCCATTTGCACACCATACGATGCCCATCATCAATACAAAAGCATATTGGGATGGTATTCAATTACCTTATTACCGTTTGCCAGGTTTTGGTAAGGTCGAAAGAAATGATGTAGTGGTATTCAATTATCCAATGGATGCAGACGCTCCATTGAGTCGCCCGGTTGATAAACGTGAAAATTATATCAAAAGATGCATCGGTATTCCCGGAGATACTTTAAAAATTGTGGATGCTCGGGTATTTATTAACGGAAAAGCGAATGAGTTGCCTATGATGAGTCAAACGCAATACTACATAAAGACTGATGGCACTGATTTTAATCCAAAAGCTTTAGCTGATATTAAGGTTGATGTAGAAAGAGCCAATACCGATGAATATATCATGACCATGCCTAAAGAATCAGTTGAAAAAATCAAGGCATTTTCGAATGTAAAAGCCATCACGCCAATTGTAGGAGATAGAGCAGATTTTGATCAACAGGTATTCCCTCATGATCCTCATTTTAAATGGAATCAGGATAATTTTGGTCCAATCATCATTCCGAAAAAGGGATGGACAATCACTTTAGACAGCTTAACATACCCTGTCTATCAAAGAGCAATAACTATTTACGAGGGAAATACTTTAGAGATAAAAGGCAATGATTTCTATATCAATGGTAAAAAATCTAATACGTATACCTTCAAAATGGATTATTATTGGATGATGGGTGATAATCGTCATAACTCTTTAGATTCGCGTTATTGGGGCTTTGTTCCAGAAAATCACATTGTTGGTAAAGCTTTATTTGTTTGGATGAGCTGGGATGAAAATGGTTCTTTTTTGAGTAAAATTAGATGGAATAGATTGTTGATGGGAATCCATTAATCAAACCTATATATGATTATTAAAAGGAAATTCAGCAATGGGTTTCCTTTTTTTGTTTTAGGGAAGTTAGAACTTTGTATTTAAATGAAATTCTGTCCCCTCACCCTTAATCCCTCTCCCACAGGGAGAGGGAGAAAAACATATCAGTTCCCTTCTCCTTGAGGAGAAGGGTTAGGGATGAGGTGAAAACATTTCTAAAAAAACCACTAAATTTAAATATGGACTCTAAATCATTTAGACGATTATTAAGAAAAGAACAAACACCTTCTGAAATGCGAATGTGGTCTATTCTTCGCAATAGAAAGTTTGGGAATTATAAATTTCGAAGGCAGCATCAAATTGGAAAATACATCGTTGATTTTTATTGTCATCAACTAAAATTAATTGTGGAAATTGATGGAAAAATTCATAATGAGTTAGGGCAATCGAACTATGATTTTATAAGGGATGAGTATCTAAAATCTTTAGGAAACTACATCGTAAGGTATGATAATGATACAGTTTACAAATGGCCTGAAAATATTTTGGCTGATTTAGAAAAAGTAATGAAGGAATTGAATAGTAAGAATCAATGAAACGTCGGTGCCCTTCTCCTTGAGGAGAAGGGTTAGGGATGAGGTGAAAACAGAATTTTGTATCAAACCACATTTCGTCCCCTCACCCTTAATTCCTCTCCCACTGGGAGAGGGAGATGATATTTCGGTTAGGCATGAGGTGAATTTAAAGTTTGTTCAACCCTAATTTCTCAGCAACCTCATTCAAATCATTTACCACAGCATCAATTAATGGAATTCCATTCATTTTTCTTTCTTTTTCAGCAGCTAATTCGGGTTCACCAGGGATAATCACTTTTTGGCTTTCATCAATTGGCTTAGCGTCTTTAAAACGTTGGATCCAATTATCCATATTGGCTTTAAAATCTTCAATTGGTCTAAACCCATCTACACGCATCGCCCCTAAAAAATGCCCTAAACCTTCTCCGGGTTGGTTGGGTAATGGGTCCATAAAAGCAACAAAAGGTGGCGCCCAAGGGCCATAGCTTGCCCCGGATAAAACCGCAGAAAGAATATCTACAGTAGCACTTAAGGCAAAACCTTTGTGACTTCCGTGTTCTCTGTCAGAGCCAAGCGGTAGAAGTGAACCTCCATTTTTCAAATCGGCAGGATTTAAAGCAGCATTGCCATTCTTATCTTGAATCCACCCTTCTGGCACATTGATACCCTTTCGTTGGGCGATTTCTAATTTACCATTTGCTGCGGTCGAAGTTGCCATATCTACTACTACTGGCGGATATTTCCCTGCCGGGAAAGCATAACAAATTGGGTTTGTTCCCAACATTCTTTCTGTAGAAAAAGTAGGGGCAACCAACGGACTTGCATTTGTTAAAGCATAACCAATCATATCGTTTTCTACTGCTTTTAAACTATGATATCCTGCAATCCCAAAATGGTTAGAGTTTTTTACCGCTACCCAGCCAGATCCAAATTCTTTTGCTTTTTTAATGGCTAAATCCATCGCAAAAGGCGCAACTACCAAACCTAAACCGGCATCACCATCAACAGTTGCTGTTGTTGCAGTTTCATGAACTATTTTAATATTTGGTTTTGGATTGATCCTGCCTTTTTCCCAAAGTCTAACATAGCCAGTTAATCGAGCAACTCCATGAGAATCTATTCCGCGTAAATCAGCCTTAATTAAAACCTCAGTTGCCAGTTTAGCATGTTCATGAGAACAACCCATTTTTTTAAAAACCGATTGGGTAAAATCTCTTAATGTATCTTCTGGGAAAGTGAAAAATTCCATTTTTTATTGATTCATGTTTTTAAAAGTGGCTTTAACAGTTTCTTGGCTGGCATTTGCTAGCATTTCACTAAACCCGAAAGTCAATACATCTTTACCATCTTTCATTTGCTGAAAAACAGAATCAACAAATAGACTTACACCAGGGTGTTCATCATGAATTCCTTTTCCACCAAGATCTGTATTTAAAGCTGGTGGAATCATTTCTATTACTTCAATATTTTTTGATTTTAACAAGTGTCTCAAAGAAAGAGTGAAGGAATGAAAAAATGCTTTAGTAGCTGAATAAACAGGAACCTTGGTAAATGGTACAAAAGCCAATCCTGATGTTACGTTGATGATAGTATTTAAAGATTCTAATTCGATAAATAAATTAGTCAAGTGGATTGGAGCTAAAATATTGGTTGTAATTTCCTGCTCTGCCTTTCCATAAAAATCAGTATCGCTAATATTCATCCAATTTTGGATGCCTGCATTATTTACCAGCATATTAACATCAGGATGAAATTCTCTAATCCAATTAAATAGTTCAATTCTTTCTTTTTCGATGGATAAGTCGCAAACTTTGGTGATTAGGGTTGGCAATTTTTCCTGAGCTTCTTTTAATGCTTGCTCTCTTCTTCCACAAATAATTACCTGATTATTTTCAGAAATAAATCTTTCTGTTAGGCCAAAGCCAATTCCACTTGCGCCCCCAGTTATTAAAATTTTATTGTTTGATAGTTTCATTTTTTAAATCGAGGAGTTATTAATATTGAGCGGTATTTTAATATAAAATAGTAAACTTAAAATCTAATGGTTTAAAATGTTTAATCAGTTGTGGGATAAAATCTTCTCCGTATTTAACATAAAATAAACCAAAATTTTCCTTTCTTTCTTGTAAACCACCGCTTGGAAATAGTTGACTTTTTAACTTTTCTATATCATCAATTGCTTCAGAAAAATTTCTTTTTTCTGCCCGCATCAACTTTTTTTCTAAACTATCTATCGCTTTTTTTAATCTTGCCTCAACAGCCTCGGTACTTGGTTTTAAAGTAGGATCAATTTTAGCGGCTCTTGTTTTTAGAGTTTTAAAAATTGATTGAAGTTCTTGCCATTCAACTTTTAAATTTAAAGTATGTGCAGAATGTGAATCAACATATTCTTTTTTTAAAATTTCTGTCGCTTTAAAAGCATCGGAGAAAGCCAAATTTAATTTATGAAGTTTAGCAACAGATTTTTCATCTGCAATCATGGCCGAATTCCTTAGAACCAGTAAGGGGAAATCAATTTTATAAAAATCGAAATTAGATTTTAATTGTAACCAATATGCTAACTCGCCGCCGCCGCCAATGTAGGCCAAATTAGGTAAAATCACTTCTTGATAAAGCGGACGCATCACCACATTTGGGCTAAATTTTTCTGGATTTTCTTTTATTTCCTTCTTTAATTCTGTCTCGTTAAATGAAATCTCAGTATTTAAAACCTGATACTTTCCATTTTCAAAAACAATGCGTTCTCGTAAATCATCTGTTAAATAAAAAAAGTTAATTTCTCTTGGATTTACTTGAGCTTCAATATCAATTTTGACTAATTTTTTACTGCATTCCTCGATATTTCTGAAACTGTTCTGTTGGATAATATCTTGCTTTATAATATCAATAAATTGAGATTTTAAGATTTTATCATCAGCATCAATAATGATTAAGCCATATTCGCCAAAAAGTTCATTTGACAAATAACGCGTTGCTTCTGCTAGCGTTTTATCATCGGCGTAAGCCTTAGAAACAATTTCTGATAGTTTTAGTGCATTTTCTGATATGCCTAAAACACCTTTATAATCATTTAAAGCGTGGATAATTGTTTTTGTAGCCAGCCTACCAGTTGCACCAGCAACATTGTTTTTCCATTCTATTTTTTTGCCAGAAAGATAAGTATGGTTTATTTCTTCAAAATCATGATCTTCTGTCGCCATCCAATAAACAGGCACAAAATTCTTGTTTGGAAAAGCAATTTTTAA